>NZ_CP011388.1:3257500-3570000 GCF_001644605.1 Paenibacillus swuensis | reverse complement strand
GCATCCGAAGATTTGTTGAGAGACTACTACCAATCCCCCATTATCATATCATCAGAACGGTACGAAAGGTCTTAACGACTTGACGTGCCGTTTACTTTTTCACCGGTAATTTCTTCAGATATTCCAACGCTTCATCGATCGTGCCCACCGAGACAATCTTCATAGCCGTATCAATCTCTTCGGCTCTCGCCTTTGCTTCTGACGTGTTTAGCACGGGGGCGAAGGCTTCTCCCTTTTTGGGAACCAAATCTTTAGGCGCGAAGAAGATATCCGCTTTCTCCCGGTCGGCCGCCACAATTTTGTGCTTGATCCCGCCGATGACGCCGATCTTTCCATCCGGTGTGATCGTACCTGTACCTGCAATGCGATACCCCTTCGACAAATCGCCGGGCGTCAATTGATTCAGAATCGCCATCGAGAACATAAACCCCGCGGACGGTCCGCCGATTTCTCCCGCTTTAATCGTAACTTTCTTCTTTCCCGTCTTTGGCTCCACGGACTGCAATTCCGCGGGAATAATGCCAATGCCCGGCAGAGGCTTCGCCGGTTTCTTTACGCCCGGCTGAGGAGGCAAGGCGGCCAAGAGCAGCTTCGAGCTTCGCTTTTCCTTCCCGCGCTCATAGTCGAGCTGTAAAGACTGGCCGACTTTCTTCGCACGGATTTTGCCCAACAGATCATTGACGTCCGTTATGCTCTGTCCGTCGACGGCGAGCAGCCGATCCCCGGGCTGGAGCACCTTCTCGGCCGGCATACCTTCGTTGGTTTCAAGGACAACGACAGATTGAGTCACCTTCTTATAAGGAATGCCCGCTTTCATATATGCAGCCTGAATGGCGTCACTCTGCGAGGTCTGCATGACATAGGCCTGACGCTCCGTGTATTCCTGACGCGTCTCTCCTTCTCTTAAAAGCTGGCTTTTCTTGGCGATATCCTGATAAGGATTCACAAGGGCGTAAAGGTATTGCAACGTATTTGAGTATGTTAAGGAAACCGTTGTGAGCATGAAAGTACCTTTCTCTTGCAGTTCGCCTTCATTCACCGCGATCATCGGTTTAATTTCTTCGGCGGATCCGGGCTTGTAAATCACATACGGTGTAGGCAAATAAATTAGGACATAGGCCACGACGGCAACCAGGATGAAAGCCGGCAAAAATCCGAAACGAAATCCCGTTCTCCTCGCGTTCATATTTTATATCTCACTCCTTAGGGGCTTGGTCTAAAGGGATACGGGGCAGCGTACATATGTACCATCTCTATTCTTAAGCAAGGGGGAACACCCATGTCTCGTTCCGTACCCGGAAAGCATAGTAAAGGCATGACCGTCCTGACAGCTCTTGCGGCCGTATTCACGGTTATTTGTATTTTATTGTTCCCGAATGAAGCCTTTCAAGCCTCCCTGAAAGGTCTTCATATCTGGTGGACCATCGTGTTCCCCGCCCTGCTGCCCTTCTTGGTGGTGTCCGAGCTGCTGATTGCTTTCGGATTCGTGCATGCGCTTGGCGTATGGATGGACCCCGTTATGCGTCTCGTATTTCGAGTTCCCGGCATCGGAGGATGGGCGGTGGCGCTCAGCTTGTCGGCTTTGATGCCTTCCGGGGCGCAGGTCACGGCTAAATTACGGCGTGACGGAATCATAAGCCGCGGCGAGGCTGAGCGGTTGTTGGGCATCTCCCACTTGGCGGGTCCCGTTATCATATTCTCTGTGATCTCTGTAGGGTTTATGGGCAGCCGGATGCCGGGTTTGTATATCGCAGTGATCTATTATATGGCAGCCCTGCTGACCGGTATTCTTGCAAGATTCCTGTTTAACGATACAAGGTCTCCCAACGCCCCGGGCACAACGATGTCTCCTCCTGCTTCAAGCGGGATTTTATCCGCTTCCCTAACCGCTATGAGGGCTGCGCGCGAAGAGGACGGGAGATCCTTCGGCAAAGCCTTGGGTGACGCTGTTGCCGGCGGAATTCAGACGCTAATGAGCATTGGCGGTTTGATGATGATCTTCTCCGTGTTTGCGGCCATTATGAACCTGAGCAGTGTAACCTCCATGCTCGCGGCCACCCTTTCCGCCGTGCTGTCTCCCGTTGGATTGACGGTCGTCCATGCAAACGCGTTGGTGCTGGGGTGGCTCGAGCTTCATCTCGGCGCCTTCGCGGCCGGACAAGATGAAGCCCGCTCCCTGTCCTTCATGTGGAGCATTGCCGCCGTATGCGCCATTCTGGCGTGGAGCGGTCTTTCCATGCACGCGCAAGTGCGCAGCCTGATCCGTGACACGGATATTCGCTACGCCACCTTTGTCCTGTATCGTTTGATGCATAGCGCCCTATGCATTTTTCTTACGTTATTAGTCTGGAGGCCTTTAAACGGTTGGCTTGCCGACACCGCACCAAGCTTTAATTCTGTTGAACCGCCTCCGCTGGCGGCGGCAATGGAAGGCATTCCCTACGGCATCGGGTTAGCACAGCTGCAGCAATCCCTGTTTGTCATGGTTGCCTGTATGCTTGCCATCCCGCTCGCAACCACTTTCATTGTCATAGTACGAAAGATCAGGAAGGAACGTTATATTTGAACATAGGCTAGGCTGTACTTAAATTTCCGCTACTCTTGATTCAACTCTGCATACTTCGCTTTCAGCGCTTCTTCCACTTGCGGCGGCACCAGTTCATGAACCGGTCCGTTAAACTTTGCAATTTCCTTCACGATGCTGGAGCTGAGATAAGAGTACTTGGGGTTGGTCATCATAAAGAACGTCTCCACCTCTTCACTCAGCTTGTGATTGGTTGAAGCCAGTTGCAGCTCATACTCAAAATCAGACACAGCCCGTAATCCCCGCACAATAATATGAGCCTGTTTGGTTTTCATATAGTTCACCAGCAGGTCCCGAAAGCTGTCAATCTCCACATTGGGCAAATCAGCCGTGACCTGTCTTAACAGAACAAGGCGTTCTTCGACGCTAAACAGCGGATTTTTACTGGTATTGTTTAATACGGCTACCACCAGGTGGTCAAAATGCTTCGCGGCGCGGTGAATTAAATCCAGATGTCCCATGGTCACGGGGTCGAAGCTGCCGGGATAAACCGCAATTTTTAATGGTTTAATGGGTTGTTCGTTCATGATCGTTCTCCTCGATTTCGTCTGGGGTTTGGCCGACATTCCTGGTAAAGCGATATACCGTTACCGCGATTTCTCCGTATTCTACACGGCGATGTTGTTGTGCGCCGCCCATCTGTTCCGGGTAGTGGTGCTTTGCGTCATGTTCAACCACGATAACAGCAGCCTCTGCCAACAGCGCATTCTCTTCCATGTAGCTTACCAATTCCTCAACATGCTTCATTCGATAGGGCGGATCAAGGAATACGAGGTCGAAGGTCAGTCCGCGCTTCGCCAGCGCCTTCAGGGCCCGTGTTGCGTCGTTACGATATGTTTCGGCTTTGGCATCCAGACGGGTGGACTTCAAATTGTCCTGAATCACATCCAGACTCTTTTTCTCAATATCAATGAAAATTCCCTGATCCATTCCGCGGCTCAACGCCTCAATGCCCAGCCCGCCTGTACCCGCGAACAAATCAAGCACCATGCCGCCGTCAAAATAAGGCCCGATCATACTGAATATGGCTTCTTTCACTTTGTCCGTCGTAGGCCGTGTCCCTTGACCGGGAACAGCTTTCAACGATCTTCCTTTGGCCGTGCCGGAAATCACTCTCAAACTCTCACCTGCTCATCAATTTCAAATTACTATGTATTAAGTTAGACCTGTTTGATATCGTACCACAATCCCTCTTTTTGAACAAAAAAAGGGGAATTCCTCAAAACTCCTTTCGAACCGATGTATATTTTTCCGAAATAAGGCAATTCTATAATTATCGACATGAGAATGTCGAAGACAACCGCGGAGAAGACTTACGTTTCCCCATAAGTTCTTCATCCGGTTTCTCCTCTCCCATGAAGGGCCTCGTCGCGAGACGGGGCCCGATATTTTTTGCGCTTAAGCTTACCGGCACTACTATTAAAATGATCTAATTCGCCTTATTCTATTCTAAACCAAAGAAGCCAAGCGGTCTTTTCCTGACCTGACTTGGCTTCTTTGGTTTATCGTTAGAAACGCGCGGCTGCTTCTTTGGCTTTCTCAATCGCTTTAGCTTTGATGGTGTCCGCTTGGTCCGGCATGGCAGCCATTCCCTCAACAAACAGCTTCTCCACCGACGGGATTCCAAAGAATCCGGCAATGATGTTCAAGTAACGATGTCCCGACTCGATATCCGCCGCGGGCCCTTCGGAATAGACGCCGCCGTTGGCTTGAATGTGGAATAGCTTCTTGTCTTTCAGAAGTCCGACCGGTCCTTCGGCTGTATATTTGAACGTTTTGCCGGCTACACAGATGGAGTCAATGTAAGCTTTCATCAGAGGAGGAAACGAGAAGTTCCACATCGGATTTACGAAAACGTACTTGTCCGCCGCCACAAACTGATCAACCAACTCGCCCAAACGACCCACTTTTCGTTTCTCTTCCTCCGACAATGCGGAAAATTCCGTCCCTGAAGCCAGTTTGCCCCAACCGCTAAAGACGTCTGTATCAATGTGGGGAATGTCGACTTTGTACAAATCCAGATGAACAATTTCATCCTGCGGTTTCGCTTCACGGTAAGCAGCGATAAACTCCTTGCCTACGGCCATACTGTAAGATGCCCGCTCGTCATTCGGGTGTGCGGTAATATAAAGAACCGTCGCCATGGTTTAATCATCCTTTGTAAGTTAGTTTGGAGCCCCTACTAGTATGCGTTCACCGCCTGCGACTATTCCCCTTCGAGTTTAATGCACCAATAAAACTATAAGGACGGCGGTCCCGGCTTTCGTTCATTTTTGTCCTGAAGATATAAATCCATAACTCTAATACCCCGTCTTGCCAGCTTCACAAACAGAACAAAACCATAAATCGATAACCCGATCATTCCAATGTAAATAATTAACATAAATACGGGAAGTATCGACAACCAACCCAAATCGTCAGACAACATCATGCTTCTTTCACCCTTTCTAAAGTAAAAAAAATTCTATGCCACTATAGCATACATTAATTCACTCTTGAAGAAGTTTCTGGAATTTATATTAAATCATCTGTCAAAAATGACTCGTGTATCGCCGGAAAAAGGTCTCCCCGCTTCCACTTTAATATAAACCTTTCGTAGGCCATCGCCGGAAGCACCAGCGCACCCGGTTGCCTCAAATCACCGAATACTCGCTCCACGGACAATACCTGAGATTCAAAGGCGACCAGGGATTTCCTTTTCACTTCTGGGTGCAATTTGGTATCTATAACCACACTTGGAATGTGTCCGGCGCCGATCAACACGGGTCCGCCGAAATAATACAGTTTCTGAACATACCGGCATTGCCCGCCTTCAACAGCCGCGTTAACCGCATGATGAATCGCTGTATGGTCCCTGTGCCCGCTCAGTCCGTCTTCCGGAAAGGTTAACACAATCTCCGCTTTGCATGTGTTCAGAAAATCGACTACGGCTTGCGTCAGCACTTCACGGTTCACTTCGTCCAGTTTTCCGTCAGGATATCCCAAGTATTGAATTTCCTCAATCCCGATGATATCCGCTGCCTGATTCAATTCTTTCTTGCGTTGCTCTATTAATTGGTCCCTGGACATCTTACCCATTCTGCCTGTTTTACCGGCTTCTCCGTATGTGGCATACTGCGCGACCGCTTTATGTCCCCGGCGCACGGCTTCATGCAGCGCCACGGCCGCCGTGAAGGCCTCGTCATCCGGATGGGCCACAACGATCGCTATCGTACACTTATTCATGATGCAGGCTCCTGCTCTGTTATTTATTTCTAATCTATTCTTCCGCTTCCGCATCGTAAATACACTGAAAGCGCTCTATGCCGGAGGCTGAAATTCCCAAGCTTTCCACTCGGAAACCTACGTTACGGAAAAAATCAACGGTTACTTCATCCGTTTCGACAATGATCTGCTTCGGTTTGAACGCTTCCAGCATTTCAAGCAGAATGCCCCTGCCGAACCCCGCGCCTCTGGAATGCGGGTGTACCGCCATATGTTGAATAACCAGTTTGCGTTGCGGCTCCGCACGAAAGCCGGCAACGGCCACAAGATCCCCCTCTGAGGCATAGCCGAACAGGGAATGACTCTCGTTCCTTCTATAAGTCTCCATGACGGCTTGAATCTCTTCGGGATCGGGGAATACGGCGCAAGCCAGCACCTCTTGAACTTCAGGTTCATCCATGCGCGGTTTAACATTAAATAACATGCATACACTCACTTTCCTTACGTTTTGTTAGTCATTATACCCTAAATCGCTTCCTTCGCCAAAATGATGTACTCCCGGCCGTGACCGGGAGTACATCATTTAACACATCCGTATTATTATTTGTTCCAGCCTTCGCGTTCCCGAAGATCCGCGATGTGCGCGACGTGATGCAAGCCGTGCCAGGCGTACAACCCAATCAGACTTTCAACCGTATGCTCCCCGGACTCGGGATGAAGCAGCGTCCGCGCAAGGTCCTGTTCTCCCAAGGAACGAAGCAGCACCGTCCAACGCTTGTGCAAGCTCATGAGCAAGCGCAGCGAAACTTCCACAGGCAGGCTCGAATCGGGAAGTTCAGCCCATAGTTGCTCCTCATAAGGTTTAATGACAGGCATCTCTTCCGTCAGCGCCAATTTAAACCTCACGTAAGAGTTGATATGACTGTCCGCCAAGTGATGCGTTACTTGACGAGGTGTCCAGCCCCCTTCGCGGTAGGGTGTGTCCAACTGCTCCTGCGTCAAACCTTCCAGAACCTCCGCAAGCAGCGTCGGAAGGGCAGCGATCTCATGAATCCAGATCGAACATTGCTCCGCTGTTGCCGGACCGGAGTAGACAAACTTGCCGATGGGGTATCTTAAATCCGTTTCTGTTTTCACCTGAAAAACCTCCTATGCATCTTAATATTTTTAGATTATCATAGAAGATGTTATCGACGTTATCTATAATATTCGATGATTGTAATCGAAGTTTCCGATTAAGGATTTTTGGAAAGGACTGGCTGAGTTGGAAACCGCTTATTTGGAAACCTTTCGTGAAGTCGCCAAGTTTCAGAGCTTTACCCGCGCCGCCGAATCTTTGGGATATGCTCAATCCAGTGTCACCGCTCAAATTCAGAAACTGGAGAAAGAATATGGAACCCCTCTGTTCGACCGGATCGGCCGAAAGATGAAGCTGACTTTAGCGGGAACGGAGTTGTTAAAATACGCGGATCACATTCTCACATTGCTTTCGGAATCCAAAGATGTTATCTCTCAATCGTCTTACGGCGGGGGCGTGGTAACGATCGCCACAATCGAATCGCTGGCCGCCTTCTATTTACCTCCTATGCTTCAAGCTTTCGGGCAGCATTACCCTCAGGTAAAAATCGGTCTTCACCCCGGCGTCGAATCAACGATCATTGAGAGCGTGCTGGACGGAAGAAACGATATTGGCATTATCTTGGACCAACCTTATACTGATCCCGATCTACATACCGTCATTCTGCGTCAGGAAGAGCTTGTACTGATCGCCAAGGCGGACCATCCCTTCGTCTCATTTCCCCCTATCACCATACAGGATCTTGAGCACGAAACGTTTATCGTCACGGAGCTCGGCTGCACCTACCGATCTCTTCTTGAGAAAACGTTCCGGAAGGAGGGCGTTCATTTCCGTTCCTCATTCGAGCTCAGTTCCTTGGAAGCGATCAAGCAATGCGTCAGCTACGGGCTTGGCATCGCGCTTGTGCCTCGAATTGCGGTTGAAGCGGAGACGGCTGAGGGAAAGCTGGCGGTTCTGCCCTTTAATCATCCCGACATCAGGATTTACACCCAGGTGATTTATCACCGCCGCAAATGGCTTTCCCCGCCGTTAAAACACTTGCTTGAGTTGTTCAGTTAATACTTGATGAGCACTTCCGATTCCCCTGCCGGCGTTGTTCCTGCAGTTTTTCCCGGTTTCAATAGCGCCTCAGCCGTTCCATATAGATGGGCTTTGAAGAAGGCGGTGGCATAGTTATTGATCGTTTGATTTGTTTTCATCGGTTCCACACCGTCCATCCAGGCTAACAACGGGGACAGCAGATGATAGTCGGAGAAACTCATATGGGATGCGGGCGTTATCGTAAGCTCCAACCCTCCGCCACGCAGAGCTCTCGCTTTTCGTTTAGGCATTTCCTTCACTATAAATTGATACGTTTCGCGGTTAATTCCTTGTTCCTTCAATTGAGCGTCGGTTGGCTCTTCTGCATTCTCTCCAGGTTGCGTACCTCTTCCCCGTGCGGTCATGATCAGCAACGGTTTGCCGATTCCGCCTGCCGGGGCCACTCCGCCAAACAAGGAACCATCCATGTTCAGGGCCGCCTTCATGTCGGGCTCCGCCATCAACGCCTGTACTGCGGTCGCTCCGCCGAAGGAATGCCCCGCCATGCCGATCCGCTCCAGATCCAGCTTATCCGTCAACATCCCGTGCGGGTCTTGACGATTCACCTGCTTTAGCTCTTTGAGCACCGTACGGACATCTTCCGTCCACACCTCGGTAATGAATTCGTCCCACCCTTCATTGTCTGTAAATTCAGGCACACCCTGGGATAACATCGCCGTTCGGCCGTCCGGAAAGACGGTCGCCAGCGCGCTGTACGCGTGTTCGATGCTAACGACAATAAACCCTTGGCTTGCCCACTCCTCCAATTGTGCTCCATTCGTGAAGCGCGTTCCCGGGAAGCCGTGCGAGAACAAGATAACCGGGTAACGCTCCCGTTCTTCGCTAACCTCCGCCCCGTTTACTGCATGTGTCTTTACCAGCGACAGATGAGACAGGAGAAATGCCGGCACAGGGTATTCTCCCGCAACCGCTCTCGACCAACGGGATAAATCAGGCACATAGGGCGCGTAATCCTGACGCGTCTCTTTGCCATTTAACTGTGCCGGATACCAGATCTGCGCCATCAATTCCCGGGGACCGGCCGTTACGCTCCGGGGAGCCAACGTTTCCTGTCGGTCACGGTCGACCCAATGGTACGTCAACGTCCCTATCGCATAGGGCCCGTCGGGCTCCGGTAGTCGGGGCACGGGCAACAGGACCGGCAACGCGGATGCCAGCAGCAACCCGACGGTTACTGTACCCGCTTGTATTCCTGTCCATATGCGGCTCCTGGATTGCGGACGAGCGTGAAACGCGTTTCCGTGAGACGCTTCAAGCGAGCCGCCTTTTCGCTGGAGCGGCTTTACCCGTACAAGACGGATGACGTCCCGTGAGGCGAAGCCCAGCAGAATGATATAGAGCGGCACCATCTGCCAGCGCAACCCTTCCGTGACGGCGTGAAGAACAATCCCTGTGCTTATAATACCAATAACAGCCGCTTTACCCGCCGCGCCTCCGAATCCCGCCGGCCAAGCTCCCCTCCATGACTGGATGATCAAGCCCCAGCACAAGATGAGGATCATCCATTCCCCAGTGCGCATCTTGTAGCCCTCCTTTCTTTGGTTCACATTTTTACAAATTAACATTCCCGATATGTATTACGTTTCCTTCCTTTCCATACACCTCCATCCCACTATTTACAAAATCTTCATCGCATAAGGGATCCCAAACGATTTAGACATACGAACAACTTTTTCCACTATACACGAACACATATTCGGTCTTATAATACATATACTATAGCAAACAGGTGTTCTTATATTTCCAGAAAGGAGGGTTTTCGTGAAGGATCGTGTTATTTTCCTTGTAGACATGCAGAGCTTTTACGCGAGTGTGGAGAAAGCGGCCCGCCCTGAATATCGTGATCGCCCCTTGGTCGTTTCCGGGGATCCGGCGCGGCGCTCCGGTATTGTTCTTGCCGCCTGCCCGCTGGCGAAGAAGCTGGGTGCAAGCACGGCGCAGCGGTTGGGGGAAGCCGTTCGTTCCTGCCCCGATCTCGTCGTTGTCCGACCGCGGATGCAGGAGTATATTAACGTTTCACTTAAGATCACGCGAATTATGGAGCGGTTCACCGATCTCGTCGAGCCTTTCTCCATCGATGAGCAGTTTATGGACGTAACCGGCAGCCTTGCGTTGTTCGGGGAGCCGGAGGTGCTGGCCGCGCGAATTCAGGACGCGATCCTCGAGGAAACCGGCGTCATTGCCCGTGTCGGGATCGGACCCAATAAGATTCTCGCCAAGACGGCGTGCGACAACTTCGCCAAGAAGCGGGAGGGCGGCATCTTCTGGCTGACGAGGGAGCGCGTAGCAACCGACATGTGGAAGCTGCCCATCGGGGGTCTCTTCGGTGTCGGCAGCCGAATGCGGCGGCACTTCGAGCGCATGGGCATTCACACGGTCGGCGATCTCGCCGCCTATCCGCTGCCGCGGTTGCAGCAGCTGTGGGGCATTAACGGCCACGTGCTGTGGCTTACGGCGAACGGGCAGGATTCGTCGCCCGTTACGCCCCGCACCCATGAGCAGCAGAAAGCCGTCGGCCACCAGATGACGCTCCCGCGCGATTACGCCACGATGAAGGACATTCGTGTCGTGTTGCTGGAGCTCAGCGAGGAGGTGTGCCGCCGCGCGCGCAGCAAGGGGCTCATGGGCGCGACCGTGTCCGCCGGCTGCCGCGGGGCGGACTACGATCATCCGACGGGATTCCACCGTCAGATGAAACAGGCGCAGCCCACCTGCAGCGCCAAGGACGTGTACGAGAGCGCGTGCAAGCTGTTCGAGGAGCACTGGGACGGCGAGCCGGTCCGCAGTGTCCACGTGAACTTGTCGCAGCTCACCGGTGCGGAGGCGTTTCAGTTGGATTTGTTCCGCGATTTGGAGCGGGAACGAAAGCTGGATTGCGCGATTGATTCAATCAAGAGCAAGTACGGCACCGCCTCGATCTTCAAGGCGGCTTCGCTGACGGAGGCGGGGCAGGTGTTCGAGCGCGCCGTCAAGATCGGCGGGCACTACAAGTAGACGCAAACTGCATATGCAGCTTTGGGAGGAGGTGACTTTCGCGTATGAAACCGAAGATAAACAAGCTGACAACAGGTCGTAACCTGCTGTGGGAATCCAGCCGGATGATGTTGCCTGAGCATAAGGAGCAGATTCTGCGGCACCGCAGCAAGCTCGAAGATAAGATCCGGCCAGCGCTTGATGAGCAACGACTGCAAGAGTTGTCGCAAGCCATTGCGGATGCCGTCATGCACGCGTTGCCCATCGCGGTGACGCTGTACGATCCGCTTGAATCTCGAATCGTTCAGGGGAGCGTAGTGAAAATTGATCCGCTGGCCCGCGAGCTTCATCTGCGCCATGGCGAAACAAAGATTGTAGTCGCGCTGGAGGAAGTGCTCGATATTACGCTTGCTCCTTGAACCTTGAAGGGGCACAAACGCCACATAAAAAAAGAAGAGAAGCATCCGCTTCTCTTCTACACTTTAAATATAATGCCGTCCGGCGTGCCGAAGACATGCTCTTTACTGGCCACTTCACGGATGACCGCCTCAGACTTGAGAACGGACGGACCCGCTGTGAACGTCTTCCGTCTCGCTTCGGAAGAAGACATCCGCCTTCTCGACAGCCCGCTGCGAATCGTCCGAAACGGCAGCTTCATGCCTTGAGCTTTCACCAGCCGAAGACCATGCGGCTTCATATTCATACGCTATCCGTCCTTTCCAAGTATAAATTAAGATAATCAAACCTCATCTTATTATTATCCAATATTTTATCCAGAATAAACCCGTCAGGCACAGCATCGGCACTTCCCCCGATAATGAAGAAATGCAAGGTAAGCACGAAATTCGCAGCCAGGGGCATACACATCATACATTCCGTACGGCCCAGATCCTTGCGTTGAAACAATTTCACCTGCGCGCTTAAATACGTACCTGACACGTAGCTTTCCCGGTCATCCAGCCGGAACGAATGGCGTCCGCCCACATTGCCGCAAGAGCCTACTTTAATCAGCTCATTCTCTTCCTCATCCAACACGTATAAGGTAGCTCCCGAAATAGGTGACAGCTCTGCGAAGTGCAGATGGTCCCGCAGGGTGCCCGTAACAATTTCGCCGGAGAACACCGACAGTAACCGTTCGAAATCCCCGTCGAAATGCCAGCTGTACTGGATCATGGATTGAAACAAGTAGTTCATGGAGCTGAACTCTTTATATTTCTTTATTATATCATGTAAACGGGGCACCGATAAACCAATCTTCAAATAATTCTTCAACAATACGGACAATTGGGCGCGAATATACCGATACGCTTCATCCGGCCTGACAAAGGGGTGAACGTTATGCTTGAAGGAATCGGAGACTTCCCGGATGAAGTCATGTTGTGCGGCGGTCAGACTGGATGACTGATCCCGGTGCAGCGTCCAGGCCTCTTGCTGGATTAGTACGAATACCGGTTTGCTGGCAGCGAGCGCATGCCTGTATTCAGCCCGTGTAATTGAAATGCCGCGCTCCGTGATGATACTGCCCGCTTCTTTTCCCAGAATCAGAATATAAACATCGGAACCGTCAATTTCCCTGAGACAGCTTTCAATAATTCCTTCATTCGTCATATCAAAATCGTACGATTCCGATATGGCCACTTGATGTCCGAGCTCGTTCTCTACAGCGTTGGCCAACACGGACCGAACGTAATACAGATCACGGATCGTTGAGCTAAGAAATAATTTAAGCATCCCGTACCCCCATGTTTCGCGTTCAGCTATTTCCACTATTATACTATAACAGGGAAAACGACGCATATGAGGTTGTACCTAGGACCAATGTTATGAAAGCTCGTTAAACATCTTCTCCTACACGGTGCACTTTAATCAAGTTGGTCGAACCCGAGCTTCCCGTCGGTATTCCAGCCGTGATGACAACGGTGTCACCTTCACGGATAAAGCTCAGCCTGCTCCCGCTTTCAATAGACACGCGGAACAAATTATCCGTAGAAGTAACGGATTCACCCAGCACAGGAATGACCCCGCGTACCAGGCGAAGACAACGGCGAACATGCTCGGACGGGGTAACCGCCACAATCGGCGCATTAGGTCTTTGTCGCGCCGTCATGCGGGCGGCAAAGCCGCTGAATGAATGTGTCAGAATGGCCTTCGCCCCTAACGCATCCGCAATGCGCGCAACCGATTCCCCCACGGCTTCCGTCACGCTGTCAGCCATGGTTCCATGCACAGGCGCTGCCGCTGATTGGGCAATGTCGGACGCTCCCTCCATTTCGAGGGCAATGCGCACCATGGTGCCGACCGCTTCCAACGGATACTTACCCGCTGCGGATTCGCCTGACAGCATGACCGCATCCGTACCGTCCAAGATCGCATTCGCCACATCGCTGGCTTCCGCTCGCGTAGGCCGTGGATTCCATTGCATGGAATCCAGCATTTGCGTCGCGGTAATAACAGGCTTGCCCGCCTCATTACAAAGTCGGATAATTTCCTTCTGAACAATAGGAATTTCCTCCGATGGCAATTGCACACCGAGATCACCGCGCGCTACCATTACGCCGTCGGAAGCGGCAATGATTTCCTGAATGCGTTCAACACCCTCATGGTTTTCGATCTTGGAGATAATCTGGATATGTGGCGCGCCATGCCTCTCCAGCAATTCACGTATCTCCAGCACCGCCTGCGCGCTTCGGACGAAGGATGCGGCAATCATATCAATCCCTGCTTCAACTCCGAATTTCACATGAGCCACATCTTGCTCCGTGACATTCGGCAAGCGAACTTGAACTCCGGGAACATTCAAATTTTTCTTGCTCTTCAGCACTCCCCCGGCAACCACGAGACAGTGCATTTCCGTCTCCGTCGTCCGCTCAACCCGAAGCTCGAGAAGTCCGTCATCAATCAGAATGGTGGCCCCCGCATGTACATCTTTAGCCAAATTGGAATAGGTCACGGGGATACGTTCTGAGTCGCCTTCCACCCTCTCGGTTGTCAACACCACACGGGTTCCCTCGATAAGCAGAACAGAGCCCTCTTTCATGACGCCGACCCGAACCTCAGGACCTTTAATATCCATCATAATCGGGATAGCGTCTCCTGTTTCTTCACAGACTTGACGAATGTCACGCACCCTTTTGCCATGTTCCTCATGAGAGCCGTGAGCCATATTCAACCGTGCTACATCCATACCGGCAGCCAGCATGCGCTTTAACATTGCCGGATCTTCAACCGATGGTCCGATGGTGCAAACAATCTTTGTTTTACGCAACATTTCGTCCTCCCAAACCGTAATCACATACTCTTCTAATGTAACCCAATCGAGAAAACTTATATCGACGCCATTTCAGTGAAACGACCGAAACTAATCGTTATCCGGATCTTCCCATTTCCTAGAGTAGGCCTTATTCGTCACCCAGAGAGTTACCCACGTAATGGATGCAACGATTAAAAACGCAAAAAACCATATCCATCCCATGCTGTTGTCTCCTTCACGTCTTGTATTAGCATGATTATAACATACACCTATATCAAAAAAATCACTAAGGACAACTTTCATCCTTAGTGATTTCAATATACCCGCGTTCCTTAACGGAACATACCCCATAGCTTTAGCAGATGAAATGTGTTCTTCGGATCTATTTTCTGCGCAAGCACAAACTGAATTAAATTCTCTTCTTGTTGCGAAGTCAATTTCTCTCCGAGAACCGCAGCCACTTTTCCAAGTAAACGTTTTACTTTCACGCGGTCTTGCAGGTCTGATTTGGTCACACCGTCCAACACGGCACCTACACGATCTTTGACGAGCGGATTTTTCATTTTCAACTTTACACGTTCCACGAAATCAGGTGAGATTCCGTATTTAATGTAACTCATTGTCGCATCCCTCCATCTTTACATCCTATGCAAAGACAGCTTGTCAGTTGATGCTTCAGTCCTTAATCCATTAACTCCCCTTGAAAAATTTGCTCCCGTTGTAAATAATGCCTCAGGGCAACGTAAGGGGCGGCCGTCCAGAAATCCTCTTGCGCCACCAGCTCCGCCGTGTCGTCCCGGGCTTGTTCCAGCACTTCAAAGTCTACGGAAAGATCAGCCAACCGGAAATCGGGAATGCCGCTTTGTTTTGTGCCAAAGAAATCACCGGGGCCGCGCAGTTCTAAATCGCGCCGCGCAATTTCGAAGCCGTCGTTCGTCTCGGTCATGACCTTCATCCGCTCTTTGCCTACTTCGGATTTGGGGTCCGCCATCAGAATACAGTACGACTGATGGGCTCCCCGTCCAACTCGTCCTCTTAGTTGGTGAAGTTGGGATAAGCCAAACCGTTCCGCGTCATAAATGACCATCAACGTCGCATTGGGTACATCCACACCTACTTCAATTACCGTAGTGGACACAAGCAAATGCGTCTCGCCCGTACTGAACAAGCGCATCGTCTCATCCTTTTCCCCAGAGGGCATCCGGCCGTGGAGCAGTCCCACTTTCAGATCCGGAAAGGCATGTTGCATTTGCGCATGGACATCCAAAGTATTCTGGTATTCAAGCTTATCCGATTCTTCTATAAGCGGGCAAATGACGTAAGCTTGCCGTCCCTGCGATACTTCCTTACGGATAAAGGTTAATACCCGCTCCAGCTTGTCATGCTTGACCCAGTAAGTTTCGATGGGTTTGCGACCTTTGGGCAATTCTCGAATGGTGGACACATCCATATCCCCAAACGCGCTGATGGCCAATGTGCGGGGAATCGGCGTTGCCGTCATGGTGAGAACATCGGGATTCATCCCTTTACGGCGCAAAATGCTCCGTTGATTTACACCGAACCGGTGTTGCTCATCGGTTACAACCAAACCTAGATTGCGGTAATACACATCTTCTTGAATCAAGGCATGAGTACCTATAATGATGTCAATCAGGCCCATCTGCAGTGACGCCAATGTATCCCGACGCCGCGCCGCGGTCACGGAACCGGTCAGTAAGCCTACCTGTACACCGAAGGGTTCAAAAAGCTTCTGCAACGAACGCGAATGTTGCTCAGCCAGAATTTCCGTAGGTACCATGAGCGCGCCTTGGTAGCCGGATTTAACGGCTGCGAATAGAGCCACGGCCGCGACAATCGTTTTCCCAGCCCCCACATCCCCTTGAAGAAGCCGGTTCATGCAGTATGGCTGACGAAGATCACGTATAATTTCGGCAATCACCTTCTTTTGAGCTTCCGTTAGTTCAAAAGGGAGGGATTGAATAAAAGCGCGCAACTCTTCATTGTCATAGCCGTGGACCAAACCATCCGCGCGGCTCCGGTTTAGCGTTCGAAAAGCCTGCAGCTTCAGCTGGAACAGGAACAGTTCCTCATAAACCAGCCTTCTTCGCGCTTGCTTTCCCTCCGCCGTGTCGGCAGGTGTATGAATAATGCGAATGGCCTCTTTACGCGGCATGAAATGATTGCTCTTCATGATGAACTCAGGTATGACTTCTTCAATGATTTCACCGAACTGCTTTAACGCCTGGGTGATGGACTTCCGCATCCACTTCTGCGTAAGGGTACCTCCCACAGAATAAACAGGCTGCACGGTTCCGGATTGGGCCGGTCCCCCGTTGCCGGGGAATTCCGATTCCGAAACCGTCACTTGCAGCCTTTTCATATCCCATTTGCCTGTTAGCTGTATTTCAATGCCTGGGGTTAACTTATCTTTAAGATAAGGGCGATTGAACCACACTGCGGTAACCAACGTTGAGTCAATCATAACTCTGCAGGAAGTTCGGGACTTCTTTCCATAACGCTGGTATACAGCTTCCGAATAAATAGTCCCGGCTACGGTCACTTTCTCCCCGTCTTTCACTTCCGAGAGTTCACGCAGCCTATAGTCTTCATACCGAAACGGGAAGTACTCCAACAAATCCAATACCGACCGGATCCCGAAAGACTCTAGCTCCTTCACTTTCTGCGCGCCAATACCGGCGACTTGACTGACAGGGACCGTAGCAAGTTTCACCATCGCTACACCCTCGTCACAATGACGCCGACCGTACCCGGGCCGGCATGAGTTCCGATTACTGGGCCGATCCAAGTATATTGCGTGGAAAGCACATTGGCGCTCGCGTGAATCAAGCTTGCCATCTCATCCGCAGGAAGCTGTGAGGTCGTATACTCAACCGCAATGGTGATGGGGTCATCCCCGAAATCCTGTTTAATAATGTCAACGATGCGCGACATGGCTTTCTTCTGCCCTCTTACTTTATCAAGCGAGAAGACTTCACCGTCGTTATCTATGGACAAGATCGGTTTAATATTCAGGAGTGAACCGAACAGAGCTGCCGCTTTGCCGATTCTGCCGCCTTTTTGTAAATATTCAAGCGTGTCCACAAGAAAGTATACCTTCGTGTTCTTGCGCAAATGTGCCGACAAGGCCACAATTTCTTCTACGCTTTTGCCTTCTTGGGCAGCCCTGACCGCAGCCGTTACCAGTACACCGATTCCATACGTAGCCGAAAGAGAATCGACAACGGTTACCCTCGATTCATCCTCTAACATCGACCGCGCGATTGTCGCCGATTGATAAGTTCCGCTGAAACGGGAGGAAACATGAATAGAAATAATATGTACATCCGGCGTTTCCGAAAGGATACGGGTGTACACTTCCAGAAACTCTGCCGGCGATGGCTGCGATGTTTGCGGGGTGGCGGAGGCCCTGGGTAACATTTGGTAAAATTGATCCGGATGTAAAGTTACATTATCCAGATAGGTAGTCCCGTCGATATTGATTTTCAGGGGAACCATCTCAATTCCTAATTCTGTACGCACAGTTTCAGGAATATCGGCCGTGCTGTCCGTTACGATCCGGATGGTAGACATTCCGCTCACCTCATTTAGAGAATACGTCCGCTCTTATTCAACTGAGAAAATATAATAATATAAAGGTTGACCGCCTGCATGAAGCTCAAGTTCCGCATTCGGATAAGACACCGCCAGAAATGACTTAATCTCGTTCGTCTGTTCTTCGTTAGCATCTTCGCCCGTAAGAATAGTTACGATTTCGTCCCCGTTCACAATCATCTCTTGAAGCAAAGCTTTGGCGGTTTCAAGTAAATCCGGGTGATTCACGGCAATCTTGTTATTCTTCAAACCAAGATAATCACCCGATTTAATTTCAAGATCGTCGATTTGAGTATCGCGGACAGCAAAGGTAATCTGTCCGGATGTGATCCGGTTCAACGCTTCCGTCATCCCCGATGTATTGTTCTCTGTTGAATCATCCGGGTTAAATGCCAGCGCCGCGGCAATTCCTTGCGGAATCGTCTTGGTCGGGATAACAATTATCTCTTTATCCTCCACCAGGTCCTTCGCTTGCTGAGCAGCAAGAATAATATTGGAATTGTTAGGATAAATGTAAATTGTAGCTGCATCAATCTCCGAAGCGGCTGTTACGAAATCTTCCGTGCTTGGATTCATCGTCTGACCGCCGGATAGGATGATATCCACACCGAGCGAACTAAAAATTTCCGAGATGCCTTCGCCCATGGATACGGCAATCATACCGTAAGGCTGAATCGCCGCGGGCTGGCTTTCCTGTTCTTCATAGAAATCAGCCGTATCGAATTCATCCGCAAGCAGATCTCTGTGCTGATCACGCATGTTCAATATGTTCATCCGTGTCAATTCGCCGTATTTCAAGGATACATTAAATACATCCCCTGGCTTGCGGGAATGAACGTGGACCTTAATATAATCGCCGCTGTCGATGACGATAATGGAATCGCCGTCCTGTCCCAACGCTTTGCGATAAGCTTCCTCGTCAAAGGCAATATGATCAAACGCTCCTGTAGAACGATTAATAAAAAATTCCATGTCGTAGAAAAATTCAATCGCATCCGTATCGAGTTGTGCTTGCGCGCTTTTCGTTGCCTGCGCGGGGGAAGGAAGAACCGTCTTGACTGGTGCTGTGTTCGCTTGCGAATTCGTGTAACTGGCATCCAACGTATAATCTGTGACAGTAGTTGTCGATCCGCCTTCTTTCAAGGCTCTGACAAATCCCTCATAGATATAAACTAGACCTTGACCGCCGGAATCCACTACACCTACTTGCTTCAGTACCGGCAACAAATTCGGCGTGTTGGCCAAAGCTTCATTCGCTTTATTCAATACGGCTTCCATCAGATCAAGCATATCGGTCGCGCGTCTTGCGTACCAGACGCCATGCTTGGCCGCTTCCTTAGCAACCGTTAAGATAGTGCCCTCAACCGGTTTAACTACAGCTTTATAAGCCATGTCCACACCGGACTGCAATGCCGCGGCAAACTCCGCCGGACCTGCTTGATCCATACCGGCTACCGATTTAGCGAATCCTCGAAACAGCTGTGACAAAATAACCCCGGAGTTTCCGCGAGCGCCCATAAGCAAACCCTTGGACAGAATTTCCGCGGACTTCCCCAAATGCGGTGAAGTTTTCGCTTTCAAATCCTCAACCGCCGAGGTAATTGTCAGATTCATATTGGTTCCTGTATCTCCATCCGGCACCGGAAACACATTGAGTGCATTCACATCCGCCGCGTGGATATCCAGATTCCTGGCCCCCGTGACCACCATAGTTGTAAAATCCGTTCCATTAATAAAGCGCTTACTCAAGCTGAAATTCCCCTTCCTAACGAGATACGCGAACGCCTTGCACAAAGATATTTACGAAATCCACGTGAAGTCCGACGACATCATTCAGTATATATTTCACTTTGTTTTGAATGTTATGGGCCACTTCTGATATTTTAGTACCATAACTGACAATGACATATAAGTCAATATGTAGCCCTTCTTGTTCCCTGCGGATTTCTACCCCACGGCCAAGGTTCTCACGTCCCAATAGTTCAGCGATCCCGTCCTTCAATGATTTGCGTGAAGCCATTCCGACCAGCCCATAATTCTCGAGTGCAGCAGAGCCAGCTAAACCGGCAATTACTTCGTCAGAGATATGAACTTTACCTAATTCGTTGTCTAGTTGAATCGGCATGCTATACCAACTCCTTTTCAGATATTATGGACTAAATCCCATTGTACTATAATGTGCACAAAAAGGTAAGTATTACATCACCTCACACAAGTTTTGCCAAGCTTGTATGCCCTTAGTCCCTGTAGCTGACAGACCCTCTCCCCGTAAAAACTCATAAGCACAAATCATTGACAGTTGCCCAATAACAATGATATTATGTTTAAGTGTTTTTATGTTACGGTTTCTTTGATGAGGGAGGTGTAGTAGATGTCTCGCAAATGCTATGTTACAGGCAAAGCTCCTGGCACAGGAAACAACGTTTCCCATGCTAATAATAAAACAAGACGCACTTGGGGCGTCAACGTTCAGAAGGTTCGTATCCTAGTGGACGGTAAGCCTAAGCGCGTATGGGTTAGCACTCGTGCTCTTAAATCCGGCAAAGTACAACGCGTTTAATTGTTAAACGACGATTAGCACTAAAAAAGCACCCTAGGGTGCTTTTTTTCGTTTCCGCTGTTGTATGGAAAGATTACCACAAGACTCCGACCAGACTCCTCTTTCCGCCGCAAAAACTCCCCGCTTTCGGTTATCCCGATTATTACACATCAGAATACCGAAAGAGATGGAGCATTTCATAAATCCCGTTGCGCCGCAAATGGCGACAGCCGGACTTCTCTCGCAACCTTAATTTTTCTGAAAAGAGTTAAGCACGGCTTTTACAAAGCCACCTAGAAATTTCGGCAGTTTGAACGTGTAGAATTTCATATCTACCCCTCCTTAGCGTTGTCTTAAGATGTGTCATCCTATGTGGACTGTGCGATGGCGGTGATAAACGGCGTACAAAAAAAGATATGGCCACATGAGCTTTGCCTTAGCAAACCATGCAGCCCTTTATACCCGCTGCCAACCTGCTCTCATGTAACCATATCTATGCGAAAAACCGCGCCGCTATGCCTGTCTTAGGCAAACAGCAAAGATTAAATCCCTCTGATTGCTTTGATTGCGGCCGCTCGATCCGCTTGTCCAAATACCGCATTGCCTGCGACAAGCACATTGGCACCGGCCTCAATGACCAGCGGTGCTGTGTCAGGATTAATACCGCCATCCACCTCAATATGAACCTCGGATAGCCCCTTCTCATTCAGCATTGCTCTAAGCTTCCTGATCTTATCTAATGTAGAAGGAATGAACTGTTGGCCGCCAAACCCAGGATTCACAGTCATAATCAACACCAGTTCCACTTCATTTAGAATCGGTTCGATGAAGGAAAGAGGCGTCGCGGGATTGAGTACAACGCCTGGCTTAGCCCCGCTCTCCCGAATAAGTCCGAGTACCCTGTGCAAATGCGGGCATGTTTCAACGTGTACTGAAATATAATCCGCCCCCGCCTCGGCGAAAGCTGCGACATAATGTTCTGGATGCTCAACCATAAGGTGCACGTCAAACGGAAGCTTGCTGTAAGGGCGAATCGCCTGAACCACAAGAGGCCCCAGGGTAATGTTGGGAACAAAATGCCCGTCCATCACATCAATATGAATCCAGTCGCCTCCGCTTTGCTCCGCATTCCGTACTTCTTCGCCCAGCTTCGCAAAGTCGGCCGACAAAATGGATGGTGCAACATAAACCATACTAGTACCTCCTTTTTCTATCTTTCATCTCAACAAGGAACTGTAAGTAATGCTCATGACGGGATTGAGCGATCTCACCCTTCTCTGTGGCTTGTATCACGGCGCACTTAGGTTCGTTCTGGTGCAGACAACCTCTAAATTTACATTGCGGAGCATACTTGGTAAATTCTATGAAACAAGAGCCTAATTCCTCCGGCTCCATGTTTAGAAAGTCCAACTGTGAAAATCCGGGGGTATCCGCGACAACGCCGCCATTCTCCAGATGAATTAATTCCACGTGACGGGTTGTATGCTTGCCTCGGCCCAGTTTCATACTGATTTCGTTCGTTTCCAATTTAAGTCCGGGCACAATGCGGTTGATCATGGTCGACTTCCCGACACCGGACTGTCCAGAGAACACACTGATTGTGTTCGCCAGGGCATCCCGCACTTCCACAATCCCCACATCCTGACGGGAGCTGGTGGTAATAACCTGATATCCGATCTGTTTGTACAATTCAATGGCTTTCGCAGCTTTACGGCCTTCTTCCCGAATTTTGGCATCGGAGTCATCCAGCAGATCCAGTTTCGTCATACAAATAACGTTGGTTAAGCCGGCGTATTCCGTATGAACAAGAAATTTGTCCAGTAACTGCAAATTTAAAGCAGGCTCAGCCAGTGAAAATACAAGAATCGCTTGCTTGACGTTAGCGATCGGCGGTCGGATCAACTCAGTGGAACGAGGATACAGCTCCTGAACCATACCTTCCCCGTTCTCAGTCAAATCGTACAGTACTCGATCCCCTACCAACGGACTTTCACCGCGGTTTTTGAAAATCCCCCTGGCTCGGCATTGAATCGTAACGCCGCCCTCGTCGGGCAGCACGTAATAGTAACCGCTCAAAGCCTTAACAATTAAACCTTCAGGCATTTAGTCGTCCTCATTATCATTTGAGTCATTATTTTTCTTGTCTTTGTTCTTGTCCTTACCCTTGCCCTTGCCGTTATCTTGTGCTGCCGGTGGCTCCGTTGTTCCTTCAGCAGGAGGTTTTACTTCTTCTGAAGGGGTTTCGGCACCTTGCACAGGTTCGGCTTCGGCGCCAGGAATCGTCATGGTCGGCTGATCGCCGTTAACAGCGCCGTCATAACTTACCGTTGCCGAATCCGCCAATTTCCCATCCCGATAAATGCTGATAACCCCGTCTTTCGTCGGTGAGAGCACAAGTTCAACCGGATAGGTCTGAACATCCTTAAGCTTCTTCGTTCCCCACTCCATATTGTCGCCTCTGGCATCGCTGTATACGATCTTAACGGTGCTCTCCTGACCAAGAATCGCAGGTGAAACCGTCACATTGAATGTATAGAACAGGGCGTCGCTTGGGTAGCCGGACGAAACATAAATCGTCACTTCGGAATTTTCAGCTACCGGCTGATTCGGCTCATATGGCCATTGCCGGAAGACAACTCCTTTCGGAGAATAACTAGGCTCCGATTTCACGTTCGCATCCGATATTCGAAGATTGTTCTGAATCGCGATCGCTTTGGCTTCAGCCTCGCTGAATCCAATTAAGTTAGGCATTTTGAAGGTCTCTCTGCCCTTGCTTACGGTAAATTCAAGAGCGTCTTTCTTCGGGTTCATCTCTTGATTGGCAGGGATGGACTGACCCACAATCGTTCCGGCCTCTTCATCGGAAAAGACTTGATCATCCGAAATAAGTTCCTCCTGAACACCTTGAGCGATCAGGCTGGCTTTCACATCTTTATACTGTTGTCCTTCATAATCGGACAGTAAAATCAACGGAATTCCTTTGCTGACCGTAAGTTTAATCGTGTCGCCTTT
Source organism: Paenibacillus swuensis (assembly GCF_001644605.1). NCBI lineage: Bacteria > Bacillati > Bacillota > Bacilli > Caryophanales > Paenibacillaceae > Paenibacillus > Paenibacillus swuensis. The sequence continues at coordinate 3,546,647 of NZ_CP011388.1, read as the reverse complement.
CCTTACCAGCATACCCTGCTTGTCATATGATAACACAACGTCCTTAGGCACCTCTTCGTCGATCTTGTACAACGGCGGTTCGTCAACCCCAAGACCGGATTTGATCAGTTCAGCGCGAGCTTCATCTAACGTCATCCCTGTTAAGTTCGGAACCGCAACCTCAGGTACACGCAGAATACTTTGCACCCATTGAACGCCAAACCACATCAATAACAAGAGCAGAATGGTTCCAAAGATCCATGAAAAGGGCTTCACCCAAGTTTTCTTCTTGGGAGGAGGCGAACCGGAGGTTGATCCTTTAGAGGATGCCGCTACCGCACCTGGACTCGTATTTCCGTTAGCCGCTTTATACGCTGCTAATTGCTCGGGCTTAATGGCGGTCATTACACGAGTTTGTTCGCCGTCATCAAAGGTCGCGAAGGCGATCTTCGGTTCACTGACCCGTTCCGGACGAAGACAGGTCTCCAAATCCTTAAGCATCTCTGTGGCGGATTGATAACGTTCCTCCGGATTTTTACGCATGGCTTTCAAGATGACATTCTCCACACTCTGCGGTATGGAAGGATTGACTCTGCGAGGCTCCTCCAACTGTTCCTGCAGATGCTTAAGCGCCACGCTAATCGGGCTTTCCCCAAGAAACGGCAGACGCGCGGTCAACATTTGATACAACACGATGCCCAACGAGTATAGGTCTGATTTCTCTCCCGTAACCACACCTTTAGCATGTTCAGGTGAGAAATAATGAACGGAACCGATAACAGAACCGGTCTGTGTAATTGTTGACGAGGTCACGGCGCGCGCGATTCCGAAATCCGTTACCTTCACACGGCCGTTTTTGCCAATGAGAATGTTGTGGGGCTTAATATCTCTATGAATAATATGGTTCTGATGGGCATGCTCCAAGGCGTCGCAAATTTGCGAAGCAACTCGAACGGATTCTTCGGCTTGAAGCGGTGCGCGTTCCTGTATAATTTCATTAAGATTATGACCGTCAATATATTCCATAACAATATAATGAATTTCATCTTCCTGCCCGACATCGTAGATGCTTACAACATTGGGATGGGATAAAGACGCTGCGGACTGGGCTTCCCTGCGGAAACGGCGGATGAACTCCTCGTCGTGTACGAACTGTTGTCTTAATACTTTGACGGCGACTTTGCGATTGAGCAGAATATCATGCCCCTTGTACACCAATGCCATGCCGCCGCCGCCGATTCTGGAAATAATCTCATAACGTCCGCCTAATTCTAATCCGATCATTCATCTCACCCCTTTCCTTCTTGGTCTCCCGGCACATTCCATAACAGAGCCGCCGAGATGTTGTCGTCTCCGCCCTCTTCCAGCGCCAGCCTTACCAATTCCCGGGCTTTACCCTCTAAGTTGTTTTCTCCTGCCAAAATACGCAGAAGATCCTCCGATTCCACCATATTGCTGAGTCCGTCGCTGCATAGGAGCAGAATATCTTCCTCGTTCCAATACAAATGTTGAATGACCGGCTCCACGTGGGGCTCCGTGCCCAACGCTCGGGTCACCACATTGCGGCGCGGATGATGAATGGCTTCTTCGGAAGAAATTTGCCCGGATTTCACCAGTTCATTCACAAAGGAGTGGTCTTCCGTAAGCTGGCGAAGATTTCCTTCACTCAGCTTGTATACTCTGCTGTCTCCGATATGTCCGACAATAATAAAGTGGTCGGCGGCCAACACCACATCCACCGTCGTCCCCATTCCTCTTAATTGATCCTGACTCGAGGCAATCGTATAGATCTCATGGTTGGCCTTAAGAATAGCATCCTTTACAGATTGCTCAAGCTGTCCTATGGACATCTCTTTATGTACAGACTGCAGGGAAGCGATGATTTGCTCCACTGCGGTTTGGCTGGCCGTCTCGCCAGCCTGGTGTCCGCCCATACCATCGGCAACAACCGCCAGATAGAATCCGCTTTGCAGCGATTCTACCTGAACACGGTCTTCGTTTACCGGGCGGATGCGACCGATATCTGTGAGGTAAGCTGATTTCATTTCGACGATCACCTCGAACTGGATTCCATGTGTTTCGCCCTCAATTGACCGCAAGCGGCGGCGATATCATGTCCTTGCTCCCTGCGAATGGTTGCGTTAATCTTCTTGCGTTCCAGAATGCGCTGGAAGGCGAAGATATCATCCCGCGGGGTACGTTCATAATTGCGTTCCGGCACGTAATTGACGGGAATGAGATTGACATGACACAGCATATCTTTCAGGACATCCGCCAGTTCCTCCGCATGCTCGGGACGGTCATTAACGCCCCCGATCAGGGCATATTCAAACGTAATTCTTCTTCCGGTCTTGGCGATATAATAGCGGCAAGCCTCCATGACATCCACGAACGGAAAGCGCCGGTTGACCGGCATCAGCTTCGAGCGTAAGGCATCATTAGGGGCATGAATGGAAATCGCAAGGTTAATTTGTGTGTTTTCTTCCGCGAACTTGTACATGCTCGGCACAATACCTGAAGTGGAAACCGTAATATGACGTTGTCCGATATTCAAGCCCTTCTCGTGAATCATGATTCGCAAGAAATTCATCGTGTTGTCATAGTTTTCGAACGGTTCGCCGATTCCCATAATAACGATCGAACTGACACGCTCTTTGGTTGCGTCCAGAATTTTCTGCGCCTGCACCACTTGAGCCACGATTTCACCTGCCGTTAAGCTCCGCTTCAACCCGCCTAAGGTTGAAGCGCAGAACGTGCAGCCAACGCGGCATCCCACCTGGGTCGTCACACAGATGCTGTTACCATAGCTATGCTTCATGATTACCGTCTCAATGGAATGATCATCCTGCAAGCCGAACAGAAACTTTACCGTTCCGTCCTTGGATTCAAATCTTGTGATCTCGTTCAGCGTTACAAATTGAAATTGAGCCTCGAGTTTCTCTCGGAGGCTCTTAGGTAAGTTCGTCATGTCTTCAAAGCTGTTCACACGCTTCACATAAATCCAGTCAAAAATCTGACCCGCGCGGAATGCAGGCTCGCTGTTATCCTTGGCCCACTCTTGAAGCTGCTCCAGTGTAAAATCGTAAATAAATGGTTTCAAATGATCACAACCTATTAGTTTTTGTTTCGTTTAGTGTATCTCATCCGCTTTATTTTATCATAAAGGGGGTAAGGGCTAAAGGACAGTTTTACTTCACGCGCCGCAAACGTGCTATAAAGAAGCCGTCTGTATGGAAATGATGGGGTAAAATTTGCACCATGCCTTCTCGGACAATGGCCTTCTCGCGCACCGCTTGCGGTACATAATCGATCAACCCGGCATCTAACACATAATCGGGATGTTCCTTCAAAAAGCGCGTTACTTGACGCTCGTTTTCCTCCGGCTCAATCGTACATGTGCTGTAAACCAGAATACCGTCCTTACGCAACAAGCCTGCCACCGAAGCCAGCAAATCATGCTGCAACGCTGAGATCTCGGCGATCTCCTGTTCCCGCTTGGCCCACTTGGCATCCGGCTTCCGCCGAATGACGCCAAGCCCCGAGCACGGCGCATCCAGCAGAATGCGGTCGAACGAAGCCGGAGCGTACCGCCCGGCAAGTTCCTTCGCATCCCCTACCGCCGTGCGAATGCTCTTCAGGCCGAGACGATCGGCCTGCTCGCGCACCAACGCTTCCTTGTGCGGATGCACATCGTTCGCGATTACCGTACCGCGATCGCCCATCTTCTCCGCCAAGTGCGTCGTCTTGCCGCCAGGGGCGGCGCAGCAATCCAGGACATCCATGCCCGGCTTCGGGTCCACGACCTCGGCCACCAGCATGGAGCTTTCGTCCTGGATCGTGAACACGCCCTCGCGGAACCCTGTGGCATGCGCCATATTCCCGGCGCTTTCCACAACGACGCCAGCCGGCGCCACCGGGGACGCGTGCGCGGCAACCCCTTCCCGCTGAAGCCGCTCAAGGAGCGCTTCGCGGGAGCCCCCCAGCGCGTTCGCCCGCACACTCACGTGCGGCGCCGCGTTGTTCGAGGCGGCGAGCTGCGCCGCCTCGGCTTCGCCGTAATGCGCCACCCAGCGAGCGACCATCCATTCGGGATGGGAATGCTCGAGGGCGATGCGCGTTACGGCGGGAAGCTCCGCCGGCAGCGTCAACTCGGCCTTGCTGCGGATTACATTCCGCAGCACCCCGTTGACCATGCCGGAGATGCCTTGGTGACCGCGGCGCTTCGCCAAGTTCACCGCCTCGTTCACCGCCGCGTGCACCGGAATGCGGTCGAGATAGTACAGCTGGTAGAAGCTTAGTCTGAGCAGATTTCGTACCCAGGGTTCCAGCTTGTTCAGCCCTTTGGCCACAAACCGGCTTAAATAGTAATCGATCGTGTTCAGACGTTGAATGGTCCCGTACACAAGCTCTGTAGCGAGACCCGCATCCTGACGCTCCAGCGCATGCTTCTGCAGAGATTGATTCAGCAAGAGGTTGCTGTAAGCTTTCTCGGTGTCCACACGGGTGAGCACATCCAGCGCCAACTCACGCGCAGACGGTTTTCGCGAGGAGTGGCGACCCTGCGCAACAGGTTGTCCTCCGCTGCCATTAGAACGAGCCTGCCCGCCCTTAGAATCCTTAATATGTTTACTTTTTCGTTGATCAGTCAATTGAATTACCTTTCCCTCCGCCTTCAGGCAGGGCTCTTATTAGCCAAGTACTGTGCCCGGCGCAAGTTTACTTCCTCGGCTGAATACACCGGCATCCATCGCTTTCTTCCCTGCAGGCTGCACCTCGGTCAACAGCACCGAGCCGTCCGCGGTGGCGACTTCAATTCCTGCATCCGACAAACCGAGTACCGTACCCGGCAATACGGTTTCAGCACCGGGCTTGCGCATGACCGTGCCCGGCCGGCATGACCAGATTTTAAACACTTCGCCGTTCCATAAAGTATACGCTACCGGCCAGGGATTCAACCCGCGCACTTGATTAAAGATATCGCGGGACCCGCGGTCCCAACGGATAAGTTCATTCTCGCGTGAGATGTTGGGGGAATAAGTCGCTTCTTCATGGTTTTGCGGGATTGCGGTAATGGTTCCTGCCTGAATTTCAGGCAATGTCCGGAGCAGAAGATTCGCTCCCGCTACAGCCAGCTTATCAAACATGGTGCCGGAAGTATCCGCTTCCTCAATGGGGACCTCCACTCTCGAGATCATATCTCCCGTGTCCAAGCCGGCCGCCATATACATGACGGTTACGCCTGTCACGGTTTCCCCGTTCATGACCGCATGTTGAATCGGAGCCCCTCCGCGATACTTCGGCAAGAGGGAGCCATGCACATTAATGCAGCCCAAACGAGGCAGCTCCAGCACCGCTTTAGGCAAAATCTGTCCGTACGCCGCCGTCACAACAAGATCCGGCTCTAACAGAGCGAGCTCTTCCGCGGCCGCAGGATCGCGCATCTTAAGCGGCTGAAGCACGGGCAGCCCGTGCTTCAGAGCCTCCTCTTTCACCGGGGGAGGAGTCAGCACCCGTTTACGTCCTTTGGGACGGTCCGGCTGCGTCACGACGCCGACTACATTGTAACCTTCATCCAGCAAAGCCCGAAGAGAAGGTACAGCAAACTCCGGCGTGCCCATAAATACGATTCTCATCTTTATTCCTCCGGACGGGTTCTTGGGTCATAGAGGGAAGTAGCAAGATCCGTAAATAAGACACCGTTCAGGTGATCAATTTCATGTTGGAAACAACGGGAAAGAAGACCTGTGGCTTCTATGGTAATTTCATTGCCTTCCCGATCCAGACCTTTCACGACAAGCTTCTCCTTGCGCTTGACTTCGCCGTTTAAGTTGGGAATGCTCAAGCAGCCCTCGGAACCAACCTGTTCGCCTTCTCCCGATACGATCTCCGGGTTTACCATTTCAATTAATCCGTGTTCATCGCCGACATCCACAACAATAACCCGTTTCAAAATACCGATTTGCGGCGCGGCAAGACCTACACCGTCGGCATCATACATCGTATCCGCCATATCGCTAAGCAGCTTTTGAATATTAGACGTTATCTTCGGAACAGGTTTGGACGTTTCTCTCAATACCGGATCTGGATCTTTCACAATTATACGAATAGCCATGCTGGGTAACCTCCTACGATTTGGAAAACATAAATGTATAGACTACATCAGAATCTGCGGATCTACGTCCACGCTGATTTGTATTTTATGGGGCTTGACTCTGCTTTCAAAAGAAGCCAGAACTGCTTTTACCGCTTCAATCGCGGCTGACTCTTCCCGATATTTTACCATGCATTGGAACCGATATCTATCTTTAATCCTTGGTATGGGCGAAGCAACCGGACCCATAACCTCAAAGGAGGGTTCTCCTTCACGAGCGGCGCCCGCCCTCTCTCTTAAAGTATTCGCAAGCGCTTCGCCGATTTGGACCAAGACAGGAATATGTTCATGCGACATGGTAATCAAAATAAGACGGCAATACGGCGGGTAGCCCCGCTCTTTGCGCATGCCCAGTTCTTGCATAACAAAAGAATCATAGTCATGACGACTGGCATGTTCAATACTATAATGCTCCGGAGAGTAGCTCTGGATCACAACTTCACCAGGCAAGTGATGACGTCCGGCTCGCCCCGCCACTTGGGTCAGCAGCTGAAAGGTCTTCTCTCCCGCCCGAAAATCGGGAAGATTCAGTACCGTATCCGCGGCAATGACACCCACCAGAGTCACATCGGGAAAATCCAGTCCTTTGGCGACCATCTGAGTACCGAGAAGCACATCGGCTTCTTTGTTGCGGAACTGGGTAAGCCATTTCTCATGGGAGCCTTTCTCCGTGGTGGTATCCACATCCATACGAATTACCCGGATGCCGGGAAACAACTTCCCCAGCTCTTCTTCCACCTTCTGCGTGCCTGTGCCAAAGAAGCGAATATGCTCACTCTTGCAATCCGGACACACCTCCGGCTCCCGTTCCGCATATCCGCAGTAGTGACATCGAAGGTTGCGAGAGCGTTGATGGTAGGTTAAGGAGATATCACAATGGGGACAGCCTGCCACAAACCCGCAACTCCGGCACATGACGAATGTGGAATAACCGCGCCGGTTTAAGAGCAGAACGGTTTGTTCTTTCTTGTGAAGCCGGGTTTCTATAGCGGAATACAGTTCCCTCGAGAACATGGACCGGTTCCCCGCCTTTAACTCTTCACGTAAATCCACAATCTTGACTTCAGGCATTGGACGACCCGCTACCCGCTCACTCATCGTAATTAACCGAATGGCCGGCTCGCCTCCGCTTAACCGGACAGGCACACCATGAAGATCCGACTTGGTCTGATAAAAGGTTTCCAAAGAAGGAGTCGCTGAACCCAATACAACCACCGCGTCATGGGCGCAAGCCCGCTCGATCGCCACCCGCTTGGCGTGATACTTGGGACTTTCCTCTTGTTTGTAGGATGATTCATGCTCTTCATCTATAATAATAAGTCCAATTTTCGTGAAAGGCGCAAATATCGCGGAACGCGCTCCTATAGCGACGGTTACCTGACCTGCGCGGATTTTACGCCATTCATCGTAACGTTCCCCTTGCGATAATCGGCTGTGAAGCACGGCTACCTGATCGCCGAATCTACCTTTAAATCGTTCCACCATTTGCGGAGTCAACGAGATTTCCGGAACCAGCACAATCGCTTCACGCCCAGCATCCAACGTTCGCTGGATGGTCTGCAGGTACACTTCGGTCTTTCCGCTGCCGGTTACCCCTTGAAGGAGATAGGTTCGATGAATTCGATCATCCAGATCCTGCCTGATCGCATCATACGCGATCTGTTGCTGAGGGGTTAGCAACATGGGCAGCGTAGGTGTAAAGTCTCGCCCTTCATAGGGATTCCTGAATTCATCGGCCTCCCGAATGATCAGCATCCCTTTCTCCGCCAAACTTTTCACTGTGGACGCGCTCAAATCAAGCTCAGCCAATAAATCTGCCAATTTCACGGGTTCGTGGTGAAGGAGCAAATAATCTAATACATCCTTCTGTCGTTTGGCGTTGGCAGGGAGTTTATCCAGATAGGCACGAATTTCATTCTTATTTTCATTAGGGTACACGGTGAGAACTTTTTTCTGGGACAATCGGTCTTTAATGACCTGTGCCTCCGTCAGCTGACCGGATAGCAGCATTTGCTTAATGAGGGTTGCCTGTCCTTCGAATTTAAGCAAAAGCTGTTCCGTTTTCACCGGGCCTTTAGCGATGACATACCGGAGTATGCTTTCCCGCTCCAACGTTTCGGATTCGAATAAGATGCCTTGGCCGTTACCAGTCATTTCTCCGCCCGCGAACACGCCATGTTCAACTGCGGACTGAGGGGAAGTGACGCCCTCCGCCGCTTGTATATATCTCTCATATTTCGCTTTCAGCGCACCGGGAATCATGGCTTGCAAAGCCGTAATGTCGTGGCACAAATAGGTTTTACTCATCCAACGGGACAGCTTTACCAACTCCGGCGTCAGCGGCGGTTCCGAATCGGACACCTCGGCAATCGGTTTGATGCGCGCAGCATCGACTTCAGCCTCTTGATGCAAACCCACCACAAAGCCTTGTAAAATACGCGGCCCGAAAGGAACCCCTACCCTGCTGCCGATTTCAACCCATCCGGACAATTTCGGAGGGATTACATAATCATAAGGGCGATTTGTCTCCTTGGAGGGGACATCCACGATCACTTTCGCGTAAGTCAAACGCGATCACCCGCCGCTTCAAGTGTTGAGGCAATGATACGAAGCAAACGGCAAGCCATTTCCGGCTTGGTCATCATCGGCAGGTTCTCCAAGAGCCCGTCCTTATTATAAATTTGGGCGATGTTCGTGTCCGTACCGAAACCTGCGCCCTCCTGAGATACGTCATTGGCCACGAGAAGATCACAATTTTTTCGCTGAAGCTTGTCCATCGCATATTCCTCTAGATGTTCGGTTTCCGCAGCAAATCCGACGACAAAGGTTTTTCCTTTCCTTTGTCCCACGGTTTGCAGAATATCGGGCGTACGCTCCAACTCAAGGATAAGATTTTCCCCGGTTTTCTTCATTTTTTGCGGAGCCACCGATTTAGGTCTGTAATCCGATACCGCTGCCGCCATAATTACAATATCCGTGTCAGCCAGCCGGCGCAGGACCGCGTCATACATTTCCTGAGCCGAGAGCGCTTGGACGTGTTGAACGCCTTCGGGAAAGGAGCCGGCGGAAGTGTTTCCCGCCACCAATACCACCTCTGCTCCCATCCGGCGGGCGGCGGCCGCGATGGCGAAGCCCATTTTGCCTGAAGAGTCATTCGTAATATAACGTACCGGATCCAGTCTCTCGATCGTGCCGCCTGCTGTAATCAACACTCTGCGCCCGGCCAATAAAGGCTCCTCCGACATAAACCTTTCCATAAAATCCACAATTTCGTCTGGTTCCGCCAACCGGCCTTTCCCCACGTAACCGCAAGCCAGTTGTCCTTCGTTCGGATCTATGAAAGTTACGCCGCGGGAAGCGAGTGTCCGCATATTGTGTTCCACGGCAGGATGAGCGTACATATGTACATTCATCGCCGGAGCAATTAGAATCGGGGCTGTCGCCGCAAGAAGTGTTGTGCTGAGCATATCATCCGCGATTCCGTTGGCAAGCTTGCCGATCACATTCGCTGTAGCCGGAGCGATTACGATTAAATCCGCACTGTCGGCAATGTTGATATGAGATACGACCGAAGGATCCTTCTCATCGAATGTGTCCATATAAACCGGATTTCTGGATATGGTCTGCAACGTCAGAGGGGTAATGAATTTGGCCGCAGAAGCCGTCATGATGACTTGGACGCTGGCCCCTTTAGCCACGAGCTTACTGCACAGAGAAGCTGCTTTAAACGCGGCGATACCGCCTGAAATACCGAGCACAATCGTCTTACCGTGTAGCATCCGTCTCACCGCTTTCCCCTAAAAATGAGCAAATAATCCCCAAGAAACGAGGATCGCAATTGCTTGCTCCTTACGTTCTTGGGGATCCTTATCTCCTTACACATAGCTCCTTAATACTACTTCACACGCTCATATACAATATGATCATTATAGATTTCTTCAAGCGCCACGCCTACAAATTTGTGTGATTTCGGTTGGCGAATGTCGGTCTTAACGCCGTCGCGAAGCAATCTGGCCCGTCTGGAAGCGGCAACCACAAGGGAGTATTTGCTGTCCACTTTGCGTACCATTTCATCAATAGAAGGATATAACATTCGTGCACCTCATATTCTAATTTAATTAATTGTCATAACCTAGCGCTATCGAGCAATTGACTCATAACCCGTTCACGCTTGCAATGTTCCGCCGTAATAATGGATTGAATACGGGAGCAAGCCGATTCAATATGATCGTTCACCACGGCATAATCATAATGCTGCATGAGCGCGATTTCTTCCACAGCAGCCGTCATCCTGCGCATAATCGTCTCTTCGGATTCTGTGCCTCTGCCTACGATGCGCGACTGCAATTCCTGCAGCGACGGCGGCATCAGGAAAACAAATACGCCTTCAGGGAACTTCTCTTTCACCTTGAGCGCGCCTTGCACTTCAATTTCGAGAATAATATCCAGTCCCTGATCCAACGTCTTCTGCACGAAATCCCTTGGTGTGCCGTAATAGTTACCGACATATTCAGCCCATTCCAACAACTGGTCATGCTCTATCATATGCTTGAATTGCTCATGTGATTTAAAGAAATAATTCACACCGTCCACTTCACCCTGTCTTGGAACGCGGGTCGTTGCCGAAACGGAATAAATAAGCTCCGGCGCGCGTTTCCTTAGCGCGGTGCAAACTGTGCCTTTACCAACTCCGGACGGACCGGACAATACCAACAACAAACCTTTATCCATGACTCTCCCCAACTTTACTCATCGTGGTCATCGTCTTTATTGGACAAGCGATGCGCGACAGTCTCCGGTTGAACCGCAGACAGAATGACGTGGTCGCTGTCCGTAATAATAACGGCGCGGGTGCGTCTTCCGTACGTCGCGTCAATCAACATATGCCTGTCACGCGCTTCCTGGATAATCCGTTTAATGGGAGCGGACTCCGGGCTGACGATGGAGATGATTCGATTTGCCGATACAATGTTACCAAACCCGATGTTAATTAACTTTATAGCCATTATGGTTCCTCCCACAGTTCCCCTGAAACTCAAGTTCAGTAACGACTTACTCTAGTTTAGCCGATTCTCGCAGATGTCATACTATTTTCATAGCCTGAAGCATCGGTTCTTATTCGATATTCTGCACTTGTTCGCGCATTTTTTCAAGCTCGGCTTTCAGATCAACAACAATTTTCGTTAAATGACTGTGGTTGGCTTTGGAACCGATGGTGTTTACTTCCCGGTTCATTTCTTGCAATAGAAAGTCCAGCTTGCGGCCCACAGGGTTCGAATCGGACAATAAATGCTTGAACTGATCCATGTGACTTGCAAGTCTGGTCAATTCTTCATCCACGTTCGAGCGCTCCGCGAATAAAGCGGCCTCCGTCCATACACGTTGTTCCAGCTCATCCGATTCTCCCATGGACAGCATGTCCCGAATCCGGCTTTGAAGCTTAACCCGATATTCGTCAGCAACCCGGGGAGCAGTCTTCAGAACTTCCGCGTACATCCCGCTAAACTGTTCAAGCCTTTCTATTAGATCAAGAGACAGGTGGGCACCTTCCCTTAATCTCATGGCTTGCAACTGTTCCATAGCGAGACTTACACATTGCATTAATACATCTTCAGGCAGTGCTGATTCCGTATCTTCATCCATCCAGAGCACCGCATCCGGCAATTGCAATAGTTCCTGCAATCCGAGTTCACCCTTCACGGCGTAACGCTGCTGAATGTCCTGAGCCACCTGCCTGTATCCGTCCAGAAGCGCCCAGTTAAGGATCGCTTGACGGCTCGTGACCGTTGTCCGTTCAATGGTGATGAATACATCCAATCGGCCGCGCTTGGCGGCGGTAAGCACCGTTCTCTTAACCGCTTCCTCGAACTTCATATATTCACGGGGAAGTTTAATCATGACCTCCGCGTAGCGGTGATTCACAGACTTGATCTCAGCCGTAAGCCTGTATTCGTTCCAACGTTGCTCCGCCTGACCGTAACCCGTCATGCTGCAAATCATTCTCGCTTCACATCCATTCCCCTATTCTAATTCATTTCGATAGAGGGTACAAGTCAAAATCATGGCGCTTCGTTTTCTCCCAAACATAACGGGTAAGCTCCGCGGTCATGCCATAAAACAGGAAAGGCGTAATCAGATAGATGCCGTTAAAATACTGCATGGCCGCATCCAACAGTTCTTTACCGATCTCAACGCCGACCCTGCGTCCGACTTCGCCTTCCAATCCGGCCATACGCTCGCGAATTTCCGGAGAAAGCTGAATGCCGGGTACTTCGTTATGAAGAAATTCGGCATTTCGTCCGCTGGCAAGCGGCATGATCCCGATAAAAATCGGGATATCCAGATGCTTGGTAGATTGATAGATTCGCTCAATCAACCCGATATCATACACAGGCTGCGTCATAATGTAATCCGCTCCTGCTTCAACTTTGCGCTCCAGCCGTTGCACCGCTTTATCCAAATGTTTCACATTCGGATTAAAAGCTGCTCCGACCACGAAGCTCGCCTTCTGCTTCAGCTCTTTGCCGGAGAATGCAATACCTTCGTTCAATTGTTTAATCATGCGGATGATTTCGAATGATTTCACGTCATAGACGTTGCTCGACCCCGGCAAATCGCCGAAGCTTGCAGGGTCGCCGGTCACCGCGAGCACATGATCGATACCGAGGGCGTGCAATCCCATCATATGGGATTGTGTACCGATGAGGTTTCGATCGCGGCAGGCGATGTGGATGAGCGGCCGCAGGCCGGTTTGTTGCTGCACGAGCGCGCCGAGTGCCAGATTGCTCATACGCGTGACGGCGAGCGAGTTATCCGCCATCGTCACCGCGTCGGCGCCGGCCTCCTGCAGCGCGGCCGAGCCTTGCATGAACCGCGCGATATCCAGATCGCGCGGCGGGTCCAGTTCCACGATGACGGTGTGGCGTTGCCGCACCAGCTCGAGGATGTTCGGCGCGGCCGCGGACGCTTCCGCGGGGGCGCCTGAGTCCGGCGCGGCCGCCGCGGGCTGTGCGGCGGCGGCCGGCGTTGCGGCCGGGCGCGCAGCCGTGCGCGGGCTGTGCGGCGCAAAGCCCCGGAGCGCATCCGCCATCGCGCGGATGTGCTCCGGGGTAGTGCCGCAGCAGCCGCCGATCAGGCGGGCGCCGGCGGCGGCGAACTTGAGCGCGCTGTCCGCGAAGTACTCGGGCGTCGCCATGTACGTGTACTTGTCGTCAACGTAATCCGGAATGCCCGCGTTCGGGTATACCGAGAAAGGGGACGACACATGGCCGACTACACCCTCCAGCGCGCGCAAAATCCCGTTCGGGCCGGTGCGGCAATTGAAGCCGACAACGTCGGCTCCTTGTTCGCGGCATGCCTTGAACGCTTCCTCCATCGTATAACCGTCCAAAGTCCGCCCTACATCTTCCGTCGCAAACTGACAAATAACCGGAACCTTCGCCCCGCCGAGCTCGCGGACGATGCCTAGAGCAAGCAACATTTCCTCAACATCGAAGAATGTTTCCAGCAGAATGCCGTCGGCCCCCGCGGAAATTAAAGCCCCGATCTGTTCCCGGAGGTCGGCCTCTACTTCGGTAAGTTGAGCGTTGTTGCGCCTCCCCCCCCGTATGGATCCTACGGCCCCGACTACGTAAGCGTCTTCGCCCACAGCCTTGCGAGCGATATCCACACCTGCGCGGTTAATCGCTTCCACTTCTTGCTCGAGTCCGAACTTGGAAAGCTTATCGCGGTTAGCCGAATACGTATTGGTTTCAATAACTCTGGCGCCCGCATCATAATAGCGCTTATGCACGTCCCCAATCACATCGGGCTTCGTTAAATTTAATTCTTCATAGGAAATGCCGACAGGAAAACCGAGGTGGTACAGATACGTTCCCATCGCACCGTCGCCGATGAGAATTTGTTGAGACAAGGCCTGGCGTAAATCCGGTTTCATAACATTCCCCACCCATCAAAAATAGTAACCTCTACTTTATCACAGTTCCTCCCGAAACATAAGAGGAATTCCATTACATCTCCGGAACCCGGAATCGCTCTGAGTTGAAAAAAAAGAGCAGGAACCGTCGCCGATTCTTGCTCTGCTTAAACCGGGAAAGCCTGCGCCGGTTCATTCCCGCCATTCTTTATACATTCCCTGTAAATACTTCAGCGGCAGGACCTGTCATGTAAATGTAGTTATCGCTCTCATTCCATTCGATGAACAAGTCGCCGCCCTTTAACGAAATCGTAGCTTCACGATCCGTATGACCGTTCAGCACGGAAGCGACCAACGTTGCGCATGCGCCTGTTCCGCAAGCCAGTGTCGGACCCGCTCCCCGCTCCCACACCCGCATATCCGCATGGTTCTTGGAATTCACCGTGACGAACTCCACATTGATTTTCCGCGGGAACATCGGATGGGTTTCCAGCTTTGGTCCCCATTCCGCCAAATCAAAGTTCACCGCGTCCTCTACGTAAATGACACAGTGCGGATTCCCCATGGACACCGCGGTAAAACGAAATTCACGTCCGTTCACTTCGATTGGATAGTTCACGACTTGCTCCTGATCCACGGTTGTGGGAACTTCTGTTCCTTTCAGGATGGGCTGACCCATATTCACGCGAACGGTCGACACAACGCCCTCTTGGATGGTCAGTTGAACTTGCTGCGCACCCGCACCAAGCGTTTCAATGGTAATTTCGGTTTTGTCGATCAACTTGCGATCGTACACATATTTGGCCACACAACGTATCGCGTTACCGCATTGCTCCGCTTCCGAACCGTCCGAATTCATGATGCGCATCATAAAGTCGGCTTTATTCGAAGGCAGAATGTATACTAATCCGTCCGCGCCGATGCCGAAGAAACGATCGCACAGACGAACAGCCAGCTCCGCCGCGTTCGAAGGTAACTCCTCTTCCCCGTAAACTACGATAAAGTCGTTTCCAAGTCCGTTCATTTTCGTAAATTCCATAAAAAATAACAGCTCCCTTTGCAGTTCTTAATGTTACGCTAGCAACATTTTACCGCAAAAGGGGCTGTATGAGTAGTGAGGATTCAGATCATTGTTTGTACTATTACGCTAGTTTCCTGTTCAAGGGCTTACCGAAACATCGGTTTGGTGTTGATCTTCATCCCTTTGTTCTTTCTGGCGGAAGGGCTCAGAAGACTGCCGATACCCATCAGGAATGTAGGAATGCCCGCGAATATCAATACAAGAACCCAATGCTTCCAATCGAGCGGTGTTGTTTTGAATATAGGCTGCAATTGTTCAATATACACCACGCCCAGCAGGAGAAGCACGGAGGAAATAACGGAAATAACCAGATACACATTTTGGAACGGATTGCGATGAAAGATGGAACGTGAGCTCCGGCAATCAAATACGTGAATCAGCTGTGCCATGACCAATGTGGCGAACGCGACCGTCTGGGAAAGCACGAGTTGCGCTTTATCATCCGGATTCTCACGTAGAACAAGCCAGAATGCGGCCAGTGTACACACCCCGATCAAGGCACCGCGTGAAATGATTTTCCATCCCAGTCTCCGGGCAAAAATATTCTCTTTCGCCGAACGCGGCTTATGCTGCATCAGATCATTCTCAGCCTGATCGACGCCGAGCGCCATAGCCGGTAAGCCGTCCGTTACCAGATTGACCCATAGAATTTGAATGGGTACAAGCGGCAGCGGCAACCCGACCATCATGGCGATGAACATCGTCAAAATCTCGCCTACATTGGAAGCCAGCAAATACCGGATGAATTTACGAATATTTTCATAAATGCTGCGGCCTTCTTCAATAGCGGCTACAATCGTTGCAAAATTATCATCATTAAGAACGAGTGAAGACGCCTCTTTGGACACATCCGTTCCTGTAATGCCCATCGCAATTCCGATATCCGCCGCCTTGATCGCCGGCGCGTCGTTCACGCCGTCCCCCGTCATGGCGACAACATGGCCTTTTCGTTGCAGCGACTTCACGATTCGCAGCTTATGCTCGGGTGAAACACGGGCATAAACGTATATTTCATCCACTTTATTATCCAGCTGCTCATCGCTCATGTTGGCCAACTGTTGCCCGTTTAGCGTCAGCCCGCCGCGCGGAATCATGCCTAATTGACCGGCAATGGCCTCCGCCGTCGTTTGGTGGTCCCCCGTAATCATTACCGTCTTGATGCCTGCTCTCCGGCATGTCGCGATTGCGTCCTTCACCTCTCTTCGCGGAGGATCAATCATTCCCGTAAGACCTACGAAGATCAGGCCGTTCTCGACATCGTCTTCCGTAGAAACCCGGTCATGAGATTTAAGATCACGATACGCAAGTCCCAGTACGCGTAAAGCGGAACGGGCCATACCCTCGTTCGCGGCCAATACCTTTTGTTTCAATGCAGGGGTTAGCGGTGTGATCTTACCTTCCCAAAGCACGTAGGCGCATTGGGAAAGCAGCACATCTGGCGCTCCCTTCGTATAAACAAGTCGACCTCCTTGATGTTCAACCAAGACGGACATCCTTTTCCGCTCGGAATCAAAGGGGAATTCCGCTACGCGTTTGTACAAACCGCTCAAGGCTCCGGCCGTTACCCCCTGCTTCGCAGCCAGAACAATCAAGGCGCCTTCGGTCGGATCGCCGTTCACCTGCCAACGGGGTTCTTCAGTTTCGTTCTTGTTCCGCTTCTTCTTAGATTCATCCGGTGCCGCTTCGGATAACACGGCATTGTTACATAACGCAGCAATCTGTAATAGCCGCCTTAAGGTCTGATCCTGCTGAATATCAGCCTTCTTCCCTTGCTTGAGCACATGACCCTGGGGCACGTAACCCTCCCCTGTAACCTCCGCCAACTCCCCGTCAATCCACAAATGTGTTACGGTCATCTTGTTCTGGGTTAGTGTTCCGGTCTTATCGGAGCATATGACAGACGCGCAGCCCAGCGTTTCCACCGAAGGAAGCTTGCGCACGATGGCTTTGCGTTTAATCATCCGCTGCACCCCTAAGGCAAGTGCGATCGTCACAATCGCCGGCAACCCTTCCGGAATGGCGGCTACCGCGAGCGAAACACCGGCAAGGAACATGCCGTACATCGGTTGACCATGCATAATTCCGGCCACAACGACCATCACGGTAAGTCCGAGCGCGACAAAGATCAGAATTTTGCCCAACTGCTCAAGCCTGTGCTGAAGCGGCGTTTCCATCCCGTCCGTGTTCTGGATAAGGTCCGCGATTTTGCCCATTTCCGTCCCCATACCCGTTCGGACTACAACAGCCCTGGCCGTCCCTCGGGTAATCATCGTTCCCATGAAACCGCAGTTCCGTTGATCCCCCAGTGGAATATCGCCCTCCGCCAACGGTTGAATGTGTTTATTAACCGGAACCGATTCGCCTGTCAAAGCCGATTCCTCAATATAGAGCGAATTGGTTTCCAGAAAACGAACATCCGCCGGAACCCGATCTCCGCTTTCGAGCAGAACAATGTCCCCCGGTACGAGATGATTAGCCGGAACCTGTTCCACACGCCCGTCACGCATCACTTTGGCGGTATACGCCGACAGCTCTTTCAATGCGCGTAAAGAGCGTTCCGCCCGGAATTCCTGAACGAATCCCAATATACCGTTAATGACAATGATCGCGATAATGGTGATGGCGTCCAGATATTCACCCAGCAAGCCCGAAATTAAGGTAGCCCCCATCAACACGAGCACCATGAAATCTTTAAATTGATTCAGAAGTAATGTGATGGGTGAAACACGTTCTCCTTCTGACAGCTCATTCAAGCCATGGATATTCTGGCGATCCTCCGCCTCTTGTCTTGAGAGCCCGCCCTCTGCATCGGTGCTGAACGCGTGCAACACCTCTGCCGGAGTTAACTGATAGTCCTTCTTTCCCTCCATGCTTGCCCTACCTCCTCGTTCCTTGCCGCCGAAAGCGGCAGACATGTCCTTCATAAGCTAACTTTATTCAGACAAGCCGGGAATTATCACAGACGGGCACTTAAGTTTTTGCGGAAAGTATGGCATGATAGAGGAAGTCTTATGGAAGAGGAGTTGCAGCTATGGCATTGGATGGACTAGTGGTGCGCGCCATTGTGCATGAATTGCAGATGTGTGTCGGCAGCCGCATTAATAAAATACATCAACCTAACCCGCACGAAATCATATGGCAAGTCAGAGCTCAGGGAGCCAACCGGAAACTGCTCTTGTCCGCAAATCCCACTTACCCTCGGGTACATTTCACTACAGGTCAATATGTAAATCCTATGGATGCTCCGATGTTCTGCATGTTGCTTCGCAAATATTGCGAAAGCGGCATTATTGAATACGTAGAACAGGTAGAGGCGGAGCGAATTATCAAGATTGGGGTCAGGCAGCGGGATGAGCTGGGTGACCTCAGTGTAAAAACCGTCGTGATCGAGCTCATGGGACGCCACAGCAACATCATTCTCATGGACCCGGCCACCCAACTGATCTTAGACGGGATCCACCACGTAACCCCTGCGATTAGCTCCTATCGAATCGTGATGCCGGGAAGCACTTATGTTTCTCCTCCGGAACAGGGCAAGTTAAACCCTTATCATGTTTCCTCCGCTGAAGTTACGGAAGCGTTGCGTGAAGCTGCAGAGGACAAGCCGGAGCAAGGTATTGTACAACGGTTTAGCGGCCTTTCCCCTCTGGTTGCCCGTGAGATCGTGTTCAGAAGCGGCTCAGAGAGCGCGGAAGCGTTAGGCGAAGCCTTCGCAAGCGTTATGCAGTCCATGGGGGAGCACCGATATGAACCAAATTTAGTTGAAGTATCTTCAAGCGGCAAAGCTGTTTTTTCCGTCGTTCGTTTGACTCATGTGACTGGCGAAACAAGAACATTCGAGACCGTCAGCGATTGTCTGGAAGCTTTTTACGGCAATAAGGCGGAACGGGATACGGTTAAACAACGGGTATCGGATTTGATTCGTTTTTTGCAGAATGAAAAGAACAAGAATGACAAAAAGCTCGAGAAATTGCGCGAAACCGTGGAAGATGCCAGGGATGCGGATAAGTTCCGGATTTTGGGCGAACTGCTTACAGCCTCTCTGCATACCGTTAAACGCGGGGATAAAGAAATCGAAGTCGTCAACTACTACGATGAAGCTCAAGGCAGCGTCCGCATCGCATTGGACCCTCAATTAACACCGTCCGACAATGCCCAACGTTACTTCAAAAAGTACAACAAAGGTAAAAACAGCCTGCTTGTAGTCGGTGAGCAAATTGAAAATACACGCAAAGAAAATGTGTATATTAACGCACTGCAGCAGCAACTAGACAACGCTTCCTTGTCGGACATTGATGAAATTCGTGAAGAATTGATTGAGCAAGGATATATCCGGGATCGAAACAAGAAAGGCAAGAAAAAGAAGAAGAATGACAAGCCGCAATTGTTATGTTACACGTCAAGTGAAGGCATTCCGATTTATGTGGGCAAAAACAATACACAGAACGAATATTTGACAAATCGGCTGGCTTCACCTTCCGACACTTGGCTCCACACGAAGGATATTCCGGGCTCGCATGTTGTCATCAAAAGCGTGAGCTTTGGGGATTCCACATTGGAGGAGGCTGCCATGCTGGCTGTATATTACAGTCAGGCCAGAGAGTCCAGCCAGGTCCCCGTGGACTACACATTGATTCGACATGTTCGCAAACCGAACGGCGCTAAACCGGGTTTCGTTATTTTTGATAACAATAAAACAGTCTACATGACGGCCAGTGAAGAGAAAATCAAACAACTTGCTGTTGCCGTAAAATAAAAAGGCGGTGCGCGATGACTAAGCACAAAGATCCTTTGCCCGTTCTGTTATGTGAAAGCAAGCAGGCTTGGCACCAATGGTTGGAGCATTATGGCAGCACATCTCAAGGCGTCAGACTCCAGATCGCCAAGAAGAAATCCGGTGTAATTACCGTTTCTTATGATGAAGCATTGGAAAGCGCGTTGTGCTACGGATGGATCGACAGTCAGAAAGAAGTATGCGATGAGTTCACCTGGCTGCAACGATTTACTCCTCGGGGCAAGAAAAGTATCTGGTCCAAAGTGAATGTGGACAAAGCGGAGCGTCTGATCTCAGAAGGTCTCATGCGAACCGCCGGACTAAAAACGATTGAAGAAGCCAAATTAGACGGTCGATGGGACAAGGCTTATCTTTCCCAAAGCAAAGCAACGGTCCCCGAAGACTTAGCGGCTGCCCTGGGAAACAATCCCAAGGCCAAAGCTTTTTTTGAAGGACTAAATGCGACAAACCGCTACGCCATCCTGTTCCGAATCAACAATGTGAAGAAGCAGGAAACCCGGGAACGTAAAATTCAACAATTCGTAACCATGCTGGAGAACGGTGAAACCATTTACTCTTGACTTTAAAATAACTGAACTTTATTTCGTGATAATAAATAAGCTATGCGAAGGAGTATTCACTCTCGCATAGCTTATTCTTTCAGGGAAAGCATCCTCTTCACTTTACGAACGGATTCTTTCCCGTCTCCGCTCACGATATACACATGATCGGTACCGTTAACGGCTTCGTCTTGAGTAAACACTCTTCCGCCAATGAACACCTTCGTCTTTAATTGCAGCTCTGTAATGGAACGGTCCATCTTTTTCAGGAAAGGTGCTGCTTCATCATAAAGCACTTTCGTGGAAAAGCTGAACGTGAACGCCTCCGGTTCAAACTGCTCCAGGCAGTCCAGAATGCCTTTCTCAGAAGGGGAAGCTCCGAGATACACCACTTGGTACCCTTGCTGCAAGGCGAAGAAGCCAAAGAATAAAATACCCAGCTCATGACGCTCCCGGGGACCGCAAGCCGTAACAATTAACGGAGCATCGGGCTCAGCTTGATACATATTCTTCATTGCCAATAGACGTTCCCTGAGAAAGTGACTGCCAAAATGCTCCTGATACTCCGAAATGGCATTCATTTCCCATAACTCCCCGATTTCGACGAGAACCGGTTGAAGGATGTTCATTAATACAAATTCCATGGAGTGCAGAGCCAGCAATCGATCGAAGTAACCGGACGCTGAAGCGGTATCGAGGTTTACCAAATGACGGATTAATGTTTTCCGGTATTCGGCAACCTCACCTCTCATGCCGGACTGAGCTAGCCCGGAGGTAGAAACGGTTGTCGCAAGACCAGATTCCACAACGGGATCCTTGGGATAGGATTCCGTTTCCTGCGCATTCTCCAACTGCCATTCCGTGACCGCCAGATTAATCGGAACCCCTTGGTCTACTCGTTGTTTAAGCCAAACTAAAGTATCAATATGCTGGGGCGTATACCCTCTGTACCCATTGGGAAAGCGTTCAGGTTTCACCGCTTGATAACGTTCTTCCCACTTCCGAATCAGTTGAGTGGAAAGTCCCGAACGCAATGAAACCTCTTTAATTGTGTATAAGCGCTGGTTCATCCTAACCCACTCCGTATGTTGTCATGGCATTAGTATAAACCATTTACAAACGTTGTACAACGAATTTGAAAAGTTTACGGGTTTAAGCTTCTATTTTCCAATCCTTGGTCAGTTTAAGCAAATAAGATCTTAGTTGTTCAGAAAGCTCCGGCCGTTGCAAAGCGAATTCGATTGTCGCTTCGATATAGCCGAATTTATTACCCGTATCATAGCGTTTGCCTTCAAAGCTGTACGCCAGAATCGGTTGATTCTCATTTAATGTGCGCAAAGCATCGGTTAATTGAATTTCACCGCCCCGCCCAGGCTGTTGTCTTTCCAGAATTTCAAAGATTTG
This sequence comes from Paenibacillus swuensis, assembly GCF_001644605.1. NCBI lineage: Bacteria > Bacillati > Bacillota > Bacilli > Caryophanales > Paenibacillaceae > Paenibacillus > Paenibacillus swuensis. The sequence goes on along the minus strand of NZ_CP011388.1, from coordinate 3,524,783 downwards.
TGGTTGTATGACATAACGTCCGATAACGGCAAAATTGGATGGAGCCGAGCCCCGCTCCGGCTTTTCAACCAAGTCGCTGATATAGGATGTTTGCCCTTTACCCGTAAGAGGTCGATCCGGCGCAACCACACCATATTGATGCACTTCTTCGGCGGCGACTTCTTGTACCGCAATAACGGAAGCATGGTGACTGTCGTAGACGTCCATCATTTGCTTCAGACATGGTGTACCCGAGTCGATAATATCATCTCCCAGCAGAACGGCAAAGGGTTCATCCCCGATAAAGCTCATTGCGCACAGCACCGCGTGACCCAATCCCAACTGCTCTTTCTGGCGGATATAATGAATATCCACCATACTTGAGATCCCGCGCACAATTTCCAGCATTTCATAATTACGCTTTTCTTCCAGAATGTATTCCAACTCGAAGGATTTATCGAAGTGATCCTCGATGGCACGCTTGTTCTTACCTGTTACGATGATAATATCTTCGATTCCCGATGAGATAGCTTCCTCTACGATATATTGGATCGCGGGCTTGTCCACGATCGGCAGCATCTCTTTCGGTTGAGCCTTTGTAGCGGGCAGAAACCGGGTTCCCAAACCGGCTGCCGGGATAATAGCTTTGCGAATCTTCATATAAAACGTCCTCTCCCCTGAATGTTATGGTGAAACTGGTGGTTTTAACTGCTGCACAACCGACATAGGGACCCGCTTGGAACCCAACGCCCCATGGAACACGATTCCATTGCGCTCTCCGTGATAATCAGAGCCTCCAGTCACGATAAGCTGATATGCCTTGGCAAGCTCTGCATACTTCTCTTCGTTCTGGATGCTATGGTCGGAATGATACACTTCCAACCCATCCACACCTGACTTTATAATCGCTGTAACCAGATCGTCCTGATTATAGAGTCCCGGGTGAGCCAGCACAGCCCGTCCGCCCGCTTCACGAATCCATTGAATAGCCTCATACGGAGTAATACGAGGCGGGTTCGCATAGGCCAGGCCCTGAGAACCCAGGTACCGATCAAACGCCTCTTCCATCGTGGCAACATACCCCTTATCTATCAATACTTGAGCAATATGCGGGCGGCCAACGGTTTCATCCGCCTTAGCCTTGGTCAAACGCGCCATGACTTCCTCCAGACGTATCATTACGCCAAGTTGATTCAACTTTTCAATCATTAACTCGTTACGTAAATTTCGGGTGCGTCTCAGATCGGATAAACGTTGTAGGAATTTCTCGTCATCTATGTTCATATAGTATCCGAGGATATGTATATCGCGTCCTTGGGCAACGGTGCTAATCTCCACGCCGGGTATTACGGTGATGCCGATCCGCATACCCTCTTCAAGCGCCTCGGTTACACCCGCAACCGTGTCATGATCCGTAACGGAAATACCTGACAATCCGGATTCTTTAGCCAGACGGACATTGTCCGCCGGCGCATTTGTGCCGTCTGAAGCGGTTGAGTGCGTATGTAAATCCGCAAAACCATATAATGTTTCATCGGCACCCTGATCGTCTGCTCGGTGGAAAACAAGTTCTGAAGCTTCCATCATTTCATCCTTTCCGTATCGTAAGATGAACTCCTTTAATTACAACCACTGCCCTAAATCTCTTTCCCTTAAGAAGGTTAAGAAGGTAACCGCTGAGATGGGTAATATCGTGGAGCTTAGATAGATGGAATAAAATTTGCGCATAAACCGGACGTCCTCAACCTCAATCACCTTGAAAAGCCCTAGGGCTAACTCGTGTTTCACGGAAGACTGAGACAAAATCGTAATGCCTAAACCCGCTTCAACAGCAGATTTAACGGCGCCGGTGCTTCCCAGTTCCATTACGATCTTCATATCGCCGGGGTTCATTCCCTGTTGCTGCAGAGCTTCTTCCATGACCTGCCTTGTACCTGAACCTTGTTCACGAAGAACAAAGCTGTGCTCCATCATCTGGGGAACACTTACCTTTTCAAAGGCGGCCAGCGGATGATCGCTGGGTACAATTAACTTTAACTCATCGTTCAGCACAGCTTCAATCTTCACGTCGGGATGCTGAACCGGCGCCTCAACAAGTCCGAAATTTAACTGATGTCTTAAAATTTCCTCCAGAATCTGCGCTGTATTCATGACCTTCATCTGCACGGAAATGTTCGGATACTCCTTACCGAAAGGTCCCAGCAATCTTGGTAAAATATATTCACCTACTGTAAGAGAAGCTCCAAGTTGCAGGCGTCCTTGCAGCATGTGAGTAAATTTCGACATGGCTACTTCCGTATCCTTCATGAGGTTTATGCTGTTCAAAGCATAGGGAATCAGTGTTCTTCCCGCCTCGGAAAGCTCGATACGCTTTGTAGAGCGGTGAAACAGCTTCGTACCGAAATACTCTTCAAGCGATTGCACCTGCATCGTCACAGCAGGCTGAGTCATATGCAAGGCAGCCGCTGCGGCGGAGAAGCTCCCTTTCTCCGCAACGGTATAAAATATATGTAGTTGATGAAAATTCATAGCCAAGAATGATGCCCTCCCTACTGGAAAATCGGTTTCCAATAAAACAAAAAGACATGTAGCCCCTCGTACCTACACGCCTTTTCTTCTTATTTTCGTTTCCGGCTGTTCTTAATCAGAGTCATTCGGCGGGAATGGCGGAGCCAGGAATAATAAGACTTTAAATCCCGGAGTTCGATGGTTTCCGACATCCGGCCAAGGAACGTGACAATAATCATCTTGTGTAAAGGGTTGCCGGTGATATCGACTTCATTCTCCAACAGGGCGAACTCGGCCACCATAACCAGATCATCGTCAATTAAATAGACATCCTGTTCGTTCCTGTAATAAGGCTCAACACAGCCCTTCTTTAACTTATCCCAAAGAAAATCGCAAATATCTTCATATCCGGTTTTCTCCGTTTCCACCCGGTCAATCCAGCGGGAACGCGCATGATTCGTTATGACAATATCCGCTACCTTCTTATCGCCGACTACAACATAGAATGGTTCGTAAGTGCTCCATCGACCCATTATTTTGTCTTTCATCCCTGCAACCCCTCTCCTACACATGGGTCTATTGTCCTATGTATATTTAATATCATTAATTGTACTTCATTTTGGGAAATTTTCCAATTATAAATTTTAAGGGGTTACATTAATGGAATAAAATGTAAAATGGGTGGTTTAATAAGAGTAAAATGATGTCTTGTCTGGAACATTACTGTTATATTCTGTTTTAATTTCGCCGCGCATGGAAGGCTCGATTTTTTTGACAAACGATAGCTTTTGCATCGCTTTTGTTGTATCCTCTAATCCTGCGGCATTCATATACATAACAACATACTGCATCTTCTTCGAAATATAATGAATGTTGCCGTATCTTTCCAGGTTCTTCGCTTGTTTCAAGTCGCTGACCCAAACGATTAATGCCGAGCGTTCTTTAAACATCGTGTATGCCCTCGCTTTGTATTATTATAGATATGGTTAAGGAGAATGCTACTATGCCATCTTTCGAGTCCGAAATCATAATTCATATTACACGGGGTCCACTCGTGGAATCCGTTCACAGAGGACATGTTGCTGTGGTGGACACGACGGGCAAGGTGCTCCAGATTCTTGGAGATCCCGAACTAGTAACCTACGCCCGCTCCACGGCCAAGTTGATTCAATCTATTCCCGTTCTTGAATCCGGGGCTGCAAACGCTTATAAGTTGAATGACCGGGAAATTGCTGTTCTGTGCGCCTCTCACAGCGGAGAACCTTTCCATGTGGACGCCGTTCATTCTATCTTACGCAAAATGGGTGCGACAGATGACCAACTTCAGTGCGGTCCCCATTATCCGTTTAACCGCGCCATCGCCAACCGAATGAAGGAAACGGGCATTAAACCTGGACGCGTGCATAATAATTGTTCCGGCAAACATACCGGGATGTTAATCCTTGCGCGTCATCTGGGGGTAAGCAGCACTCACTACATGGACCCCGCTCACCCGGTACAGCACGCCATGCTGGCTGCAGTCGCCGACATGTGCGACACGGCTGTAGCCGATGTCGCTCTCGGCACCGACGGCTGCGGCGTGCCGGTGTTCGGCCTGCCGCTGTCCCGGCTGGCCCTCGCCTACGCGCGTCTCGGCAAGCCGGACGGGCTGCCGGAGCCGCGCGCCGCCGCTTGCCGCCGGATTATGGCTAGCATCGCGGGGAACCCGCTGTACGTCGCCGGAACGGACCGCTTCGACACCCGACTGATCGAGGTGTCGCAAGGCCGCCTGATCGGCAAGTACGGAGCCGAAGGCGTGTTCCTGCTCAGCGTGCCCGCCCGCGGCTGGGGCATCGCGGTCAAGGTAGAGGACGGCGCCGAGCGCGCCCTCTACCCCGCCGTGCTGGAAGCGCTCAGCCAGCTGGGCTTGCTGAGCGCGGACGAGCTTGCGCAGCTGGCCGAGTTCCGCCGGCCCGAGCAGCGCAATTGGGCCGGAACACCGGTCGGTTTCATCGAACCGGTGTTCCGGCTGCGGCCGCGCGAGTAACGCGCGGCGCGCCATGGTCTAGCCAAGACCCGCCATCAGGCGGGTTCTTGGCCGTTCAGGCGCGGGTTAGCTGCACTTGCCGCTGCAGCCGCCGCCGGTGGAGCAACCGCCGCCCTTGGGCAGCGGATCGTTGCTCGGCACCTTGACGGACTCCGATACCGCGTAAGCGATCGTCGTCGAGACTTCATGCAGCAGATCATCCAATGCTTTCTCAGCTTGCTTGAACCTGACAACCTCCGCGAATTGATTCAACCGATCCTGCGCGTCTTTCATCTCATCCATCGCCCGGTTGAAATCAGGATGAAAGCGGCCAAACCGCTCGCATTCCTCAAATAAAACCTTCTTCTTCTCGAAATGCTTCACAGCCTCTTGCACACCGGAACTAGCTTCAATGGCTTGCTTCGAGACCAGGTATTCGGTTACTTCACGTGATGCATTTATAAGGTCGCCGATGTTATAGGCTTCCATTAACAACGCGGACATGTCCAGCGTTTGTTGTTCCATAATACTCATGGCTGACCATCCCTATCTGATTATAAATGGTTTATGCTTAAAATCTCTCCTATTATACCACGAAACAAGGGAGAGTTCCCCATTTATTTTTCATTAACCCCCGGTAAAATAAGCATTAACTCCTGAATTTCATCCGCGTTTAATGAGACTAATGACCCTGCCCTGTATCCCGAAACGCTCCACCCGCTGCGCTGATCCTGTATGGCGAGCGGAATAAAAGTTCCTTCGACTTCGCCTTCCCTTAACTTCACAATGGCCCTGAAGGAAACCGCCTGCGCTAAAATCTCTTTTTTTGTAGAGCCGTGATAGGTTCTGAATTCTTGAAGCCACAGGGCTGGGATTTCCTGAAGTTGCGGATACGCCTCCTCGAGCCCGGGAAGCTTTGTCTCCACATCGTAGTATTGCACAGAGGTTTTTGAGTACACAATGCCTTTCGGCTTGCGTTCCTCCGCATCCGCTTCCTCGTTTCGTAGCGCAGCCTGTTCATCATATTTAGGATAGAGCCCCTCCGTATTCTCCCCTTGAGGGTCTACCAAACCTTTACGAGGATGTAAACCCGCTTTTTCCAGGTAGGAAGTCAATTCCGGCATCTTATCCTTGTGAACAATGAAATCCCGCGGTCCGATCGGAGCTACGATGTACTTGGATAAAGCGGCTTGAGCAACCAGCTCTGACGCGGTTCGTTCATCTCTGCAACGCAATAAGGTTACTTCACTAAAGTAAACCCGGCCCCATTGCTGTTTCCATTCTTCAAGGATGAGACTTACATGATCAGGTACCCCGTACAATGCGTTTTTGTTCAAAAAAGCTTCCAATTCCTCAGCGCTTCTGCCTTGTTCAAAAGCTTGAAAAACACTGTCTTTCGTAATTCTATACACCATGACCTGATCCGTGCGCAGCGGCTCTGTAAAGCATTCCAATTCCCAGCGTATGCTCAAGGGAACCGTCGGAGGCACGATGACCTCAAAGTCCGGCTGCACAAAAATCCCCTCTGTGCGAGGATCTAAAGGGAATTCAATGTCCTCCTCAACAAGAGTAGGGTGAATCAATGTTTGTATCGCCCAGCGGAATACCCACCCTTGCTCCGAATCCTTGCCCAGGTGCGCGAAGCCTAACTCCGTTAAAGGTAAGATCCACGACTTGATTAGCACATCTATATGTTCTTCTGTGTCAGAACTGGATGAATCGTGAACAACTCCCAGGCGTTGCAAGATGTGTATGACCGTCACCAAAGGAAACCATTCGCCTGCTGCCCTCATCTCCAAAAGTAACGCCGCTAATTGCAAATGAATTTCCGCAGGGCGGTATAAATCAGCAAATTGACGATATAATTCCGTCTGATGCTCGGAAACCGGCCGAAGCAGCCAACGGTGAAGCTCTTCCGTCTGAAGTGTAAACCGGTCCGGGGACTGGGTCAACAATCCGGCACGCAACGCCGTATCCAGGACCACAGCAACCGATGCCGGATAGGCATCCTGATACGCATATTGAAAACCGAGCCCGCTCAAAATACGGGAATCCAATTGGATCTTTTCCGCAAGCTTTTGCACAAACCGTTTATGCATCGTTCCCTTCTGGGTCAGCGCCAGTTCGTGTCTGGCCGCAAACGTAAGGAGATGAAACACTTCAAATACCAGTCCCCGCTTGGCCTCATGCTCCGTGGTAATTGCGGATTCCGCCGCAAGTACGTTCCGGGTGCCGCCTGCAAACTCGTCGATTATATGCTGAAACCAATTGGCTGCGGTGTCGGATGGAATGACATAAACGTGCTCTCCCCAAGTTTTACGAAACGTGAACAGGACTCCCTTTTGCCTCAGATAGATCAGCCCCACCTGAAGCTCCGAAGCGGGCAAAGCGGGCACCGGACCATCCGTTCCTTCGGACTCACTGTTCTGGTTTAAGGTATAACGAGACAATCCTTTCCACTCAAAGGGCGCCGTTCCCGCGGCCAAAAATATCCGTAATAACGCCGCTTTTTCCATTTTCGACATGTTGTCGTAAACCTTCTTAATTAGCGCCGGATCCATCACGCGGGCTTGAAAATCATCCGCATTCTCCGCCTTTCCGAAAGGGCCGGACAAGGCATTCAAATAAACTTGAGTGACCCTTCTACTGAACTGCAAACTGTCCATGCGTATCCTCCCCGCCGGTGAACGCGGCCGCATCTGTGATGGCGTACCGATACCCTTTTTCGATCAGAAACAGCTGTCTGTTTAGCGCAAACTCTTGCTCCTTTGTGTCTTTGGATACCAAGGTGTAGAAGAAAGCGGTGTTCTCGTCTTGCTTCGGCCTTAATACCCTGCCCAATCGCTGGGCTTCCTCCTGCCTTGACCCGAAGCTGCCCGAGATTTGGATCGCTACGCTGGCATCGGGTAAATCCACCGCGAAATTAGCTACTTTGGAAACGATCAGGACTCCAATTTCCCCTTTCTTAAACTGGGCATAGAGTTCATCTCGTTCCTGATGCGGCATGCTCCCCGTAATGAGAGGCAAGCTCAATTGTTCGGCCACATGATGTAATTGATCCAAATATTGACCGATAATTAACGTTTGTCGACCGCGGTGAAGTTGTAACAGATAGCGCACGATATCCAGCTTCAGCGGGTTCTCGCAAGCAATTCTAAATCGCATTTTGGCATCCGCAACCGCGTATTGTGAACGAGTGTCTTCGGACAATGGCACGCGAATTTCACTGCAGTACACTTTGGCGATCCACCCTTGATGCTCAAGCTCTTTCCATGGCATATCGTACCGCTTCGGCCCGACCAGAGAAAACACGTCTTCCTCCCGGCCATCTTCCCGGATCAGCGTCGCCGTTAGTCCAAGCCTTCGCGTGGCCTGAATATCAGCCGTCACCCGGAATACGGGGGCGGGTAACAGGTGAACCTCGTCATAAATAATCAATCCCCAATCCCGTTCATTAAAAAGGGTCATATGCGAGAAGGAAGCAGCCTTATCTTTGCGATGGGTCAGAATTTGATAGGTTGCAATCGTTATAGGACGCACTTCTTTGCGATCCCCGCTGTATTCACCGATTTGTTCTTCCTTTATATTCGTTTTCGCAACAATTTCCTGTGTCCATTGCCTGACTGAGGTCACATTACTCGTAAGGATTAACGTAGCGCAATGCAATCGGGCCATCGCTGCGATGCCAATGATGGTTTTACCCGCGCCGCAAGGGAGCACCAGTACCCCGCTCCCTCCGTGTACACTCCCTTCTTGGTAAAAGGAATCGACCGCTTCCTCCTGATAGTCACGCAGATAAAAGGGATTGGGGTTGCCCTCGTCCAGGTTGCTCTTCAATTGGACCTGTAGTGACTCCCCTTCGTGATAGCCGACAAGATCCGTTACCGGAAAACCCAGACGGGTTAATTCTTGTTTGACCAGACCGCGGTTTTCAGCATCCACTTTCCCTGTACCTGTATCCTCATCCCAAGTCAGTAAGGCAGCTAATGAAGATTCCGCAGCTAACTCCTTTAAGGCTGAGGTGTTGCTTGAGCGAAGACGGAGATATTCGCCATCCGATTCCAAGAGAAGCATCCCGTACCTTCCCATATACTTGACGATCTCTTTTCTCACTTGAGCCGGCAAATCAAATTTACTGTAATCTTCAAGCGTTCGGATAACTTCTTCAACGTGAATACCTGATGCTGCCGCATTCCATATGGATAAAGGCGTCATTCTGTACGTGTGGATATGTTCGGGTGTCTTTACGAGGTCCGCAAACCTCCCTAGAACCTTCGCCGCTTCATCCGCACGGGTATTTCTCGTTTCAAGCAGCACGGTCAAGTCCCCCTGTACAATCAAGGGTTGTTCCGGACGGTATTTCATTGACTTCCTCCTTGCCTTGTATATCTCTTTCATTCAGTATGCAGGCAAAGTAGCCAAAATAAACCTTACTGCTCTTACAGCCGGCCGCTCACATCAAGATTTGGATTTACGGAATCCCGCGGCTTTAGCTTCGGATTCGGTACAGAACAACCGCTCAGCTTTCGTTTGTTTATAATAACGGCCCTCCGCTACATGATAAATTTGTTCACCCTCAGCATTAATGTTACCTTTGATCACAGGACCTCCGCAGGCTGAGCTCTCGGCTTGGTTTGCTTCCTTCATGCTTTCTGAGGCATTTGCGCCGGCCTCCGCCCATAGCCCTTTGTGATTCGTTCGCGCTTCCCTTTCCGCTTTAAGGAAACGTGCGGAATACATAACATTAGGCGGTATCGTCATCGTATTCGCATACCCTTCTCGCACAAGCTCCTCATTGAACATCCGGGGATCCCCCTGGACAAAAAGATACCTTAACCAACGCCCGTATCGATCGGTATTCCCGGTGTCTTCAAACAGGACAACTGTCTTTCCCGTTAGTCTTTTCTTGCTGAATGCGCTCGCTTCTTTACCATAGGTCTCAATGGGAGAGTTAGGCTTCACCGTCTCGGGGGTGTTTACCCCGATCAGCCTGACCTTGTGTCCGCTATCTGTCTCCAACGTGTCACCGTCAACCATCCGTTTCACTTGTTCAATGGAATATTCATGTCCTTCCAACTCAGGATAGGCGGCCAAAATCTCCGTTACTTCTGCCGGAGGCCCCGAAACAGGGACACCGCAACCCGACACCACCAAGGATGCAAGTGGCAACAGAACCATCCAGCGTAATATAATCTTCATGTGCAAAAAAATCCCCTTCACTTCTCAACTATGTATTTGTTGTCTGTCTATTATCTCTTAGTCCATGTTCCTAAACAACGAAAAAGCCTGCCATTCCCTCAAAAGGGTCGACAGGCTTTCACTCAAATTCTGTTTTTACAGGTTTTGAGTTGCGTGATTCTCAGAAATTTCACTTAGAGCTTGTCCAGCCTCATCTTCATAGCTGGAACGCACAGCCAAATCACCGATGGCTACAACGCCGACCAATTCTCCGTTTTCCACAACAGGTAATCTTCGAATTTGATCCTTAGCCATAAGCTTGGCCGCTTCATCCACCGTCGTATCCGGTGTAACGGTTTGAATATCCTTCGTCATCACTTCGGTAACCGACGTTGATCCGGAATGTTTTTCAGCGTAGCCCCGGACGACAAGATCCCGGTCCGTCACCACACCGATGAGCTTGCGACCCTCAACCACAGGAATGAAACCCGTATCGTGCTCCTTCATCTTTAAGGCGATCCCGTAAATATGTTCCTCCAAAGTTACCGTAACAATATCCGTCGACATAATATCTTTTAATGTTTTTGCCATGTGTAATGCGCCTCCTTCATTTGGATAGGTTATCCTGAAGGTTTATTACCCATACAGTGCTACTGTTAATCGTCGAGACAGTTATTCCGATAATGCGTTGACAGCCATATGGAGCAAAAGCTCGGCCGATTGAAGCATGGCCCGCTCCTCAAGATCGAACTTCGGATGATGATGCGGATAGCTTGTGCGCGTCTCGCCGTTGCCGGCTCCCACAATCATGAAGCATCCGGGAACCTGCTCCAGATAATATGCGAAATCTTCTCCTGCCATCAACAACGGCATCGGGTGGACATGCTCAGTGCCGTATAAGGAATGGGCAACGGCAAAGAACCGTTCGGTTTCAAGATGATCGTTGACTACAGGCGGGTATCCCAGGATGTAGCGAATATTGGATTGAGCTCCGTGCATTTCGCTGGTTTGTCTGGTCAGATCTTCTACTTTGGATTTAGCCGTCTGTCTGCTTTCCTCGTCAAAAGTTCGGACCGTTCCCTTAAGAGTGCACTTTTCCGCTATGATATTAAACGTGTTTCCCGCTTGGAAAGAACCGACGGAAACTACGGCGGGATATAAAGGGTTCAACGTCCGACTCACAATCGTCTGCAAGTTCACCACGACCTGGGAACCAATCATTACCGTGTCTATCGTTTCATGAGGCAACCCTCCATGCCCGCCTTTCCCTTGAAGCTGAATAACAAATTCATCCGCGGCGGCCATCATAGGTCCTGCAACCGAATATACGTGGCCGGCCTGAAGTGGTGTCCAAAGGTGAACGCCATAGATGTAATCGACGTCGTGCAGGACACCGTCTTCAATCATAAATTTAGCGCCGCCCGGGGTTGTTTCCTCGGCATGTTGAAAAATAAATTTAACATTACCCTTAAACTGAGATCTATGTGCGCTTAGAATTTTAGCGACCATCAAGAGCGCGGAAGTATGAGCATCGTGTCCGCAGGCGTGCATCACACCGGGGACGGTGGATGCATACTCGCTTTCCTTCTCATCTTGAATCGGTAAGGCGTCCATATCGGCTCTTAAAGCTACGGTCTTTCCCGGGTTCAGGCCTTTCAGCAACCCCGTAACCCCGCCGCCGCCTACGCCCTTTCGCACTTCCAAGCCCCATTCTTCGAGCTTGGCTGCAACGAAGTCCGCTGTATTCTCTTCATGAAAGGAAAGCTCCGGATGCATGTGCAAGTGCCTGCGCCAGGCAACGGCTTCGGCATAACTTTCATTAAGTATATCCCTGTAATTCATCCGAATTCCTCCTGGTATCGTTTCAATCCGTGTACATGCCTTTGGTTTCTTTTATATTATCAGAACAAGGCTTCATTTCACAGAGACAACATTCTTTCTTTGTTCACAACTACGGTCAGGGACAAGGCTTGCACTGAAAAAGGAAACATACTATCATGAAGAGTGACTGTTAAGCATATTTACAGCCAACACTGGAAATTTCATCTTAACTTACGTACAACGTACATACAGGGAGGAACCTTAACCATGCTTATTGAAAATTCAAATCTTGAAGGAATGACAAGCGACCTTGGCCATCTGGACAAAGAATCGGAGAAAATCGGTTTCGTTCGTTGGCAGTGGGAATATACCCGCGCTACATATGATTTGAAATTTACGAACGGAACAGATGAATACTTCCTTAGATTTAACACGCGTGCCATTGAAGGCAAATTGGAGAACCCGGATGCTGTATTGAAGATCGAACATATCTATATCGGCAGAGCCACGTTCCCGCATGGTCTTGACTATGAATCACCGGTACCTGAGAACATCCTGAAGGCGGCTAAGGGTAAACTAGAAGAACTTAAGCAAGCACTGGCTTAGGGTCTTCATTTATGCAGCCGCGCCGCAAGGGTTCTCCCGACTTTCTGCTGCTGATTCTGACATTGCTGCTTGTCGGTTTCGGACTCGTTATGGTCTTCAGCGCGAGTTCTGCTATTGCCCTGACAGACGCACGTTTCAATAATGATGCGCTCTATTTTACGAAGAAGCAAGCCGTTTGGATTGGGCTCGGCATATTCGTCATGCTGGTAGTTATGAATATTCCTTACGCCAGCTTTAAGAAACTGATTTTCCCGATATTTTTCATAACCATAGTTGCTTTAATCCTAGTTTTATTTTTTGGTGATGTCAGAAATGGAGCGCGGAGCTGGTTCGGAATCGGCAGTTTCGGTATACAACCTTCTGAGCTCGCCAAAATTAGCATCATCCTTTACCTTGGCGCATTGATTGCTAAGAAGAAAGACAATATCAGGGATTTCAAACGCGGCTTATTGCCCATTATCATTATTGTCGGACTTGTTGCCGGTCTAATTATGTTACAACCGGACTTAGGTTCATGTTTAATTCTGTTGTCATGCACAGCGGTCATGGTATGGGCCGGGGGAGCTAACTTGAAGCACCTTACAGTCATTACCCTGCTCGGTGCCTCTGTCGTCATTCTGGTTGTCGGGATTACTTATCTCAGCGATCCTGAGGGCTTTGTCAGTAATTATCGTTATGAGCGCTTTACCGCCTTTATGGACCCTTTAGCAGATGAATTAGACACAGGGTTTCAATTGATTAATTCCCTGCGGGCTTTTGGTCACGGCGGATTTTTTGGCGCAGGCTTCGGTCACGGCATTCAAAAGCTTCATTACTTACCCGAACCGCATAATGACTTTATCTTTGCTACAATTGGCGAGGAATTCGGATTTCTGGGTTCCTTCATGTTTATACTCATTTACCTAACTTTTATCTGGCGGGGATTAATTGTCTCTATGCGTTGTCCGGATTTATACGGAAGTTTGGTAGGTACCGGAATTATGAGCTTGTTCGCCATTCAAGGTATCGTTAATATCGGAGGTGTTACCGGGAGTATGCCGATTACGGGGGTTACCCTTCCGTTCATTTCTTATGGGGGATCGTCTTTGTTAATTACGATGTTTAGCATGGGTATTGTGCTGAGCATTTCCCGGGATGCACTGTCTCCAGGTCAAGTATCTAAACAACGCGATAAATAAAGAAGCTGCCGGGTATCCGGCAGCTTCTTATTTATGGCTTGTCTACTTCACGCGATTCGTATCATCCGGTGTCTCATCCTCTTTAAAGGCTACGCCTTCAACCTTGACATTAACCTCTACGACTAACAACCCCGTCATATTTTCAACCGCTTCTTTAATGTTTTCTTGCAACTCCCTGCAAACCTCTTGAATTCTGGAGCCATAATGCACAATTACACGCAGGTCGATGGCTGCTTCCAATTGGCCGACCTCGACGGTAACACCCTTCTGGGCATTCTTACCGCTTAGACGCTTGGCTAAGCCTTCGCTCATACCGCCTGACATTGCCGCTACACCCGGCGTTTCTAATGCGGCTAGTCCAGCAATGGTAGCTACTACATCGTCTGAAATACGAACTAATCCTGTATCATTGACCTCGGACATCCATATTCACTCCTCTGTTATACCCTCTGCACTCATTGTAAACCTAACACTCTGTTAAAATCAATATGCTCATTCCGGAAGGGAAACATTCTTTTGTCTTTAGGTTTAACCTCCTGCTTGATTTGTTTATATTAGAATAGACTGTTTGAGTATGAACCAATATATAGAAGAGGTGATCCCACTTGAGTTTGAAGAAAATCTTTTATCCGGGCCTGATTCTGACCTTTGCCGTCAGCGCGTTGGCTCATTATATGCATTTAGGCGGACCCACCACACAGTTCGGATTGTCTGCTTTGGCTATTCTGTTTGCGGCCGGATTTATGGGTAAAGCTACGGAGAGCGTTGCCCATTATGCCGGAGATCGAATGGGTGGATTTCTGAATGCGACCTTCGGCAACGCCGCCGAATTGATTATCGCGATTTTTTTGATTAAAGAAGGTTTGTTCGACATGGTTAAAGCTAGTTTAACCGGATCGATTATCGGTAACTTGCTTCTGGTACTGGGGCTTAGTCTCCTCGCGGGGGGAATCAAATTTAAGGAGCAGCGCTTTAACGCGCTTCTTGCTTCCCATAATGCTTCCCTGATGATCCTCGGCGTCATTGCGCTTTTTATTCCGGCCATGTTCCTGTTCGAGTTTGGCGAAAACAGCTCGAAGATGGAAACTTTAAGCTTAGTGGTATCCGCTTTATTAATTATTGCTTATGTATTGTGGCTGCTCTTCTCCATGATCACACACAAGAAAGAGTTATCGGAACAAGTCGAGACTCAACCGGATCATGGCGAATCCCCTGTATGGTCCGCTAAGATATCCGTTCTGTTTCTTGCCCTTTCGACCGTCATGGTAGCATTTATATCCGAGTGGATGGTCGGAACGTTAGAATCGTTCTCAACTCAGTACGGATTATCAGAGTTGTTTGTCGGCGCGTTCCTCGTGGCGATTGTCGGTAACGCGGCTGAGCATAGTGCGGCGATTATGCTTGCTTATAAGGGCAAGATTGGCGCAGCGGTTGAAATTGCAGTCGGCAGTTCTTTGCAAATTGCTTTATTTGTCAGCCCTGTACTCGTATTTATAAGTTTCTTCGGCGGCAATCCGATGGATTTAGTGTTTATGCCGGTGGAGCTTGTTGCTATTGCGGTCTCGGTCTTTATTGCGAAGTCCATTTCGCAAGACGGGTCTACCAATTGGTTTGAGGGCGCTTTGCTTCTGATTGTTTACTTAATTTTGGGAGTAGCTTTCTATTTAATTTAATGCTGAATAGCACAAAGGAAAAGCGCGGGTGGCGACCCGCGCTTTTCCTTTGTTACAAAACTATAAAATTATAAACGCGCCTTGCTCTCAAGCGCCTCATACAACTGTGCGAGGTTACGTTCAAGCTTGCTGACAATTTCCTTACCCTTCAGTTCGCCTAACAATCCAATCCGGACCGCGAAATCCACTTCACGTGAGAATCCGTACATTTGCGTATCCAGCACTTCCTCATACAATGGACATTGCCGTGTCGTAAGATTCTGCATCTGCACTTCAATTAATTTCTCAATTTTATATGCATCTTCCATTAGAAGATTTAAAGCCTTGTCACTGTACTGTATAACCCATTCCGATGATGAAGACAATTGACTTCCCCCCTGCAGTAAAGCCGCCATCTTATATGTTTCTATATTAGACGAAATCGAATCAATACACAAGGACAAATGGTGGACAAAGCCTGTTAATCTGCCCTCTCCTATACAGGAATGAACAAAGGCCGCCCGGGGGGCGGCCTTTATAGACGGTTCGCAAGAAATTATTCGCCTACGATCGTCACTTTCATATTATGTTTGGCAAAAACATCAGCCATAGCCTGACGAGCTTCAGCTTCATCTGGACCATGAACGTGCAACTCATACGATTGGTTGCCGACCAGGGTTGTGTACAAGCCAAGAAGGCTTTTCACGTCAATGTACTTGTTCTCGTACTGCAATACAATCGAAGATGTAAATTTACTTGCTGTTTGTGAAAGTTCCACGATAGCCGCGTTATGAGACATAGAAAACCCTCCGTTCATGAATTCGGTTTCATTCCAATTACAATGTATATGATACATTGAATTCCCATCATTATGCAAGAGCATGTTGACTTGTTTATTTGAGATTTTCCGGATTCAACGGTTCAAGCTCTGAAATAACGAATCGTCCGTCTTTGCGAATCAGCACATCGTCGAAGTAGATTTCACCGCCGCCATATTCGGGGCGCTGAATTAATACTAGATCCCAATGCACAGCGGAGCGGTTTCCATTATCCGTTTCTTCGTAAGCTTGGCCCGGCGTGAAGTGTAAACTGCCGTCAATTTTTTCGTCGAACAGAATATCATTCATCGGTTTTTGGATAAAAGGATTGAAGCCGATGGCGAATTCACCAATATAACGAGCGCCTTCGTCCATATCCAGAATTTCGTTTATTCGTTTCGTATCATTGCTTGTCGCTTCCACAATTTTGCCATTCTCAAATCGGAATTTGATATTCTCGAAAGTAACGCCGTTATACACGGAAGGGGAGTTATATGCAATCGTTCCATTCACGGAGTCGCGAACCGGCGCGGTAAACACTTCCCCATCCGGAATGTTGCGTTGACCTGAGCATTTCTCGGCACCGATGTCTTTAATAGAAAACGTTAAATCTGTGCCTGGAGAAACAATACGAACTTTATCCGTGCGTCTCATCAGATTCGCAAGCGGATCTTGAGCCAGATCCATTTTGCTATAATCCAAATTACATACATTGAAGTAGAAGTCCTCGAACGCTTCTGTACTCATATTGGCAAGTTGGGCCATAGAATGATTTGGGTAACGCAACACCACCCATTTCGTATGTTTGACACGTTGTTCACTATGTACAGGTTTCTTATAGAGGGATTCATACATATTCATTTGCGGCTCAGGAACATCGGACATATCGTTTACGTTATCGTAAGCGCGTATTCCAATATATCCCTGCATGTTCTTCATTCGGTTAAGATCATGTTCCGACCACTGTTCAATTAATGCTTTGGATGCGCCCATAAGCATAGCCCGCTGTACTGATCGGTCGATACATTCCACGAAAGGATTTCCGCCCTTGGCATAAACCTCCTCCACCAAACATTTGACAAGTTCCTTATCGGTTCCGTACATCTCGATTAATACATTCTCACCCGGTTGCACATCAATGGAATAGCCCACCAGATTTTTAGCTAATTGCGTTAATCTCGGATCTCTCATACTATATTGTCCTCCTCTGACTACATCAAGGTTGTTAACGATTCGTTAACGTTTTTATTGTACCATGACTTCTCTTTAAGCGGGAGTCCAATCTCCGTCTAAAGTCCCTGAAAACCTTTATCATAGTCTTTAAATTCGTAGCTGGAATTGTTAGTTTCCGACCTGGATTTCCCGTCTTGGATATATGTCAATTCATCGCGAATTCGCAGTTTACCCGGAAGGTGAGTTTGTCGATCAATTTCAAGCAAATAGATGCTCTCCACTTGCAACGTATGCAGCATTTTTTTCAATCTGATTTCTTCCGTTGTATATGCAGCTTTAATTTCGGCTTCAAGTTGTCTACGCCGCTTGAGCGATAGTGAAGCCTGGTTCGCATTCCGAAATCTGGATTCAATCCCATACTGTTGAAATTGTTCGGTAAGCTCTTGTGTCATCCGTCTTTTATTTTCCTCAGCATCGGGCCTTATGGTTAACACCGTCACCCCGTTTGTAAAAATACCTTGACCTGAATGAACTTCTTTTTTCATAGTATAAAGCTGCTCCAATTTGTTCAAAGGATTCCACTGAGCCGGTAATCTGTTTGTCTTCTTCCCATCTACTGAAGCAATCCAACGATTATTCTTATCCTTAGCATAAAGTACAGGTTGAGGTCCCAAGGTGATCATCCCTTGATCTGAGGTTGGACTGTTATCTGTTTCTACTGACTGCACATAAAGTTGATTATGGTTTATCAGCTTCCCTTCGTATAACGGTGAGCTTTGGATAACCATCCCCCCGGATTCAACTGTCGATTGCCCCACAAATGTGAAGCTGTCCTGTCCGGATAAACCAGAAATAGACAAGCTTAATAATCGCTCCGGGTCTTCATTCGCGCTCCCGCATGAAGCTAATAATACGGTAACACCCGCAAGAACTAACCCTTGTGCAAATTGCTGTATCCTGCCCATAACTTCACGCTCCTTCTCAGTCTTAATGTTTGAAGAAGGAGTGTTTTCTATACCATGCGAGGGCGCCAAGGTGAAACGGCTGTCGCCGTACTTAAGGCAGAACAGTTCATTATTTGCGCAAAAAACCACTTATCCATGATGGACAAGTGGTTTCTCCTATTTACGGATTCTTAATTGATTCTTGCCATGATGCTTAGCCTCATAAAGAGCCATATCCGCTTTGTAGAAAAGGGTTTCCACACTGATCTTCTCGTCTTCCCAGCTCCACTCTGAAATTCCGCAAGAGACCGTCACCCGGGGATTCGTTTCTTTGGCTACTCTGGATCTGATCCGCTCCGCAATTCGAATCGTCTGCTCAATATTCACTTGCGGCAAATACACCGCCAATTCCTCCCCGCCCCACCTTGCCGCAATATCGCTTTCACGAATACTGGACTTGATAATGCTGCTGACCTGAATTAGAATCTCGTCTCCGACCTGATGGCCGAAAGTATCATTCACCCGTTTGAAGAAATCAATATCCACCAGAATTAATGAGCCGCAAAAGTCCTGTTTCTGTTGCAGGTTCACTTGTTCATCCAGATAGTGTCGGACATACAAACCTGTCAGGCTGTCCGTAATGACGCGCCGGCGTACTTCAGCATGAAGTGAAGCGTTCGTCATAGCTAACCCGATATGACCGGAAAGCACTTGAAGCAGCTTGTAATTCTCGTAAGAGAAAAAGTTCGGCAGTCTGTGAGTAACCAAAATGGTGCCGATTACTTCCGAGTTAACAATGATTGGTGAACCGATCAATGAACGGGAAGAAGTTGACTTCATTAAATGCGAGGTAATCTGTTCGGGCAAATTGTAATAATCAGATACGATAACAGGCTCCTGTGTCGCGAAGATTGCACCGGAATAACCATAATCTCTTGAAAAAAAAGTGTTCGTAATGGAAGGCAAATTGCTTGCCTGTACGATTAATTGATCCGACTCTTTGTCCAACTGCAGTATACAGCAGTATTCCGCAGCGAAAATCTCTATTAATTCCTTCGTAGCGAAATCAAAAATATCGTTCAGTTTAAGACTTTGATTCAGGCGCTTTGTGATTTCATTAATTAGTCGCAGCTCGCTGATCAGCAAGTTGGATTGCTCATATAGTCTGGCGTTCTCAAACGCATTTCCCGCGGTTGTTGCAAGCGAAGAAATAAATTCAAGATCACTTCGTTCAAACCGGACAGGAGAAGCTTGCAGCTGTAGTACGCCATATATACCTTGTTTACCTATTAATGGAGCGGCCACAATTTCTTGAGAAGGGTTATCTATGCCGGCTTCGTGTATTAATTGGCCTTCCATGAATGCACGGGTACAAATATCCATTTCCGTATTAAACACCAATGGTTTCACGCGACTGTTATGACTTTCATTATCCTGAGACAAAAATATATCGATATAAGCATTGTAGACTTTCTCTATTGTAAGGATTAATTCCGACAGCACGGCGTCAACATCAATCTTGGTATGCATCTTCCTGGATATCTGCAGAAGTCGCCCTTGAAGCCCAGCTTCCCGCTCTAGTCGTTCTTTATCTCTAAGCAATATGCGATTTCTGGCGAGCTCCGTTTGTAAATCCGCAGTAATGCTGATTCCTGCAGCAGCTTGAGTCAATTCCTTTAAACGCCCTGATTGATCTGTAGTGAACCCAACCCAACCGAGCAAAATGTCAGGCGTACCGTCTTCATTAAAGATAGGTACAGCTAACGAGTCACATTCCTTCAACAAGTCAGAGCTGTGCTCATTCGGATTTAACGAAGCAGTTCTGTATGTCTTTAAACAATCCGTAACCGCAGATCTGCCTAGTGTACTCCACGAGAACCCCTGTGCAATCAAAGGATTCAATTGTTCCGTTAACAACCCCTGCCCAAATAACCTGCCCGACAGAATTTCACCTTCGAGATTCGTTATAAACCAAATCTGATCTCCTGAATGCGAAACAGCAAACTTGTCCGTCCATGACCAAAAAGCACCCTTCAGCGCCTCGACACGCGAAAGCGGATCGGCTTGCTCTGAAGAATGATCCGATACAGCGGAAACTCCAACCTCCGCATCCCGTCCAAGACTTCGCTGGTTACTTATGGATTCGTTAGTATATTGTTGCGGACCAAACTGCGTATCACGGAGATTTCCAGTCATATAAACCCCTTATATCCGTTCAATATGTATGAAAAACGGTAATCGAAACGGCAACTCGCGAATAACATCCAATAATTACTATATACTCCTATCATACTATTTTTCATAGGGACATGCACTATTTTTATCCTTATTCACGAAAAAAATATAGTACTTTAAGATCATGTCTTAGGTCTTAGGGCGGTTCCCATCATTTATATAAAAAAGATTAGGCTTAAAACTTGACATAGCACCTTGTTTTCTTATAAAATTTGTAGTTGAGAGTATCGGGCGCCTGATGTGTTACCCTCACAATCTTTGTTGCTGACAAGACTGCGGCTGAACATGCTTGTCAGGACCTGCCTATCGGCGGCGCAAACAAAGCTTGGCACGGGGAACCCATATTTATCAAAAACAACACATTGATGAAGGAGTCAACTATACATGTCACGTTATACAGGTCCTAAATTTAAATTAAGCCGTCGCCTCGGCATCTCCCTTAGCGGAACAGGCAAAGAATTAAAGCGTCCTTTCCCTCCGGGCCAACACGGTCCTGGACAACGCAAGAAAGTTAGCGGCTACGGTCTGCAACTTGCTGAGAAACAAAAGCTGCGTCACATGTACGGCTTGAACGAGAAGCAATTCCGCAACCTGTACACGAAAGCTCAAAAAGTACAAGGTATCGCCGGCGAGAACTTCATGATCATGCTGGAAAGCCGCCTGGACAACCTGGTTTACCGTCTTGGTTTCGCGAACTCCCGCGCGGGTGCTCGTCAACTGGTTTCCCACGGTCACATCCTGGTTAACGGCAAGAAAGTGGATATCGCTTCTTACCTGGTTTCCACAGGCGACATGATTTCCCTTCGCGAAAGAAGCAAAGGTCTTTCTTCTGTTAAAGAAGCCATTGCTAACCGTAACTTCCTTCCGAACTACCTTGAGTTTAATGAAGCTGCAGTTGAAGGTAAATACGTTCGTTTGCCAGAACGCGCTGAACTTCCGCAAGAAATTGACGAGAAACAAATCGTCGAGTTCTACAGCCGTTAATCTTAACTTCGATAAAGCCTTCCGGATTTCTCCGGAAGGCTTTATTTATTTGTATTGCGCAACATACAAGAGCCCTCACAAACACGGGTTTGTAAGGGCTCTTTAGTGAAGGTTATACGTGAATAAGGTTATACTACACAAGCTTTACTTTTACAAATTTACGCTTGCCTACTTGAATGACATCTCCTTCGGCGGGCAGGATATCCGCATTAGGATCGTCCTTCTTCTCTTCGTTAATCTTTACAGCGCCTTGAGTAATACTGCGCTTTGCTTCTCCGTTTGACGCTTGGAGTCCTAAGGTAACAAGCAACTTGACCAGTTTTATGCTTCCTTCCTCAAGTTCTTTGGAAGACAGCTCCACTGCTTCGATATCCTGAGGTAACGCTCTTTGCTGGAACACTGTTTTGAAATGCAGCTCAGCCTGTTCCGCTGCCTCTTGCCCCTGATACATCCGAACGAAGGTATAAGCCAACCTCATCTTGAGATCCCTTGGATGCGCCGTGCCCTTCGCCATCCCCTCCCGAAGAGCAAGCAGCTCATCATTCGAAATATCGGTCGCGAGTTCGTAGTACTTCAACATTAACTCGTCCGGAATGGACATCGATTTCCCGTAAATTTGATTCGGTTCTTCATCTATACCGATGTAATTACCCAAACTTTTGCTCATTTTATTCACGCCGTCCAAACCCTCAAGCAGAGGCAGCGTAATCGCGGCCTGCGGATCTACCCCATATTCCTTTTGCAGCGTACGACCCATCAGTAAATTAAACTTTTGATCCGTACCGCCTAACTCCACATCGCTCTTCAACGCGACGGAATCATAACCTTGCATTAACGGGTAGAAGAATTCGTGAATGGAAATGGGCTGCCCGGTTGTAAACCGCTTCGTAAAGTCATCGCGTTCCATCATCCGGGCGACTGTGACCTTTGCGCTCAACCCCACCACATCGGCAAAATTCAACGGGCTGAGCCATTCCGAGTTATAATAAACTTTTGTCAATTCCGGATCCAAAATTTTGAAAATCTGTTTCTTATAAGTTTCGGCATTACGCATGACATCTTCTTCGGTAAGCTGTTTGCGAGTTTCGGACTTTCCAGTCGGGTCACCGATTCTCCCTGTAAAATCGCCGATAATTAGTTGAATTTGATGACCAAGCTCTTGAAATTGGCGAAGCTTATGAAGCACAACCGTATGTCCGACATGAATATCAGGAGCTGACGGGTCCAAACCTAGTTTAATTTTCATCGGCTCCCCTGTCACCACGGCTTTCATGACGTTGGTTTTGAGATCATCTTCAGGTACAATCTCCACAACACCTCGCCGAATGATACTCAACTGACGCTCCACTTCTTGCTTTTGCTCATCTGTAAGTTGTTCCCACTTCATATCCATTCCTCCGTTACCTGTACATTTACATATCCATATTATTTCAAAAAAAAACAAAAAAACCTTTCATCCCATCAAAGGGACGAGAAGGCTTCTGCTCGCGGTACCACCCTAATTGAGGCTGCCCTAAGGCTCGCCTCCGCTTCATTATTGTTAACGGAAAATTCCGGATTGGGACTACTGACTGCCTATGTCCACTAAAAAAGACATGAAAGCATTGTTCCTCCCATCAGCTCCGGACGGTAATTCAAATCAGTGCCTGTACCGGTTCACACCCACCACCGGCTCTCTTCAACGAGGTTAACTGTTCTACTGCAGTCCATCACAGCTTTAGTCTGATGTTTAGTTTTGTTAAAAATAACATAGTTTGAACCTGCAAGTCAACCAATGCAGCATCAGGAAGGATTGTGATTCTATGCTACTTTTTTCCTTTATGATATACTATTTCTGATACAGAGGGGGATTCCATAGACCATGTTACCTACGAATGAGTCCAGTTCACACCAAGATAGCGAAACCCGCAACGAAGCATCCGATCCGCCAAAGAAAAGAAGCCGATGGCGCACAACGGGGCTTATGATGCTGCTCACAATGAAGTGGTTATTCATCCTCGGCTTGCTCGGCGTCTTGGCTGCGGGCGGAGCAGCCTACGGCTATGTTTCGGCCATCGTTAAAGACGATCCTGTGCGTAGTAAACAAGAAATGATGGCGAAGATGCAGGAAAATGCAATCACAGGCTTTGTTTACTTCAATGACGATACGGTTGTAGGTCAATTAACCACGGAGGAAGATCGGCGACTTGTCCAATGGAAGGACATTCCTCCCCGCTTAATTGATGCGTTAACTTCAATTGAAGATAAGGATTTTTTCTTGCACCCCGGAATTAGCGTTAAAGGTACCACTCGTGCGGTAAAGCAGAAGCTGCTTAATGAAGCCGAACAGACCGGCGGCAGCACGTTGACACAACAATTGGCACGCAGGGTGTTTTTAAGTCTGGACAAGACCGAAGACAGGAAGCTGAAAGAGATTCTCCTATCCCTTCGGATGGAACGGTTTATGGGCAAGCAAGATATTCTAGTTGCTTATCTCAACAAAGTTCCTTTCGGGAACGGGTCGAGCGGATACAACTTGTATGGAATTAAAGCAGCCGCCAAAGGTATTTTTAACGTTGATGATCTGAGCAAGCTTCATCTGGCGCAAAGCGCCTATCTGGTTGGTCTTCCTCAACTGCCCAGCGCTTATTCCGCCTTCACAGGCAAAGGAGAATTCGACGCTGAAGGTTATGACAGAGCCGTTAAACGAATGGAGCTTGTTCTAAGCGAAATGCGCAAAGACGGAAAGATCACAGAGACCGAATATCAAGAAGCGCTAGCCTTTAATCTTAAGGCATCCATCGCACCATCCGCGCAGAAGGCTTACGCGGCTTACCCATATTTGATGTTTGAAGCGGAGCGGCAAGCAGCGAAGCAATTAATGCTTGTACAGAATCCTAATCTGACGTTACCTGAATTAAGTTTGCCGGAATACAGGGATGAGCTTGAAGACGCACGAGCCCATTTGCTTCGGGGCGGTTATAAGGTATACACAACCATAGATAAAACGCTGTATAAAGGAATGCGGGACATTGCCAGAAATCCCGATAATTTCTCTCCTGACTCCGAAACCAAGGGAGTTGAACAGATTGCCGCCATTATGCTTAATAATAATGACGGTGCCATCTTAAGCATGATTGAAGGCCGTGATTACGACCTGGAGAACATGAATTATGCGACACAGATGAAACGTCAGCCTGGTTCGGCCATGAAACCCATTGCCGCTTACCTCCCTGCGCTGGACAAAGGTACGGTGCAACCCGCATCCATCCTTGATGACGCGCCAATCATTCTGAAAGATTACAGTAAGGGATTCCACATTCCTTCCAATTCGACCAAGAAATATAATGGCTTAGTCACGGCAAGAGAAGCGCTTAACAAATCTTATAATTTACCTGCATTAAAGATTTTCCTTTACGATATCGGTATCAAAAACGCTTGGGATTTCACAAGAAAATTAGGCATAACTACGATTACGGAAAGTGATGAAGGCGCGCAGACCGGAGTGATTGGCGGTTTATCCCAGGGAGTAACGGTGGAGGAACTTACGAATGCTTATGCTACAATCGCGAACAAGGGTAACTTTGCTGATGCTTATATGATTCGTAAAATTGAAGATTCCAAAGGAAATGTCATTTATACTCATCATAACGCGCCTGAACAAGTTGTCAGCGAACAATCGGCTTTTCTGATGACGGACATGCTCAGAACCGTTGTTACGGACGGTACAGCCCGTACGACGCTGACCAACAACTTTAAACACTATAATAAAGTACCGATTGCCGGCAAGACCGGCACCACCCAAAACTACGGCGATGTCTGGTTTGTCGGCTATACACCGGATGTCACCTTGGGTGTATGGTCGGGATATAAGCTGCAGAAGAACCGATTGTCTAAAGCCGGAGAGAAACGGGCACAGCATATCTGGGCTAAGGTGCTGGATCAAGCTATCGATTTGAAGCCGGAATGGTTTACAACCAAGACATTCGCACAGCCCGAGGGAATCGTCAAATTCACCGTTTCCGATGTTTCAGGCAAGCTGCCAAGTCCTTTGATTAAAGAGACGAATCATTTGGTAACCGATCTTTTCAACCGCAGGTTTATACCTACGGAAGAAGATGACGTTCTTGTTAATGAGCGGTTCATCACTTATAACGGGATTAATTACATCGCCCAAGAAGGCACGCCCGGAGATTTCGTACAGGAACGTATGGTAGTCAAGCGCGAGAAACCTGTTTATGAATTGTTGGTGGAGATTAAAGAAGCCCAGTCCAAGCTGGATGCCGACGACAGGAAACCGCTGGATCAATTCCGCCCCTTGGACAGCGGCAACGACGCCCCTTCCGCCAAGGATCCGCGCAAGGATGAAGGACGCGCTCCCACACCACCTCGCAATCTCGCCGTATCGCAGGATGGCGGGGTTGCCATCCTTCGCTTTCAGCCGAGCGGCAGCGGCGATGTTGTGGGTTACCGCTTGTACCGAGCGGTTAACGACGGTTCGTTCGGCCGGTTAAGCGGCAAGGTCGTGCTGACCGGACAGAACCTGAAGTTCGTTGATTATATTACTTCAACGAACAGCTATCGGTATTATGTGACGGCCGTCGATGTGGCCGGAAACGAGTCGACACCGAGCGAGGAAATTTCCGTCGGTCAGAATGGTAATGATTCATCCGAATCCGTTGGACCTGATTCTTCCGACGCCCTTCCTGAGGGCAGTGCTGAGGAGACAGTTCCGGAGGATGGAGAAACCGGCGGCGGTCCGAATCCAGAATCCGGCACGGTCCCGCAAGCGCCCGCAAACGTTAAGGTTACGGGTACAGGCACAGGCATTCATATGACCTGGCAGGGCAGTCCCGAAGCCAATCACGTTGATATCTATAACATTTACTTCTCTGACAAAGCTAAGGGTCCTTTCAATACCATCGGTTCCACCGATCAGACCAGCTTCGATTATGTATCTGTCCCGATAAGCGGATTTTATCGGGTTTCGGCCGTAAATATCGCCGGAGAATCCGAAAAATCAAAGGTTGTTGAATTCAAGCCTTAAATCAACAGAAATAAGCCCCGACAAGCGACTGCGTCTTGTCGGGGCTTATTATTGTGTATTAATCTTCAATGGTTGAAAGATCGCCCGTGGGCAGATTAAGTTCCCAAGCCTTAAGCACCCGTCTCATTATTTTACCGCTTCGGGTCTTGGGCAACTTATCCCGAAACTCAATTTCACGCGGTGACGCATGTGCCGATAGCCCTTCCTTTACGAACTTGGAAATTTCCGCTTTTAACTCCTCCGAGGCAACATAACCCTCTCTTAAAGAGATAAAAGCCTTAATCACTTCACCGCGCATGGCGTCAGGCTTGCCTATAACTCCAGCTTCCGCGACAGCGGGATGTTCGACCAGCTTGCTCTCCACTTCAAACGGCCCTACTCGCTCCCCTGATGTGTTAATCACATCATCAATTCGTCCCTGGAACCAGAAATATCCGTCTTCATCGCAATAAGCTGAATCTCCGGAGACGTACCAGCCATCCAATCTAAAGTACTCTTCGTACTTGGAAGGATTATTCCACACCTTGCGCATCATGGATGGCCACGGTGTGCGAATAGCCAGATTACCCATCCGATACGGCGGCAGAATCTGACCGGCGTCATCAATAATGGCGGCTTGAACGCCTGGGATCGGTCGGCCCATGGACCCAGGTTTAACGGGCATGGAGGGATAATTACATATCAGTTGAGCACCGGTTTCCGTCATCCACCAAGTATCGTGAATGCGATGATTATATACCTTCATTCCCCAACGAACCACTTCAGGATTCAGGGGTTCGCCTACACTCAACACATGACGCAAGGAGGAAAGGTTGAATTGATTCACCACATCGTCCCCCGCCCCCATTAGCATCCGGAATGCAGTAGGCGCACTATACCAAACCGTTACTTTATACTTTTCAATCGTCTTGTACCAATCCTGCGGAGAGAACCTTCCTCCGCGAATTACATTGGTAACGCCGTTCAGCCAAGGAGCAAAGATGCCATAGGACGTGCCTGTAACCCACCCCGGATCAGCTGTACACCAATATACATCATCTTCCTGTAAGTCTAACACCATACGGCCCGTATAATAATGTTGAATCATGGCGTTATGAACGTGGTAGACCCCTTTAGGCTTACCGGTCGAACCCGAGGTATAATGCAATAGAAGTCCATCCTCGCGGTCCATCCATTCAATCTCAGCTTCATCCGAAGCGTCAGCCATCTCTCGATGATAATCGATGACTCCTGAATCAGCTTCGATATCAGAACCCACAAGAATCACATGCTTCAACTCAGGCAATTCGTCGCGAGGTACGCGAGAAACCAACGCCGGTGTTGATATAATGGCTACAGCCCCGGAATCTTGCAAGCGATCCCTTACGGCTGTCTCCATGAAAGCCTCAAATAAGGGCCCTACAATCACGCCGACTTTCAGTGCGCCCAGCAGACAGAAATAAAGCTCAGGCGTCCTCGGCATGAAGATGAAGACACGATCACCTTTCTTAATGCCACGTTCCCGAAGTACATTCGCAAAACGGTTGGATGCTTTGCGCAGATCTTCAAACGTATATTGTTCTTCCCGGGTAAGATCGCTGTAATACAGCGCAACCTTATCTTTACGGGCACCGTTGGTGTGATAATCGATCGCTTCGTACGCGATATTCAGCTTACCCGTCTCATGCCAGGAGAAATGTCTTTCTACCTGCTCCCAGCGGAATCCGGCTCTTGCTTCCTCATAGGTTCCTAGGTTAGTCGATTGTGCCGTAACCGGAATGATCTCTTCATGTGTGTTCCCCATAGCCGTACCTCCCAAGCGAATAATGAAACAGTTCGTTAGCGCTTACAATTATGTCGGATCGGTGAAACAATTGTGAGAATATTTTGCCATTGTTCATTATACCATAAAGATTTCAGACCCGACTACACTTTTCATGTGCGTGTTTTTTTGCTATAAGTAAGGTATGCGAAAGGAGCGGCATTCGATGAAACACAGCAAAATCTATCACTCCGAGGAAGTCTCCTATCAAGATAAGACGCTCTTAATTGAAGGACCTGTCACTCCTGCTTATTTGAAGGGCTTGTCCATGCATGAAGGCCTTAAGGCATTTCGCAGACCCCGGGAACAACAAGAAGCGCTGGTGGAAATCGCCGGTTTACCGGAAGGACGAATGATTGTAACTACCCTTGACGAAGTGATTATAGGTTATGTAACTTTTCATTACCCGGATGAGATGGAACGATGGTCGGAAGGAAAGATGATTGATTTAATTGAATTAGGTGCCGTTGAGGTTGCTGCTCCCTACCGTTCACTTGGGCTGGGTAAGCGAATGATTCGACTTGGGTTTGCCGGTAGGCAATTGGAGCCTTATATCGTTTTTACTACAGAATATTACTGGCATTGGGATTTAGCAGGCTCCGGTTTGAATGTATGGGACTATCGTAAAATGATGGAAAGGTTGATGGAGTCGGCCGGTATGGTGTGGTATGCTACCGACGATCCGGAAATTTGCTCACATCCTGCCAACTGCCTGATGGTGCGGGTAGGCAAAGATGTGCCTATGACGTCCGTGGAGCAGTTTGACAGGGTGCGTTTCCAGAACAGATTTATGTATTGAAATAACAATGATGTTATAAAGCAAGGAGTTATCAAGATGAAGATTGTGGATGAGGGAGCGAAGTTTGTTTTTCATCAAGATGAAATCGATTACCGTTTTAACGACAGTCATCCTTTTAATCAACAAAGGTTAGTGCTGACTTGCGACCTTCTTCGCAAAGCGGGAGCTTTGCCCGATGAGGCTGTCATCTCTCCCCGTTCCGCCACGGAAGAAGAGCTTGGCTATGTTCATTCGAAGGAATATATACAAGCTGTCCAAGCGTTGAGTCTGCCCGCACCGGATCGCGAGTGGCTCGCACGGGCTGAATCTTACGGCTTGACTTCCGAGGATACCCCCTACTTTACCCGTATGCACGAGATTACGGCCAGAGTGGTTGGCGGCTCACTTAAGGCAGCCGAATTGGTCATGTCCGGTGAAACCAGTCATGCGCTGCATTTAGGAGGTGGGTTACACCACGCTTTCTCAGGGAAAGGCGCTGGCTTCTGCGTATACAATGACGCCTCCGTCGCCATTGCCTCCATCCGCGCGAAGTATGGTGCGCGGGTGCTTTACATTGACACAGACGTTCACCACGGAGACGGTGTGCAATGGACGTTCTACACGGATCCGGACGTGTGCACATTCTCGATCCATGAGACCGGTAAGTATCTATTTCCGGGTTCAGGGGGTGTGGATGAGCGCGGAGACGGACTTGGATACGGCTGCAACTTCAATCTGCCGATGGAGCCCTATACCGAGGATGCTTCTTGGCTGGAATGCTTTGAAGAGTCGCTTCGGCGCGTTGTTGCCGCGTTCAAGCCTGACGTTATTGTCAGTCAGCACGGATGTGACGCGCATGCGTATGATCCCCTTTCCCATATTCATTGCTCCATGAACATTTATGCCCGTATGCCTCAAATCATCCACCGTCTGGCTCATGAACATTGTGAAGGAAGATGGATTGCGCTCGGCGGAGGCGGCTACGACATCTGGCGGGTTGTTCCCCGCGCATGGAGCTTACTATGGCTGGAGATGAGCGGTCATCCGCTTGGAGCCTCCGTGGAAGCAGACGGGCTGTTGCCCCTGCCACAGGATTGGTTGGATGAATGGGGCCCGCAGAGCCCGAAGCAACTGCCTGGTACGTGGCTCGATAACCCGGCAAGCTGGGAGTCGATGCCGCGGCGCGATGAAATCACCGAAAAGAATCGCAGAACACTCCAACTGACAACCTTACATTTGCCGCCAGAAACGGTCGGTTAACCCCCATAACAGAAAGGACCTTTAGCGGAGCGATGCTCCACTGAAGGTCCTTTCCAACTTTCGGCCAAGCTCGGATTACATCGAAGCGATCATATCTTCCACGATTCGATGAGAGTTTTCCGAAGCCTGAATGGTAAACTCCCCAAAGTTTACATGCGCTGATCCATCCGCTTTATCCGACATCGAACGTATGACGACATAAGGTACACCGTTCATGCTGCAGACTTGAGCAACGGCCGCGCCTTCCATCTCCGTGCAGGCCCCTTGCATCGATTCATACAAATCCCGAACCTTATCGCGGTCAGCGACGAATTGATCTCCTGAAAGCACAATTCCTTTCACGGAACGACCATCGAACAGGCGAGCGCAAGAAGCTTCCGCCAACGCCACCAACGTCGGGTCTGCCGTGAAACGGGATACTGCCGCGAAGGGGATAATGCCACGCTCATAACCAAGTGCCGTCACGTCCATATCATGTTGCAGGCATTCGGTGGAGATGACAATATCTCCGATGTTCAACGAAGGGTCAACGGCCCCGGCAACACCTGTAAATAACACCGCGTTCACCCGGTAACGGTCAATGAGCAGTTGGGTGCATACAGCCGCGTTCACTTTACCAACGCCTGACTTACACAGGACAAGAGATTTCCCCTTGAACTGTCCTTCATAGTAGATAATACCGGCGGCTTGTGATTCTTTTACATTCTTAAGCTGCTCCAACATTAATTGGATTTCTTCATCCATCGCTCCGATTAAACCAATGGTTGTATTCGACATAACCGTTCTCCCTCTCCATTCTCATCATGTACGCAAACTTACTCAAAATAAAAGGCTTATCCTCTCCCGCAAGGGAAAGGACAAGCGCTTCGTTTGTGGTCATAAAAGCCTTACAATTGAGCTACAGACGCCCGGCGGATAATCTCATGCGGCAAAATAACCCGATTCTGTTCCACAGGTTCTTTCTTCATCAGCTTGGTCAGCAAACGCATGGAAACCGCGCCGATGTCATACATGGGTTGAGCAACCGTAGTTAACTGAGGACGCACCATGGAAGCCATTCTAATGTTGTCCACCGAAATGACGGAGACATCTTCAGGTACTTTCAATCCGGCATCCTGAATGGCGTGAATCGCACCGATGGCCATCTCGTCCGTTGCGGCAAATACCGCGCTTGGTCGTTCCGGCAATTCGAGGAAATATTTCATCATATCCACACCGGATTCGTAACGGTAATTACCGATTCTTACATACTCTTCATTCAAGGCCAATCCCGCTTCTTCCAAAGCACGCTTATAACCTTGATATCGAGCATAACCATTGGATTGATCTTGCAAAGTGCCGCTGATCATGGCGATCTGCTTATGGCCGCTTTCCAAGAGCGTATGTACCGCATCATAAGCCGCTTCTTCGTGATTAATATCTACCGATGGAATCGTGGCCTGCTCGTCCGTAGTAGCGCAGAGCACAATCGGTACAGATGCCGTGCGGAACGCTTGCACATGCTCCTCCGTTACCGTGCCGCCCATAAACAAGAGCCCGTCCACCTGCTTCTCAAGCAAAGTATTGATAACACGAATTTCCTTCTCTTTACGCTTGTCCGCATTACATAGAATAATGTTGTAATGGTACATGTTCGCGATATCCTCGATTCCGCGTGCGACTTCAGCGAAAATCTGATTCGAAATATCAGGAATTACAACACCCACGGTTGTGGTCTTCTTGCTGGCGAGACCTCTGGCCACCGCATTCGGACGGTACCCCAATCGCTCAATCGCTTCAAATACTTTCTTACGGGTCTGCGGTTTCACGTTAGGGTTATTATTTACAACCCTGGAAACCGTGGCCATGGATACGCCTGCTTCTCTTGCTACATCATAAATGGTTACGGTCAATGTCGTTCTCTCCATTACACTAATTTATCGTTCGATACGTTGTAAATATGATACGACAAAAAAAGGCAATACGCAATGTAAACAACCTTTTCATTTTCAAAAAACGCCGACAACCTATATAAATACGTGTTTCTACGCGTTCTATCAGCCGATAAGATCATTAGCTTTAACGGCATGCCGGCTAATTTGAGCCAGGCGGGAACGAATTTCCGCAGTCCAGGCCACATCTCCCGCGGACTGGGAAATCAACAATAAATCCAGAAGCTGATTAATCCGCTCCTCAACAATATCTCTTACGGTAAGATGTATGTATTCTTTGTCAGATACGACATAAATAATATGCGCCAGCTCATTTAATTCGTTAAATTGCAACACTTGTTTCGCCGGGGCGGATCCCAGACCTTCAATACATTGCTTCAATTCTTCTTTTACTTCTTGAAATATTTCACTGTGCTTGCAAGCTTCACAGGAGTATACAGGTACGTGCTCGATTTCCACCGACTTGGAATATATTACAGTACGTAGTTTCACGGACATCACATGCCCGCATGCGCAAGGTTTCTGCAACCTGACCACCCCTTATTTGAATAACCGGAAATATAAACCGGAATGAGCCTATATTCCGTAACATATTCGACTCATGCCGATGAACTCCTGCTTCGGGGGAACTAGAACTTTTTAGCAAAAAATTAAAGTTTATGCAACCATCGTTTTACCGGCGAAATGGAACTGATCAGCATGGCTATACCCGCTCCAATGGTATCATTGCGCAGATCTTTCGCATCCGGCGTCCTCTCACCGACAAAAGATTGATGAAACTCATCTGTTAACCCATAAAGAAAACAGAACAACACCACCATAACCTTCACTTTCATATTGCGCATGTCTTTGGGAAACGCGATCAGGTATGCCAATGCAAGAATGAAATAAGCTACGAAATGTCCCCAGTCAAAATTATTCATACCAGGGAACCATCGTTGAAACAAAGGAAACAGGCTATTCAAATCGTCACCGGTTTGCGATGAAAAATAAAAAATAAGGGCCATCACAAGGACGGCCGGCAAAGCGCGAAACACATATTTCATAAATATCAATCCGTTTCTATCTGTTTAGTCTGGCTGCCAACACATCAACAAACGCCTTAGTAAACGCGGGCAAATCCGGAGGTCTGCGTCCTGATACAATATTTCGGTCTATGACCACTTCTTCGTCCACCCAAATGGCTCCGGCATTCTCTAAATCATCTTTGATGCCGGGTGTGGATGTCATCGTATACCCTTTACAGATCTTGGCGGAAGCCAGCACCCATCCGGCATGACAAATGTGGGCAATCGGCTTCTCGTCCTTGTGAAACTCTTGAGTCAGTCGAATGACATCCGCGTAACGTCGCAGTTTGTCCGGCGCCCAACCACCGGGTACATATAACCCGAGGTAATCTTTAGACTTCACATCTTCAAAAGCGTATTCGGTTTGCAGAGGCACACCGTACTTGCCGTGGTATACCGTGTTGGCTTTAGGTCCAACCAAATCCACCTGAGCTCCTGCTTCACGCAATCGTAGCACGGGATACCACATTTCCAGATCTTCAAATTCTTCATCAACAAACGCTAATACTTTATAGCCCTTCATTTCCATTTAAGTTCCCTCCTGTACAGTAATCTTTGAATTAAATTGATCCAGCACGGCGCGCATTTCCGAAGATGTTCCGCACTTCAACAAACGTTCGGTCAGACGGACACATTCTTCTTTACTGGAATCCAGCACTTTATCTTTCACTTTCAGCAAGGATTGCACCGACATGCTTAGTTCCTGGACGCCCAATCCCAACCAGATCGGCAAAGCCTTAATATCGCCTGCCATTTCACCGCATACGCCTACAGGAATCCCTTTACGTTGGGCCGACTCTACCGTAAACTTCAACAGACGCAGGACTGCGGGATGATAAGGCTCATATAGATGAGCAATCTTCTCGTTCATCCGATCCACGGCAAGCACATATTGTACCAAGTCATTGGTACCTATGCTAAAAAAATCGACTTCTTCCGCAAGAACGTCAGCGATCTGGGCCGCCGCAGGTACCTCTATCATAATACCAACCGCAATGTCCGATTGAAAGGGCACAGAAGCATCCTTTAATTCCTCTTTTACTTCGCTCAAGATTCGGTTAGCCTCTCTGATCTCTTCCACACTGGAAATCATCGGGTACATAATCTTCACTTGACCGTACGCGCTAGCCCGCAAAATAGCTCGCAACTGGGTCCGAAACAACCCTGTCTCTTCCAGACAGATCCGAATCGCTCTGTACCCGAGAAAAGGATTTTCTTCTTCCGGCAACGCAAAATAGTCCAACTGTTTATCGCCGCCGATATCCAGCGTCCGGATAATGCTGGGGTTCCCGCCCATACGCTCCGCAACTTCCTTGTATACGGTGAATTGCTCCTCTTCGGTGGGCAGGCTCGTTCGATCCATATACAGCAGCTCTGTCCGGAATAAACCGACGCCGGAGGCTCCGTTCCGCAACACATGTTCCAATTCTTTCAGTGAAGATATATTCGCCTCAAGTTGGACTTCAAAGCCGTCTGAGGTAATGGCAGGTACTGTTGCTAAATCTTGCAGACGATCAGCCGCTTCCTTAGCCATTGTCTTTCGGTTCGTATAACGAGCGATGACATGCGCGCCGGGATTGACATGAACGACTCCTTCCTCGCCGTCAATGATCAAATGATCTCCTGTCGTTACAGGCTTCACAAATTTCCCTTCAAGACCGGACACCAGCGGAATCCCTAATGCGCGCGCCATAATTGCTGAATGAGATGTCGTCCCTCCCAGCAATGTTGCAATCCCGAGAACATTAGCCGGATTTAAATGAGCAAGTTGTGAAGGAGACACTTCTTTGGCTACCAGTATGAAGGGTTGATTGTCTGAAGGCAATGTAACATCCGGGGAACCGATCAAATGTTTCAAAAGACGGTTGCCGACATCCTTGATATCCAATGCCCGTTCTTTCATATATTCATCATCGAGCAAATCAAACATATTGACAAATTTGTCAATAACTTCCTTTACGGCAACTTCGGCAGCTTTATACTGCCGTTGAATGATACCTCGAATTTCGTTCATGAACACAGGATCATCCAATATAGCTAAATGCGCGTCAAAGATGTTGGATTCCTCATGACCCACCACATCCGAAATTTCTTTCTTGATATACTCAATTTCATCTTTAGAAGTTCGGATCCCTTCGTACAGTCTCTCAAACTCCTTGGCCAGATCGGTTACGTCTATCATTTCATCAGGAAGATCCCATTCCCAGGTGGGCAGTACGAAAGCTTTACCGATAGCAATCCCGGCTGCTGCTCCTATCCCTTTAACCATGCTTTCTCTCTCCATCCATTGCTTCTTTATCATTAAGAACGACGGACATAACGGAAGCCTGTCCTTTCTTGACTGCCTTGAAAGGCGCGAAGCTCCATGATTTCACCCGGTCCGAGTTCGTTATTACCATAGGTGTGATGGTGGAAGTGCTCTCTTTCTTCAGCTTCTGCAAGTCAAAGCGAATCAGGAGTTGTCCCTGCTCCACCTCATCACCCTCCTTGACATACGCGGTAAACATCTTCCCTTTAATGAGCGAGGTGTCGATACCGATATGCAGCAGAACTTCCAGTCCTTCCGAAGTAACGATGCCGAGTGCGTGTAAACTCGGGTAAATATGGGCAATCTTACCGGATACCGGGGCAACCAGTTCGCCTTTCTCGGGAATGAAAGCCACCCCGTCACCCACGATCTTGCGGGCAAAAATCTGATCCGGCACTTCGGACAGCGGTATCATACGGCCCTGTAACGGAGCATGGAACAACACGCGGTCATCGTCCTTCTGCAATACTCTCATAATCTCTTCCCTGATTAGCTCGGAGAACGTACCGAATACAACCTGAACATTGCCGCCCCCTAAACGCATAACTCCCGCCGCGCCCAAATGGCGCAATGCATTCATATCGACCAATCTGTCGTTATGAACAGTTAAACGCAGCCTTGTAATACAGGCTTCAAGCTGCACGATGTTCCCCTTCCCGCCCAGCGCCTGCAGGATCAGCGGCGAACGATGACGTATATCCCCTGCCCACTCCTCCAAGTCGGAGCCTTCTTCTCTCCCCGGCGTCGGGATATCAAACCGACGGATGGCCCAGCGAAACATATAATAATAAATAAGTCCGTATAGAATTCCGATCGGAATCAGCCATAACCCATGATGGGACAGATGCAAGTTTAACAAATATTCAATGGCACCGGCAGAAAACGAAAATCCGTGATGAATATCAAGCGCATAAGCAATCCACATGGAGAAGCCGGATAATACCGCATGCACAATGAACAAATAGGGAGCAACAAACAGGAACGCGAACTCAATCGGCTCCGTTACCCCTGTGAGAAAAGAAGCCAAAGCCGCGGTAAGAAACGTAATTTTCACCTTGGGCTTCAGATCTTCACGGGCCTCTTGAATAATGGCCAGTGCGATAGCGGGTAAGGCGAACATCATCGTCGGATACAGACCAGCCATATAGATCCCTGCCGAAGGATCTCCAGCAAAAAATCGCGGTAAGTCCCCGATGGATGCCTGTCCATCCGCTCCCTGGAATCCTCCTACCTGAAACCACATAAAGTTGTTAATGATATGGTGTAATCCCCAAGGGACCAGTAATCTGTGGGCAATTCCATATATAAAGGTTCCGAAGCCTCCGAGTTCAATAAGCCAAGCGCCTGTCCGAATCAGAGCCGTTTCCATATGCGGACCAATCCATACAAATAATGCTGACAGCAATATAGATGCCACACTCATGACTAAAGGTACAAACCGCGGTCCTCCAAAGAATTGTATGGCTTCCGGAAGCTTGATATCTTTAAATCGATTATAAACAATCGCTGACATGACCCCGATCATAATCCCGCCTGATATACCCAGGTGGAAGGATTCGCCCACATACTCTTTCGTTATTTGCAAAAATATAAAATATCCGATTATTGCCGACATGGCTGCAATACTTGCATTCTTCGTTAACCCATGAGCAACGCCCACAGCAAATATGAAAGGCAAATAACGAAATATTTGTTCACCCGATATCAGCAACACATGCCCGACGGAATCCGCTCCGATCGCAGCCCATGGCAAGTTCGCCAAGCTGATCAGAATCGCCGCCGCCGGCAGTGTAATCATCGGCATCATCAAGGATCGGCCGAATTGCTGTAAGTTTCCCATCAAGTTCAAGGGACATCCTCCTTTCCTCTTCTTGATGGTATAGTGTACCCCACCTGTTTGTCAAAACAAAACATGAAAAAGCGGACCCGAAGGTCCGCCATTGTTGAATATGATTTAAGCGCGGTAGCTTGATGGAGATTGGGAATCTTCACGGTATTGTCGATCATGGCCTTGTTGGTCGCCTTTATAACCTGAAGTGTGGTAGCTGTTCGCTGATGTGTAGCTGTTTTGGCCATATTGGGATTGTCCGTATTGCGATTGTCCGTATTGTGCTTGACCGTATTGACCTTGTCCTTGATTTTGGCCGTATTGACCTTGTGTTGATTGACTATATGATGATCCTGTTGCATATGTTGACGGTGATTGGGAATCTTCACGGTATGCACGGTCATGACCTTGTTGGTTGCCTTTGTATCCGGAAGTGTGGAAGCTTGAAGTGATGTTGGCATTGGGGGATTGGGAATCCTCACGGTATTGACGGTCATGACCTTGTTGGTCGCCTTTGTAGCCTGAAGTGTGGAAGCTGGACGTTACGTTCGGGTATGGAGATTGGGAATCTTCGCGATAGTAAGCGTCATGACCTTGTTGGTTACCTTTATAGCCTGATGTGTGGAAATTGGATGTACCGGAAGAAAAGTTTTGTCCGCCGTATTGTTGTTGTTGCTTTTGTCCGTATACAGACTTCACATATCCTGTCGGTTGGTAGCCTTGTGTATTACTTGAGTAGCTGTTTGTAGCATAGCTGGACGGAGATTGGGAATCTTCACGGTATTGGCGGTCATGGCCTTGTTGGTTGCCTTTGTAGCCGGAAGTATGATAATTATTCATGCTGAGCAGCCTCCTATTTGAAAATGAGGTCTTTACGCAGGACAGTAAGCGCACCCGTCCAAACATAAAGCCTCGATTATTTTCTCTTAGGCGATTGCGTTTTATGATGTTTTGGACTTACCAATTATTTCTTGAGAGGCCCGGTTATGGCGTCTTCCACTTTAATGCAACGGTCCATGATGACGGTCAGACCTCCGCTTTCGGCGATTTGTGCGGCTTCCTCGTTCGCGATGCCCAACTGCAGCCACAGCACTTTAGCACCCGCTTCTACCGCTTCTTGAGCGATCGGAGGCGTATGTTCACTCCGCCGGAAGACGTTGACGATATCAATGGATTCCGGTATATCCTTGAGCGTCGGGTAGCTCTTCTCACCAAGTATTTCGTCGGCGTTGGGATTGACGGGAATGATTCGATAACCCCTGGCTTGCATAGCCTGTGCAACCATATACGAAGTACGCTCCGGATTATCCGATAAACCCACTACAGCCACATTGTCGGCGCGTTCCAAAATTTTCTTAATTTCTTCGCGTGCAGGATTTTCAAAAGTCATTTGGAATCTCCTCTCTTATTCAACCCATTGAACATTAGCGCCTAAACTTTTTAAGTGGTCAAAATAATGCGGATAAGACTTCGCTACATGATGTGCGTCTTTAATCCGTATGGGTTGTTTAGCTCTAAGACCGACAACAGTCAGTGACATAATTACCCGATGGTCATAATGCGCGTTGATCTCTACTCCACCTTCAATTCCTTCGGGACGGCCGTGAACTATAATTTCGCTTTGGCGCTCTTCGACTTGCGCACCTGCTTTACGAAGTTCATTTAAATAATCCGTAATTCGGTCACATTCCTTATATCGCAAGTTTTCTACGTTATAGAAACGCGAAGTTCCCTCCGCGAACACACTTGCCGCAACCATCGCAAGCACGCCGTCCGTAAACTCATCTCCGTCGAATTCGCCGGCTTTCATGGGTTTGCCGCCTTGCACGCGAACGACGCTTCCCTCATGAGTTAAATCCACGCCCATCGCTTTCAACACGTCCACAACAGCGCGTTCTCCTTGCCTGCTGTTTTCCTCCAAGCGAAGCACGGTTACGTCCGAATCCACAACAGCCGCAGCGGCCAAAATAGCGGCAGAACCCGGATAATCCCCTTGTACCGAATATTCCTTAGCTTGGTACGATTGCCGTCCCGGTACTTTATAGAACATCAGATCGTCGCTGGCATCGATCCGGATTCCCGCCTGAGCCAAAACTTCCAACGTCTGACCGACAACAACTTTGGATTTCAGATCATGAAGCACTTCAATCTCACTGTCTTCAGGCAGTAAGGGTGTCAGGAACAGCAGCGCGCTTAAATACTGTGAGCTGACACTGCCGGATACCCGAATGCGTCCTCCTTTCGGCGAACCGCCTTTCAGCGTAATGGGCAGCCGCCCAGATTGATGTTCAACCTCAATACCCATTTGTTTCAGAGCATCAATCAAATCGTCATGCGGACGCTTCCCTAAAGAATCCGGATACGTATTAATAAACGTAACTTCGGGACATAAAGCAGCAATCGCCATAAGAAAGCGCAGGACGGCCCCTGCGTTACCAACATCCAACTGCTCTACAGAGGCGGGATGTTTGCCGAAACCCGTAATTACGATCTTCTCATCATCCTCCGTGATGACCGCACCTAAGTCACGGATACATCTTCTCATGGCATCACTGTCTTCGCTGTGTGCCGGATAATAAATCGTTGAAGTACCCTCTGCGAGAGCCGCTACGAGCAAATACCGCGTTGTATAATTTTTGGAAGATAATGCCTGAATCTCCCCTTGTAGTCTTGACGTCGGTTGGACGATCATATCCATGTCATTCTCTCCTTCAACTTAAAAAGTATGTAAATAATATAAAACCGATACTTGCCGCAAAAATTCCTAGTATCGCGGTCCCGAACATGTACAAAGTTGCTTTTCTCTGATGCCCGTCTGACCACAAATCATTTCCTTGCAGAATCAGCGTGGAGAACGTTGTAAACCCTCCTAGAAAACCCGGTCCAAGAATCAAATAATGATTATTGTATTGGTAAGGCGCATCCGTTTGAGACTGAACAACAGCAATCAACACACCTAAGAGTAAAGATCCTATCAGATTAACAAATAAGGTCCCCCATGGTAACCAAGGCGGCGATTGCCCGGGACGACCGTTCCATCTTTGCGAAATGGCAGCACGGCATATCGTTCCCGCGCCCCCTCCGACAGCCACAAGAATGAGATCAATCAGCATGAGATGCGTTCTTTCCCGGTGTCCCCCACCTGATACCGAAATATGTACATGTCCAACCTGCTATAAAACTTGATCCGCTATATAGAACGGCCATGTCATAACGATTATGCTCCATTAGTACAAACGTTTCCATACTAAACGCGCTGAAAGTGGTAAATGCTCCGATCAAACCTACAGTTAAACCTTCTCTCAGCCAAAGGGAGGATCGGTCAGTAAGGAATTTCCCTGTTAAATAACCCAATACTCCGCAGCCTATTATATTACATATCCATGTAGACCACGGAAACGATTCCGTACCGTAGGGATAGAAATGCTGGGTACCTATGCTTATTAACTGTCTGCATAGCGCTCCGGCCGCTCCGAATAGAAATAAACTCAACCATCTTTTCATACCAATCACCTGTACTTGCCTGATTTTGCATTGAGAGATTCCACCGTATATACTCATCTAAGGAAGTATCCAATCTTTACATATGGAGGGTCATCATGAACGTAATCAACACGATTAGTCCGCAAGCTTTAAAGCAAAGACTTGCTGACGGTGAAAGCATGAACATTATTGATGTTCGGGAAGATGAAGAAGTTGCCGCAGGCATGATTCCGGGCGCGCAACATATCCCGTTGGGTCAGCTTCCTGAACGGATTTCGGAGATTGCCCAAACTCAGGAAATTATTCTGGTTTGCCGCAGCGGAAATCGCAGCGGGAG
Source organism: Paenibacillus swuensis (assembly GCF_001644605.1). NCBI lineage: Bacteria > Bacillati > Bacillota > Bacilli > Caryophanales > Paenibacillaceae > Paenibacillus > Paenibacillus swuensis. The sequence continues at coordinate 3,483,883 of NZ_CP011388.1, read as the reverse complement.
AGCATGCGAGTTTCTCCGAAATCAAGGATTGAAAGGTATTGTGAATATGACTGGCGGAATGCTGGAATGGGAAAACACAGAAGGTTAACCCCGGCTTAAAGCAGCATTATGTTTGTTATACGCGTCCCAAATGATACCCGCAATGGCTTCCGGCGAGTATTGCGTGGTATCCATTTGGAGATGGGCGAAATTATAAGCGCTTTCCCGTTCGCTAAGCAATACCTGAACTCTCTGCTCTAAATCACCATGTAACAAAGGTCGATTCTTGTCACTCCGTACCCTTTCCACTATGACGGATAAAGGCGCCGTTAACGCTACAACGAAACCCCGGTCGCGCATGATACGACGATTTTCTTCCGCTAGGACCGATCCGCCTCCGGTAGCTACCACATAGCTTTCCCCGGAAAGAATCTCCCGAATTGCAACTTTCTCGGCTTGTCTGAAATAAGCTTCTCCGCTCTGTGCGAAGATTTCCGGAATTGTTTTCCGTTCTTTTTTTATAACATACGCATCCGAATCAATCATCGTCCAACCTATGAACTCCGCCAGAATGGCTCCGACTGTAGTTTTACCTGTTCCCATAAAACCAACCAGCACAATATGACTTGCTTTCGCGGAGGATTCCCGCATATCCCCACCTACTTTTACGCATTAAAGTGTTTAAGTGACTTTTCCCTATCATACCACACGGCAGAAATCGGCGACAACGGCATTTTCGAGGTATTTTTTTGAACGGAAGCTATAAATATTGTGTATAAAACAGAAAGTTCAGCCGTAAGGTGGTAATGAACCTATTAACTCTGCCTTTGGGGGGCTTATCATGCCATTTAAAGATTGGACAGGCGACTCGCAATCCGCCCGATATGAGCAAATCTTTCATCCGGATCATCCTCTGTGTAAAGAAGATATGTTGTGGATGCTTGAATTTATCAAAAAAAAGGTGGCTGATGAAGACCCTGAAATTACAAGTCTGTCTCAACCACGCTTATTAAAAAACTTTTACTATTTCGCTGAAATCGCCACTCTATTGCTTCACAGCCGACTCGGATCAAGTCCGGAAGCAGGCCGGTTGCGAGATTGGTTAACCGAGGCGTCTCACGGAATGCATCCGAATCCGGCCCCTTTGGAAGCACAATCGGACAAGTTTATTCTTAATTTTCCATCCAGTTAAAATGGAATTTACCTTCTTTATCCAAGCGTTCGAATGTATGAGCACCGAAGTAATCGCGTTGCGCCTGTAACAAGTTCGCCGGTAATCTCTCCGAACGGTAGCTGTCGTAGTAGGACAGAGCACTTGCGAAAGCTGGAACCGGAATACCGCGAGTTACTGCAGTAGCAACCACGTTACGCCACGCATCTTGATAGTTCTCGATAATGTTGTTGAAATATTCATCAAGCAACAAGTTATTGAGCTCCGGATTGCGATCATAAGCATCTTTGATGTTCTGTAAGAAGCGCGCACGGATAATGCAGCCTCCACGGAAAATCATAGCGATTTCACCGTATTTCAGGTTCCATCCGTACTCTTCGGAAGCGGCTCTCATCTGAACAAAACCTTGTGCGTAAGAGCAGATCTTGCTCGCATACAACGCTTTACGAACGGATTCGATGAACGCTTTCTTATCTCCGTCGAAAGGCTGCACTTGCGGGCCGCGCAACAATTGACTCGCCTTAACGCGCTCTTGCTTCATGGCGGATAAGAAGCGGGAGAATACGGATTCCGTAATAATGGAAAGCGGAACGCCAAGATCCAGGGAGCTTTGGCTCGTCCACTTGCCGGTACCCTTCTGTCCGGCTGCGTCTAGAATGACATCCACCATCGGCTTACCGGTTTCCGGATCTTTCTTGGAGAAAATATCCGCTGTAATTTCAATCAGGTAGCTATCCAGCTCACCTTGATTCCATTCTTTGAAGATTTCATGCAATTCGTCCGTGGACAAACCTGCAACGTCTTTAAGCAGTTGGTACGCCTCGCAAATCAGCTGCATATCTCCGTACTCGATACCGTTATGCACCATTTTCACATAATGGCCGGCGCCATCCGGTCCGATATAAGTGCAACAAGGATCATCGCCAACTTTGGCGGATATGGCAGTTAAGATCGGCTCAACAAGAGCATATGCGGATTCTTGACCTCCAGGCATGATGGAAGGACCTTTCAGTGCGCCTTCTTCGCCGCCCGAGACGCCTGTTCCTATGAAACGGATTCCCTTCGCTTCCAGTTCTTTGTTGCGGCGTTGCGTATCCGGGAAGTACGCGTTGCCTCCGTCAATCAGAATATCGCCTTGATCCAGGAAAGGAAGAAGCTGCTCAATTGTGGAGTCCGTTGCTTTACCTGCTTGAACCATGATCAGAATCTTGCGCGGAGACTCCAACGATTCAACAAATTCCTCAATCGAATATGTACCTGTAAGATTCTTGCCTGCCGCTTCTTCGACTAAATCCTTCGTTTTCTCCGGGGAACGGTTAAACACCGACACGGTAAAGCCTTTGCTCTCAATATTTAGCGCCAGGTTCTTACCCATTACAGCTAAACCGACAACACCGATTTGTTGCTTCGACATGTTCAACATCCTTCTTTCTTCTATCCATATTATAGTTTCTCAATGAACCCATGTCCCTATTTTACACTGTTAACGCACAGAAGTGAACTCCTTGTCCGCGAAACCGCCGATAACAATTGTCAATATAAGCGATTGATATCTCTAATCCTGACGTTTCTGAAATGCGCTAATCGCTGCAAAGGGTTGTTGAAGCTGCCAATAAACATTTTCGTAAATTTCAAAAAGTTCCTTATACACCTCATGCGCCTTCGCATTCGGCTCATAACGCTCGGTAGTGCGTATCCAATGCTCGGATTCCGCGACGGATACAGTTTTCCCCAATGCGGCAAGGGCTAACCGAGCCGCGCCGACACCGGAGCTCTCGACGGTGTCCGGAACCGTCACCTGCACGCCGCTCACGTCGGCGAGCAACTGACACCAGAACGCGGACCGGGCGAAGCCGCCGGATGCGCGAAGTTCCCGGGCCGGGCCTCCCGTTTCCTCGAGCGCGTTAATTACCGAAGCCATTCGGTAAATGACGCCCTCGAGGACGGCCCGGACCATATGAGGCTTGCCGTGGCGCAGCGACAAGCCGAAAAAAGCGCCGCGCGCATCCGCGTTGTAATGCGGCGCGCGTTCTCCCGCCAGGAACGGAAGGAAGATTAATCCTTCCGATCCCGGCGATACCGAAGCGGCGAGTTCCGTCAGCCGCTTGTAAGGGTCCTCGCCCGCGAGGCGGGCTTGCTCCGCCTCCAGCGTGGCAAGCTGGTCGCGGGCCCAGCGGAACATGATGCCGCCGTTGTTGATGGCGCCGCCGACCACCCACATGCCCGGTAGCAGCGCGTAACAGAACAGCCGGGCTCGAGCATCCGCGATCGGTTCAGCGACTACGCCCCTGACCGCGCCGCTGGTTCCGATGGTAACGGAATAAACCCCCGGTTCATAACACCCCGAGCCTAAGTTCGCAAGAACGCCGTCGGCCGCGCCAAGGATGAACGGGGTCGCCGGAGAAATGCCCATCGCTGAAGCATATTCAGGCTTTAGGCCTGTTACAATATGCGTTGTAGGAACAGGCTCTGACAACTGTTCCGCAGAGATCCCCGCGGCTTGCAACGAATCGGCATTCCATTGCAGATCTCTCAGATGAAATAATCCCGTTGTACTGGCGATCGAATAATCGATCAGGTAACTACCGAACATTTTGGCAAACACATACTCTTTAATTCCAATAAATTTATAGGCAGCTTGAAACAGCTCCGGCTCATGATCTTGAAGCCACATCAGTTTCAGCAGGGGTGACATCGGATGGATGGGGGTCCCGGTTTGTTCGTATATCCGCTTGCCGTCATATTGCTCCATCAAGATGGTTTTATAAGCACTGCTCCGGTTGTCTGCCCAGGTCATCATTGGCATTAGCGGTCGTCCTTCACGATCCACAGCAAATATGGAATGCATCGCTGAACTAAAGGATACGCCCGTCACTTGATGCGGCATGATTTGAGCGGTCCTGACCACCTCTGCCACTCCATGGAGCACGGCCCCCCATATTTCTTCCGGATCCTGCTCAGCATAATCGGGTTGAGGCGTATGGAGGGGATAACCGACAGAATGAGAAGCCGTGATGAATCCGTCATGCCTAACGGCCAAAGTTTTCGTTGAGGTTGTTCCGATATCAACGGTGACAATATACCTTGCTTCCGGAGATACTGTACCCAGGGACAAAGTGGACATACGCGTGTTCCTCTCTTTCTTGATTCTGCTAACACAACAGTATACCCTTCTCATAACAAAAAAGAAATAAATCACAAAAAAAACAGCGCATAGACTGCGCCGTCAAGGTATTTAAACTATGGAGGAGGAAATAACGCGTTAGTTAAAGCCGATGCTTCTGTTAATTTAAATTTCGAGTAACAGCATTTCTTGACGAAGGATCATGAGATTTTCTTTAATCCGGGTGGATTGCTCTTCTTCCTGAGCTTGCATGGCTTCAAAGAGATTAGCCAACTCATAATCAAGCTCTAACCTTAACACTTGTATTCGTTCCTCAGCCCTCTTTGATTTGAACGCTTCCATCATTTCCTGCGCCGTAATCAGAGGCTCCTTCTGAAACAGGATCTTATGCTCCACTCCCGAGATTTCAACAAGTCGAATTAATTCACCAAACATGATACTTTCAATTAGTATTTGTCTGTCTTTGAAGCGTTTAACAACGGCGTGACCGCGTGTGTCTCCGATCATCTTCTCCATGATTTCAGCGAGTTTCTCATCTTTAAAACTGTAATCCCCGACAATCTTGAAGCGATTCTGAATACGTTGAAACTTCAATTTCACCAGTTTACGTCCAGTACGAACGGATATGATGAACTGGTGTTCACTCTCGTTCCAATACAAGGAATACCCCTCTTGAATCAAATACTTGATAAAATTCTGGATTAGCCGGCGATCAAATCGCAACTCCAGGTTGCAATACTCCACTTCGTAGCTTCGGTTCACGGCAATCCCTCCCGGATATTATCGCTTCTTCTCTTGTGTTATCGGGCAACGTGAAAACTCCAGAATACGTGTGAAACTTATATTGACTGAATGTTCTGATAATTTAACTCTTTATATTATAGTATACGCGAATTCCAGTTTTAGCAACTTGAATATGGCCTATTTTTTCATCTTGGAGATTATTGTTTACGATCCGTACATTTGTCTTCCGCGAGGACTGTGGTATGATATTTCTATCTTTGTCTATTTCAACATCTAAAGCTAAAGGACTGAATCTCATTGACTTTTACTGGATTTACATCACACGACTTCTCCACATTCACGATTGAGGGGCTCGAACCCCGTATGGAAGCCATTCGTACCCGAATTCAACCGAAATTTGCGCAAATTGGAGCTGCTCTTAAGGATGAATTATCTATGATGGCCGGAGAAGAAATGTTTCTGCATATTGCCCAGCATGCCCGTCGCAAAACCAATGCGCCTGTGGATACATGGATGGCTTTGGCCGCTAATAAACGAGGTTATAAGCAACACCCCCATTTCCAGGTTGGCCTGTTTGATGATCACATATTTATATGGCTGGCCTTTATTTATGAGTTGCCGAACAAGCAAGGCATTGCCAATCAATTTATGAAGAACATCAAAGTACTAAACAACACTGTTCCGGCGAATTATGTACTTTCTTTTGACCATATGAAGAAAGACGCTACCGATTTCGGATCTCTAGGTAAAGCTGGCCTAAAGCAAGCGTTACAACGATTTCATGATGTGAAGAAAGCGGAGCTGTTAATCGGAAGACAGATTAAAGCAGATGATGCCGTATTGCAAGACGGACAAGCGTTCTTGGAGTTGGTGCGTTCCACTTATGAAACTTTAATACCATTATATAAGCTTGCGCATTGAGAATAATGACTTTATACACCGATTGTCATCGGGGTATAAGGTCATTTTTTATTTACCATAATACAGAGTGAGTGGATACTCATTTACAGTTAGCAGAATAGGAGTTATACTTCTATTATAATAGTGAGTGATTACTCACTTATATTATTCAAAGGAGTGAATATAATATGAATGAAGTTAAAGCAACCATCCCTGATGTAATCACTGTAGAGAATGTCTCAAAATCATATGTGACGACGGCTGTTCTCAAAGATATCAATATTAACATACGTTCCGGTGAAATTTTCGGTTTGTTGGGTCCATCGGGCTCCGGCAAGACCACGCTAGTGAAGCTGCTTGCCGGCATTGCCAGCGCAACAACGGGGGAAGTTCACGTATTGAATTCAAAGATGCCTGATTTGTCAATAATGTCACAAATCGGATATATGTCACAAGGCGATGCTCTGTATCATGATTTATCCGCACGCGAAAACTTGGAGTTTTTCGGCAGTATATACGATCTTCGAGGCGAAGTCCTGAGCCGTCGGATCAATAATGTGATGAGTTTAGTGGATCTCACCGCCCATCTTAACCGACCCGTACATTTGTTTTCCGGGGGAATGAAGCGAAGATTATCTTTGGCTATAACCTTGTTACATGAACCTGAATTTCTTATTCTGGATGAACCTACAGTGGGGATCGACCCCATTTTGCGGAAATCCATTTGGAATCGATTAAAGGAACTATGCCTTTCGGGTACAACCCTTTTAATCACCACACATGTCATGGACGAGGCGGAACAATGTCATCGAGTAGGTATGATTCGGGACGGCCGACTTCTGGCTGTGGGAACACCTGAGGAATTACGAAACACTGCCCAAAGCGATACGATCGAAGAGGCATTTATACACTATGGAGGAATTCGTCATGAGAATTAAATCCTTGATTTTGCGAATCATCCGACAGTTTATCCGGGACAAACGCACGCTAGCTTTAATGTTTATGGCCCCTTTACTTGTATTAACTCTAATGTATGCCGTATTCAACAGCGACCCTTACCGCCCTGTTGTCGGTCTAGTGAACGCACCTGTGACTGTGCAAGAGAAATTCGCTGAACAAGGTGTTGGGGTGCAGCATTATCAAACTCCAGATCTTGCAGAACTGGCATTGAAAGAGCGTAACCTCGATGCTTATATTCATTTTGGAGCGAACAAGGCGAACCCTGAAATTATACTTGAGGGTAGTGATCCTGCTGTTAATCGAAACGTTCTGTCCCTTGTCCAGCAAGCACTCACTCCCGCTTCCGCCGCCGATTCTGCGAACATTAAACCCCACATTGAATATTTACACGGTGGGCCAAAGCTTACGGCTTTTGATCATTTCGGACCTACACTGATTGCTGTCTTTTCATTCTTCTTTGTTTTTTTGATTGCGGGGGTTTCTTTCTTACGAGAACGAACCGGAGGTACACTGGAACGATTACTCTCAACACCTATTCGCCGATACGAAATTGTACTCGGGTATATCGCAGGCTTTGGGTTCTTTACAATCATACAGGCTATGATTATTGTTGGGTATTGTATTGGTGTTCTCAACATCTTCATGTCAGGATTGATGATCACGGTTCTCCTGATTACGATGTTATTATCGTTGACTGCCCTAACACTAGGCACCCTGTTATCAACTTTTGCCCAAAACGAGTTTCAGATGATTCAATTTATACCGCTAGTGATTGTACCCCAAATTTTCTTCTCTGGACTGTTTAATTTATCAACCTTGCCGGAGTGGCTGCAACTCTTCGCTCATCTAATGCCGCTTTATTATGGAGCAGGCGCCCTTCAGGATGTTATGATACGTGGTTTAAGTTGGTCTGCTATTGCTACAGAGCTCGCGGTGCTCTTATTATTCTCTTTATCTTTCATGATATTAAATGTACTTGCACTAAGGAAACATCGCAGGATCTAATTTTGCGCAAAAAGGAGTAATACCATGTCCGGATTTCAATATTCACACGATACCTCAGAATCTTGGCTTCAAGAATGGATCCTGCACTACAACACGGAAGGGAAAATGACCGATAAACAAGCTCGAATCGTGCAGGCTGCCATTGAAACTTTTTCCGATAAGGGATTCGCCGGATCATCAACTAGTGAAATCGCTCAGAAGGCCGGAGTTGCGGAAGGCACCATCTTTCGTCATTACAAAACGAAAAAGGATTTACTGTTCTCAATCGTCGCTCCTTTTATTTCCAATATGCTGGCCCCCTTGTTCATTAAAGAATTTACCAAAGTATTAGATGAAAAATACGAGAATTTTGAAGCTTTTCTAAGGGCTGTCATAGCCAATCGAATTCAGTTTGTCCGCAGCCATTTGCCTTTGCTAAAGATTCTGCTTCAGGAAATACCATTTCAACCGGAGCTCGCACGGATTCTTAAGGACCAAGTTTCGAAGCAGGTTCTCTCCAGATTGCTTCATATTGTGGAGCATTTCCAGGATCAAGGCCAAATCAGGCAAATGGAGCCTGTTACAGCCGTGCGTTTACTCGTATCGTCCATACTTAGTTTTGTCATTGCAAGATACCTTCTGGCTCCCCAATTTCATTGGAAAGAAGAACAGGAGATTGAAGATACTGTACGCTTTGTCATCATGGGTTTGCAGCCTGACGATAAGGAGTAGCTTTTACGGAGTAAACGAAAAAAGAGTCATCAGGATATTCTACTGATGACTCTTTTTTGAAGGTTTTCCTTATCGCTTACCCGGATCGTATGGCTCACCCAACGCCGAAGGTGCTTTTGCCCGACCTACCGCGCCAACCAGTACGATTATGGTTAGGACATAAGGCATCATGTAGATGAATTCGGACGGGATCTGCTTAGTAATATCAAACAGCTGCAAGAAGTTCTTCAGGGCACCTTGGGAAAATCCGAAAAACAAAGCAGCTCCAAGTGCGCCAATCGGGTTCCATTTCCCGAAGATCAACGCGGCTAAGGCGATAAAGCCTTGGCCGGAAATCGTGTTGTGCGAGAAGTTACTTGTTGTCGTTAACGCAATCGTTGCTCCGCCTAAACCCGCTAACGCGCCGCTGAGCAACACACCGATATAACGCATTCGAAGCACTTTAATCCCCATGGTATCCGCCGCGCTTGGATGTTCCCCTACCGAGCGCAACCTTAATCCAAACGGAGTACGGAACAACACATACCATTGTACGAATACAAGAATTAACGCGATGTAAGTGGTCGGATAGGTATTGAACAATGCTTGTCCGATGATGGGAATATCCCCTAAAAGCGGAATTTTAAATTTAGAAAATACTTCCTTAATGGTTTCGGTTTGGCCGGAACCTTCAAACAGTAATTTCACCAGGTACAACGTGGTACCGCCTGCCAAAAAGTTGATAACCACGCCGCTTACAACTTGATTCGCTTTAAAAGTTACGGAAGCAACGGCGTGGATGAGAGAGAATAACACGCCGAACAGCATCCCAGCAATTAATCCGACCCAAGGTGTAAATCCACCCATGCCCGCTTCTTCGGCATATAAGGATGCTACGGCTGCAGCAAAGGCTCCTGCGACCATTAACCCTTCCAACCCTATGTTAACCACACCGGAACGCTCTGAGAAAATACCGCCTAGCGCCGTAAATATATATGCTGTGGAAAAAATTAATGTAATACTCAATAACTGGCCAATTGTATTGATATCCATTTAAGCCACCTTCTCTTTCTTGCGCTTAGCATAAAAGGGAATCAGCAACCATCTGACGATTCCTTGCGCAGCAACAAAGAAAATAATGGAGCCGATGACGATTCGGATAATTTCGGGTGGTACATCCGCGCCAAAACTCATTCCGGCAGCACCGTATGACAGTCCGCCGAACAGAATCGCAGCAAGGACGACCCCGAACGGATTGTTCATGCCCAGCAAGGACACCGCGATGCCATCGAATCCATAACCGGGCGAAGCGGCGGCGTTTGTTTGATATTGAAATACACCAAGCACTTCAAATGTACCGGCTAAACCTGCAAATACGCCGCTTATAAACATGGCTTTAATAATGTTGCGTTTCACATTCATACCGGCATATTGTGCTGCGTCGGCATTATGACCGACTGCGCGCAATTCATAACCTTGTTTGGTCTTCCACAGAATGATATAAAATACAGTGGAAGCCAGTAAGGCTATAACGGTTCCCCAGTGCATTCGGGCTCCGCCAAACAGATCAATCAGCAAGCTCGAACTGATCGAGGCGTTCTCATGAATCATAGTTGTTCGCTGTTGCCCTTTCTCCAGCAAGAAGGTTACCACAATGTAATTGGACAGATATAATGCAGTCCAGTTTAACATGATGGTGGTGATTACTTCATTAACGCCGCGTTTGGCTTTCAAATAACCTGCAATGGCTCCCCACAAGCCGGCAGCAATCGCTCCGCCTACCATCGCAACTACCGCATGAAGAAGAAAAGGTAAGTTTAACTTAATCCCAATAAAGGTAGCTGTAGTCATCCCAATCATGAATTGGCCTTCAGCACCGATATTAAATAAACCCGAACGAAACGCGAACGCTACTGACAATCCCGTTAATATAAGCGGGGTCACCGCCCTGATTGTCTCTCCCAAATCATATGATGATCCAAAAATCTGCTGAAGCAGGGAACTGTAGGCTTTAATCGGATTATAACCGCCGATCAACATAATGATCGCCCCGAAGATCAGACCAAGAAGGATTGCCACGAGGGGATAAACCGCGCTGTCCTTAACAAATATGCGAAAAAATTTATTCATGCGCGGCCACTCCTTCCTCTCTGCGGCTACCTGCCATCAGTAGGCCCAATTCTTGATCGTTCGTTTCGTGAGGCAATACAACTCCTACGATTTGGCCTTCATATATGACGGCAATGCGGTCTGATACATTCATAATCTCATCAAGCTCGAAGGAGATCAGCAATACAGCTTTGCCCTTATCACGTTGAGCAATCAATTGTTTATGAACAAACTCGATGGCACCTACATCCAACCCACGGGTAGGCTGCGCCGCAATAAGCAAATCCGGATCTTTGTTAATTTCGCGAGCTATAATCGCTTTCTGCTGGTTACCTCCGGACAAAGATCTTGCGCTTGTATAGATATCCGGCGTACGCACATCGAAATCCTTCACAAGTTTTTCAGCATGTTTATTAATTTCCCCATAATTCAAAAATCCGTTACGATTGTATTTGTCATGGAAGTAAGTCTCCAGCACCATATTCTCGCTTACCGAGAAATCAAGCACTAAACCATGCTTGTGACGATCTTCAGGAATATGGGACAAGCCTGATTCAGAAATATGCCTTGGAGATTGGTCCGTGATCTCTTCGCCGTTCAGATGCACAGAACCGCCTTGAATTTTGCGCAACCCTGTTAAAGCTTCAATAAGCTCACTTTGGCCGTTACCGTCTACTCCCGCAATGCCAAGAATCTCTCCCCGTCTCACTTCCAGACTTAGCTCTTTAAGAACATTGATCCCTTGATGATTCGTGCATACCAAGTTGTTTACGGTCAACACGGGTTTTCCTGGAGTTGCCTGAGTCTTGTCCACTGAAAAGGACACATTGCGTCCAACCATCTTCTCAGCTAACTGTTTAGGCGTGGTTTCGGCAGTTTTTACGGTATCCACCACTTTGCCGCGTCGAATAATCGTACAACTATCGGAGATTTCCATAATTTCTTTCAATTTATGCGTAATAAGGATAATGGATTTGCCTTCTTGAACAAGCTTTCTCATGATGACAAGCAGCTCTTCAATTTCCTGAGGTGTCAATACGGCTGTTGGTTCATCAAAAATCAGAATATCTGCGCCGCGATAGAGCGTTTTCAGAATTTCTACTCTTTGCTGCATCCCTACAGTGATATCTTCGATTCTGGAATCCGGATTTACTTTCAGCCCGTACTGCTCAGACAGCGCCTTTACTTTACGGGAGGCTGTCTTGTAATCAATGTTAAGACCCTTTTTTGGCTCCATACCCAAAATAATATTCTCTGTTACTGTGAACGGTTGTACGAGTTTAAAATGCTGATGAACCATACCGATGCCTAATTCAATTGCTTTATTCGGATTATCAATTTCCGATGGATTCCCGTTTACGAAAATTTCACCTTCATCTTGACGGTAAAGACCGAACACGATGCTCATCAGGGTAGATTTTCCCGCACCGTTCTCACCTAATAGTGCATGAATCTCGCCTTTGTTAAGCGTCAAACTTATATTATCATTAGCCACTACACCCGGAAACCGTTTGGTTATGCCTCGTAGTTCTAGTACTGGAGCCCTATCGCTCATAAGAATCACCCTGAACATGAATTTGGTATAGGCCTTAGTAATGAAAGAACAAGGCCGGTTTCACAACCAGCCTTGTTTGGTCAGACCTGTAAAATTTTTTATGAAACTTGTAAATTACTCGGCAGGAACTGTGATGTCACCGCTGATAATTTTGGCTTTATAATCTTCTACTTTCTTTAACACATCTTCGGCTACATTCTTATTGTTTTCCGGAAGACCTACTCCATCGTCTTTAAGGCCCAAAGTTACGATCTTGCCTGCCGGGAACTCGCCGTCCACCAATTGTGTAGTGATGGTTTCAACCGCTGTATCTACACGCTTCATCATGGATGTTAAAGTAACTTCTTCGCCAAACTCTAACGATTGGTCTTTATCCACACCGATTACCCAAACCTTGGAACCCGATTTGGAACGGTCTGTTGCTTCGTTAAACACACCGTTACCTGTAGCGCCGGCCGCGTGGAAAATAATATCCGCTCCGTTGTCGTACATAGTAGCCGCTGCTGCTTTACCCGCATCCGGTTTACCGAAATCACCCACGTAGTTAATTAAAACTTCAGCATTCGGGTTAGCTTCTTTAACGCCAGCTACGAAGCCTTTCTCGAAACGGGTAATTACCGGAATTTCCATACCGCCGACGAAACCGATCTTGTTCGTTTTCGTTGTCAGACCCGCAACGATCCCCACTAGGTAAGAACCTTCATGCTCCGCGAATGTAACCGATGCAACGTTGGGTGCTTCAACAGCGTTGTCAATGATCGCAAGCTTGGCTTCCGGATTGTCTGTAGCGACTTTCTTGATTGCGTCTCCCATTAGGAAGCCGATACCCCAAGTCAGACTGTAACCGTCTTTTACGAATTTGTTTAAGTTAGGAATATAGTCTGGGTCCGATTTACTCTCTAGGTATTTAGTTTCAACACCTTTGGAATCGCCTACTTTTTCTAGGCCTTCCCATGCGCTCTGGTTAAACGATTTGTCGTTAACACCGCCGGAATCCGTAACGAGACCCACTTTGATGTCAGACTTCGGTGCGTTTCCGGCATTTCCGGCGTTTTCGCCAGTGTTCTTGCCTTCATTCGCTCCATTATTGTCCTTGCCGCAACCCGATAGAACAAGAACCAGCGCGATGATGGCAACTAGTGTAAGACTTGTCCACTTCTTCATAAGTAGATTACCCCCAGGTATGTTTTTTTAACACAAGAATTTTCCAACTATTTAAACATTTTCATTGGAAGAACTTGTGCACAAGATTCGATACTTATTATACTATCAAACTTTAAGAAATCAAATACATCTTAGAAGAAATTTGTGCTTTTGTGTAAGGTAAATTGACAGATAATTTAAATAATTGTAATAACCTTTTCTTAATTATGAACGTACGTTAAGTTTCTTTACATAGTTATTACAGATGCTTCATGATTATTCATAACCTAAACAAATTACCTATTCGAATAGGACTTTAAGTCCTTGCTTCGAATTACATAGAGGCTGACAAGGAATAAGGCCGCAACACAGACGACCGCGCTGACATAAAACGGAAGCTCCACGCTCATCCCGTACAATAATGCTGCCAAAAGCGGACCCCCGACACGTCCGAGGCTGTCCATGGACGAGCTCAGCCCTGATGCCGCACCCTGGCCGACCGTTGTCTTTTGGGTAATCAAAGAAGTCAAACAAGGCCGTAACAGCGCATTTCCGGCGCCGAACACCGATAAGTAGATCATGGCTGTAACTAGACTGTCTGAGAAGATCAGAAGAATAAAGCCAAGCCCCTGTAACAGAAAGCCGATGCGAATATACTTAGGCTCGTCCCCTTTTTTAATATACCTCCGCACAAAGCCTCCTTGAATTAAGGCACCTACAATCCCGCTGGCCAGAAACATATAACCGACATCCTCCGGCGTAGCTCCAAAAGCCTGCATCTGAAAAAATTGAAGTGTACCTTCCAAACCGGCCAGAGTAAATGTAACAAGAAACAACAAAATGTATAAATATTTAACGCTGCCCGTGAATGCCGCCCAACGGGATCCGCTTTTACCTGAAGGAGTTCTCTGATCCACAGCAAGGGACTCCTTTAATACCCTTACGATAAATACAGCTGTTATTAAAGAGATAACCGAAGCGGTAAAGAAAGGAACACTGTGACCGAACCGACTCAATATCCCCCCGATCGCCGGCCCGAAAATAAATCCCAAGCCGATGGACATGCCGACAACTCCCATCCCTTTCGTGCGGTTATCTTCGTTAGTTATGTCCGCAACATACGCGACCGCGCAGGCCGTGGTAGCCCCTGAGAATAATCCTCCTAGAATTCGCGAGAAGTACATCAAACCCAGGTTACCTGATGACAAACCAAACAATAAAAAACTGGCGCTGAAACCCAATACTCCCGCGATTAATACCGGTTTCCTGCCGATTCTGTCGGATAATGCTCCCCAGAATGGCGACACTACAAATGAAACGGCGGAATATGCCGCCAGCATGATGTTGAAATGGTACTCAGGAGCCCCGGTTTCCTGAACCATGACGGGAAGCAACGGAATCACGATTCCGAAGCCGATGAAAATCGTAAACAGCGTAAAGCCGATAATTGTCAGCTGTTTTCTCATTATGTATCTTCCTCTCTTGACTGTAGAACGCGATATACTGAGTAATGACCCTATCGTATCACAACTTTTTTGTGCAATAAAATGAACAATTGAAGAACCTTTACCTGAGGCTTTGTGTGCTTCATGATCCAGTGGCATTCAAGGGAAAAACTCCTTGCATTCCCCTTTATATTTGTTATAGTAACAACAGTATATTATGAAAGGAAGGGATGTTGGATGGACCACCGCCAGACACCCCTGTTCACCGCGCTGGTTAATCATGCGGCGAGCAATCCGGTACAATTTCATATTCCGGGACATAAGAAAGGCGCCGGGATGGATCAAGAATTCAGAAGCTTTGTAGGGGATAATGTATTGTCCATTGATCTCATTAATATAGCTCCTTTAGATGATCTGCACCAGCCTACAGGCGTTATTGAAGAGGCACAGCAACTGGCCGCTGACGCGTTCGGAGCCGATTATACTTACTTTTCGGTTCAGGGGACAAGCAGCGCGATCATGACCATGATTCTTGCAGTATGCTCACCCGGTGACAAGATTATCATCCCGCGGAATGTTCATAAATCCGTGATGTCCGCTATTATCTTCAGCGGCGCGAAGCCGGTATTTCTGTCTCCAGCACGCGACAAGAATTTAGGGATAGACCATGGTATCACATTGCGTTCCGTCAAGAGAGCGATGGAAAAGCACCCGGATGCCAAGGCTTTACTTGTTATTAATCCGACGTATTACGGCTTCTGCGCGAATTTGAAAGAGATTGTGGATCTCGTGCACTCTTTCAAAATTCCAGTCCTTGTGGATGAAGCTCACGGTGTACTCATTCATTTCCATGAGGAGTTGCCTATGTCCGCCATGGAAGCCGGTGCCGATATGGCAGCTACATCGGTTCATAAACTGGGCGGCTCCATGACCGGCAGCTCGGTCCTTAACGTAAAGAAAGGTCTTGTCAATCCGCAACGTGTACAAACCATCTTCAGTATGTTGACGACAACCTCCACTTCATATCCGCTATTGGCTTCCCTGGATGTGGCGCGTCGTAATTTGGCGTTAAACGGACGTGAAATGGCTGATCAAGCCATTTCTCTGGCGAAATATGCACGCGAGACGATTAACACGATTCCGGGACTTTACTCCTTCGGGGAAGAAATACTTGGTGACGAGGCCACGTTTGACTGGGATCCGACCAAGCTTTGCGTTCATGTGCGTAATTTAGGGATCACCGGCTATGAAACCGAGAATTTTCTTCGTGAGCATTACAATATTGAAGTAGAGCTAAGCGACATGTATAACATTCTCGCACTCATTACACCTGGTGATACGCAGGAAACCGTAGATATCCTGTTAACGGCTTTACGGCATCTTTCCAAAGTCAATTATAATATTAGAGAAGCCGGTGAATTGATTGTCAAGGTTCCGGAAATTCCTCACCTGGCCATTACACCAAGGGATGCTTTCTATGGGGATACCGAAGTTATACCATTTACAGAATCAGCCGACCGCATTATTGCGGAGTTCATTTACGTGTACCCGCCAGGCATTCCCATTCTTTTGCCCGGTGAAGTCATCTCCCAAGAGAATATCGACTATATTATGGAGCATGTACAGGTGGGACTACCCGTTAAAGGACCGGAAGATCGCAGCATTCAGAACATCAAGGTTATTTCGGAGCCGGGCGCAATTATTGGCTAATGGTCGAACAGTTACATGAAACACTATTCATGGGATGAGGTGTAAGCATGGGACAAAGCGCGTTTATCACATTGGCAGACGGTTCAGCAATCGAGACCATTACGCTGGACGAAATTAGATCTCACCTGCTTTACTATAGGGAACAGGCTGCTCTGACCGGCCAACAACTTGGTTGGGATTATGCGGAATCCGCTTTTCCCTACACGATTGAATCCAAGCCGGAAGGCGAAGGTTTATGGTTCTATCTGAAGGGCAAAACCCTGGCCTATCGCTACATCTTGTTTGGGATTGGAACAGAACTTGAAGAAGGCACGGATGTATTGAAATCTCATATCCAGGTGGTACTGCCCGATGATGCTACCCATGGCGATAAAGCGAAGGCTAACGAACTGTGTAAATTTCTTGCCAAGAGGCTTTCCGCTCGTCTTACCTTGTTCAATGAAAGAATTATGTATTTTAATTCACGCAAATAACTCAACAGACCCAGCTTTAACCACATTGGGCCATAAACCAAAAAAAAGCTAGCCGCGTAATCGGCTAGCTTTTTTTTATTCTGATAACGACTAAACGTTCTCGGATTCTTCAGCAGCAATCTGATTGTAGACAGCTACAACACGATTCCACTCATCTTCATCTTCAATACTTTCCAGGAAAGCCTCTTCGCCTTCTTCTTCGATTCTGAAGATCACGCCGTCTTCTTCCGGGTTATTCTTGTCCAAAAGCACCGCATAAACTTGCTCCTCAGATTCAAACGTATATACCATCACCATCTCATGTTCGTTTCCGTCCGCATCTGTAATGATGAAGACTTGATCCTCATGGTCGTGGTTGCAATTTTCATCGTGTACGTGTTCGCTCATTAAACAGCCTCTTTTCGAAATTTAATATGTAACACAGCGTATCGTACCATTATTGGGCATCGTCGGTCAATTTCCTCCGAAGCTTCGAATATCAACTCCTACTTAAGAGATCGGGACGTGATCACTTTCTGGGAAACCGTTTGATAGTCATGGTTGCGTGTCAGCTTCATTTGGTAATCAATCGTATACTTGCCTGTAAATCTGAAATCATAACTCATTTCCTTGGAACGTGTATTATACGTATCTTTCTGATCGGTAAATATAGTTTCCGGCACGATATCCGTTACCTTGCCATAAGGATCCGTTATGGTAACCCTGAAGGAATACACATCTGCCAAAAGATTGTCCGTCTGCGCAATAAAAATAAAATCCGCCTTTCCCCGCTCAACCTCATTAAAAATCTTATCTTTCTCGGCATCAATTAGAAACATATGAACATTAGGTTTGATGATTTGCACTTTCTTAGCTTCTTCGTTCCATGCGATTAACGCATGCAAAGATTCGGCCATCTCACGCAAGGATAACATCGTCTTTCCGTCTACGATAAGACCTGGATCCGAGGCTTCTCTGTTGTTAATTATGACACGAATCTGTTGGCCGATGGAGTCGGCAAAAACAGAAACCGTGCCGAACATGGAAAGTGCAAGAGTGAGGGTTATAATCCGTCTGAACTTCATGAGCCTACCTCCAAGTAGTTGTTCTTCTGCTATGTTATACTCCTTTGGAGGTAAAGAGTTGCGCTAAACTATGAACAACATAAGGTTAACGATAATTAACAAAATATTACCAAAGAATAACAATCATCGACAAAATTTTTAATATTACCATATCTAATAAATCTTTGTAAATATAAATTAACCCACCTAAATTTCTGTTTTCGGAAGTGTCATGACGTGTTACAATTATTATTATAATTCTTGGAAATAAAGGAAGATTACGAATGACTAGTCAGCCCGAATTATCCTGCGAAATCGACCAACTCAAGAAGCTTCTAGAAAATACTGCAGAGAAGTATAAGTACAATTTTGGCCACCCGCAGGTACTGGCAATCAGTCAGAAGCTGGATGGACTCATACTTAAAGTAATGAAGGATAAGACAATGATCTGAAGAATGGATTCGCAATAGAATCCATTCTTTTTTTATTATTTGTAAGCTCTGCCTTTCGTTAATATACAGGGCACTCCTTTTCCCACAACTCCCGGTTCACTCATCCGGGCAAGGTATTTCAGTCCCCGGGCGCATTGTGTTTTACAAACCGCGCATGTGTCCGAACCGACGACTCTCATATTGTGGATACTTTTATCCCCTGCAGGCATTTCCTTCTTCTTCGCCGCTTTCCCTTTTCCTTTTACCACGACCATCCCTCCAGCCTAGTTCCTTAACTATGATATGTGTTCCGGATGGCGTAGGTCCTCCGCTGACGCCTAATTTGTCTGTTCACAACGCGTTGGATATTCTTTTATTTCTCCACAAGAAATGTTAAATTAAGTGATACGAACCAAAGGAGGAAATCATGGGAATAACACTTGAAATGATGGGCACCGGCAGTGCTTTTGCCAAAAATTATTTTAATAATAATGCTCTTCTATATGTAAATGACGCAACGATCATGATTGATTGTGGGATTACAGCGCCCGCGGCACTTCACAAGATGGGGAAATCGTTCGGTGAAATCGATGCGGTGATTGTTACACATTTACACGCTGATCATATCGGTGGTCTTGAAGAATTTGCATTTCAGATGAAATTTCTTTATGAACGTAAGCCCAAGATTATTGTTCCTGAAGCGTTACTACATCCATTGTGGGAGAACTCCCTTAGGGCAGGACTTGAACAAGAAGGGATTCAATCCTTGGATTGTTATTTTGAAGTTTATCCAGTTAAGGAACGGGAACCTTTCGCGGTAACAGAGGGGTTAACGATTGAGTATACTCAAACCGAGCATATTCCCGGCAAGCTATCCTATTCATTGTTTATAGGTGAGCATACGTTTTATAGTGCAGATTTGCAGTTTGATTTAGCATTATTGGAATATGTTCATCATGAACGGAAATGCCGAACAATACTTCATGACTGCCAGTTGAGCCTCCCAGGTGTCGTCCACGCAGGGATTGATCAATTATTAACATTGCCGACAGACATTCAACGTAAAATTTATTTAATGCATTACGGTGACAACATGCCTGACTTCGAAGGGAAAACGGGCGAAATGCGATTTATTCGACAACACAAGACCATTGTAATTGAAAATGTAGAAAGCTGAATATATATAACATGTATGACCGGAGTCGCTTTGGGGGAACCTTTCTTGGAAGGGAGTGAGATCATGAACTCAGCTGAACGGGAAGAAGTTGTTGCTGTTCGTAAGAATGATGAGGGTGACATCATTGCATTCAAGTTTGCGACCGGACGCGAGGTAGACTACAAGGAAGCACAGTTGATGGCCAAAGCGGAACAGATCAATAATGTAAGCGTAATTAAAGGAAAAGATGGCGATGATCATTTGCGAAGTAATCCGGATGGAACAAAAGCTAACAATCTAGATCAACTTCCACTTTTCTAAAATAATAAAAAAGACCTCGAAAGAGGTCTTTTTTAAATAAATATTTTCTTCATTCGTACGTGGGGAATGCCCGCATCCAAAAAGGTTTCCTCGGAAACTACATGAAACCCTGCCTTTTCGTAGAAAGGGATCGCTTGGACTTGTGCATCAAGAACCGCGGAACGATATCCCTCTTGCTGTGCTCGTTGCTCCATAGATTCAAGTAAAAGATTACCGATTCCTTTACCACGATACTCTTTCAGAACCGCGATTCGCTGATATTTAGCCGCACCGCCCTCATATCCCCGAAGTCTCGCGGCTCCGATCGGTTGTTCCCCGTCCTTGATTAACACATGGTTACAATTCAAGGGAAACACATCAAATTCGTCTACTTCCAAATCCATTGGCACTTCTTGTTCTTTGACAAAAACTTCGGTGCGAACGTACAGACAATCATTAAGTTGAGCTTGTGTTTCGGCAAAAATCGTATTCAATTGTTCAGGCACCCCTTACGGTTAATTCAACGCGTAGGTCAATGCTCCGATTGCAGCGCCGACAACCGCGCCTGCGGCCACTTCTTCAGGCAAATGTCCCAGCATTTCCTTAAGCTCTTGTTCTCTCCGTTTATGATATATGCCTGGATGTTCTTTGGCAAGCCTTTCAAGCTGAATATCCATTTCGTTCACTTCTACCGCGATTTCTCCCGCGTGCCTTCGTATACCCATAGCATCATACATGACAATCACCCCGAATAAACTGCTCAAGGCAAAATCGACACTTTTGACACCTCGCTTCAGGCCAATATACGTGATCAACGCGCAGACACCAGCCGAATGGGAACTAGGCATCCCCCCTGTTGTCGCAATCTGACTTAAGTGAAGATGGCCGGTTCTGGCGTATCGAATTGGAATTTTGAGCAGTTGGGCGGTGGCTACAGCGGACAGTGCCGCAATTAATCCTCGATTCATCAGAATCACCTCAGGATTAGCATCGGAAGCTGGAAGGCGTTCTATGCTTTGAAAATAACGGCAGTTTCAGGAATGTTCCTTGAACGGTTTCGTGTTTGTACCTTTTGTGCGATTCAAAGCTTTATCACTGAGTTCAATGATATGTAAACCTGCGAATGACACTTCCAACTCCCGCAGTTTAATCTCCGCTCGTTTTTTGGTCATGCCTGATCCAAGCACCGTATCTTTATAAGCTATGTAAAAAGCCATATGCATGCCGCCCTTATATCATCGTTTATGATTATGCTTCTGTAGCACGTTGCTGAATCGTTCTTCAATTTCAAAGCGGCTGAACTGTTCTGTTACATCCGAAGATTTAATTTCGGACTGTATGACCTTACGTGTAAAACGGACCTGTGTTTCATATCCGATTTCGGTTACAGCAAACTGTCCATCCTGCTTCAGCCATAGTTCATGAAACTTTTCTGAGCCGTCTGTACTCGGTTTTAATATGACAAAGTAAGCTTTCATAGGCAATCTGGGATCACCGGGACGTTGCTCTAATAAATTCCCTGTTGAGATAGGATTTGAAAATATAACGATTTTTGATACTTTACGAATGAGTAAATCTAAAGTTGTCATAGTCTAAAATACCTACTTTTTCCATAGAGTATATCTATTATAATTGAAACAACCAAGATATGACACTAATTTAATATAGTATATGTCTTTTTGTGACTTTAGTCTCATGTTTTTTAAATAGATTGACTTCGAACGTGAGAGTTGATATTATATATTTTATCTTCAATTGGATTAGATCTGATAGCTCAGCTGGGAGAGCACCATCTTGACAGGGTGGGGGTCACAGGTTCGAACCCTGTTCAGATCATAATAGGTTGTTAGTATAGTAAGAGTTAAAAGCCCCAATTATGGGGCTTTTAACTCTTATTTTCTGTACATTCACATGTAAGAGGTATTTATTAAGATTATCTACTGGATTTCCACTCTGATTTCATGACTTTAAAACCGAAATATACTGCAGCAACCAGGCCGACCAATCTCATAACATCCACAACAATCTCCTGCAGCCCCCATTCCCCTCCATCCAAAATCGACAATGCTGAAAATGGAGTAAACATCAACAAAAAGCCCACAAGAAATCCGCCAAATAAACCTAAGTTACCGTTCATGTGCCCGCATCCCTTCATAAATAGGTTTTTGAAATGCCCTATAGTATATTCAATGTTCGAAAGGACCGGCACGGCAATTAACGGATATAAAATCCCAGCTATGATGGAGAATGTTATGTATTTGGATAATCATGGTTCAGTTACATATTAATTCTTTTCATATTCCTAACCCTCCGAACAAAACCTATGGTTACGAGAAAGAAGGGAGTCGAATCCATTATGGCTTGGATTTATTTAGCGGTGGCAGGAGCATTAGAGATCATTTGGGCCGTTGGATTAAAATACACTCAAGGATTTACCCGTCTTATGCCTTCGATTATTACGGTATCCGGCATGGCGGTTTCTGTTTATTTCTTGTCACTTGCAGCGCGTACTCTTCCCATAGGAACAGCTTATGCGATTTGGACGGGCATTGGGGCTGTGGGAACGGTGATTTTCGGGATGGTTTTTTTGAAAGAGCCCAGCGATGCGTTACGAATCGTATTTCTTCTTGTCATCGTTGGCGGAATTGTCGGGTTGAAATTTACATCCGGACATTAGAAGAGGTACACCTTCAGGTGTGTTTGTTTTTTGCAAGCCGCATGGTATAGTTGATTTATTATTTAACTGAGGAGATTCATGTTCATGCATAAGAAACCAAGAAATCATAAGGTCCCCGCTTATTCTCAGACCCGGCCGAAATCCACACCTCCACTGAATAAACCGCATTCTTCCAAGAACGTTAAACAATTCACCGTCACGGAACCATCAGAATTACTGACTTTTCTGTTGCAGGCTTTATCGGGAACTGGACGGAATTCCATTAAATCCATGCTGGCCCGGGGACAAATATCAGTAAACAACAAATCGGTCACACTCTATAACCATCAACTAAATCCGGGAAACATCGTATCCATTAGCACTGAGAAAATGGTCGAATCGGCCCCCTTGCTAGGACTCCACATCCTTCATGAAGATGAAGATCTAATCGTTATACATAAAGATCATGGCCTTTTGTCAATTGCTTCGGATAAGGAAACGGAAGTTACTGCCTATCGGCAATTAACAGACTATGTTAAAAGCAAAAATCCCTCCAATCGAATTTACGTTGTTCATCGTCTGGACCGGGATACCTCCGGCGTCATGTTGTTTGCAAAAAGTGAAGAAGTCAAACACCGGCTGCAGGAAACCTGGAAAGAGACAGTAGAAGAGAGATCCTATGTGGCATTGGTTGAGGGATTGGTACATAAAACAGAGGGAACCATAACTTCATGGCTTAAAGAGAGCAAAACACTGAAAATGTTTTCAAGCCCATACCCAAACGACGGACAGCATGCCGTAACTCATTACAAAAGATTGCAGTATAACAAACAATATACTTTACTCGAAGTTCATCTCGAAACAGGCCGAAAAAATCAAATCCGCGTGCACATGCAAGATATCGGGCATCCCATAAGCGGCGATAAGAAGTATGGAGCCAAAACGAAAGAGTTGGGCCGCCTTGGGTTACATGCTCGCATCCTTTCGTTCACACACCCTACTACCGGTAAATTAATGCGGTTTGACACGGACATTCCAAAGATTTTTCTAAGACCGTTTCGAACTACGCCATAGTCTCAAATGAGAAGCCCGGCATATACCCATGCCGGGCTTCTTTATTATTGCAAATGTTGTGCACAGACCTTCAAGACTCGCTCCACTTCATTAAACTTAACTGGTTTGCTTATAAACTCTTTCATACCGGCCTTCAAACACATCTGTCGATCTTCTTCTTGGGCGAAAGCCGTGACCGCGCATATAGTCGGCAGGCTCCCTACAGGAAACTGCTTTTTAATATTAGCAGTCGCTTCCAATCCATCCATGACAGGCATTTGGATATCCATAAATATTAGGTCATACTGTTTATTCAATGCAGCCTCCACGGCTTCGGCACCGTTAACCACAACGTCTGTCATGTATCCCAACCGCTTAAGGATGGCCACAAAAAGCTTGCGATTTACAGGGTGGTCCTCTGCTAACAGGATTTGGAGCGGACCAAACTTCCCTGAGCTATGAGAGATCTCAGCCGGTGAAGGCAACATTTCTTTAGAAATTGGATTCGTCTCAGCATAGTTTAAATTCTCCCAGAGTTTACTGCTAAGTGTAAAGTAAAACTCTGATCCTTCGCCTTCCACGCTTTCCACTCCGATTGTGCCTCCCATGAGCTCAACAAGCTTTTTGCAAATAGCAAGGCCCAGCCCCGTCCCTCCATATTTACGATTGATGGCCGGATGAAGTTGGGAGAAGGAATGAAACAGCAAGTCCTTCTTGTCACTTGGAATGCCGATTCCTGTATCTTTCACAATGAATTGAATAGCGATACGACTTGGGTCCACCGATACAGTCCGGTTTACCCTTATCGAAATATAGCCTTTGTCTGTAAATTTAATAGCGTTACCGACCAAGTTCACAAGTACTTGTCGAAGTCTGGAAGGATCGCCCATGATGATCGGCGGAATTTCCTTATCCATTTCGTAATGAATGCTTAAACCCTTATCTGCCGCTTTAGGGGCAAATAGTTCCGTGACACTGTAAAGTAAAGTGTACAGTTCTATAGGTTCGTGTGTAAGCGTCATTTTGCCTGCTTCAATTTTGCTGAAATCCAGAATCTCGTTCAAAATGTGAAGTAACGCGTCACCGCTTTCCTGAATAATACCTATATAACTTTGTTGTTCTTCAGACAACTGGGTTTCCGCCAGCAGACCCGTCATTCCGATGACCCCATTCATCGGTGTTCTGATTTCATGGCTCATGATGGCCAGAAATTCAGACTTCGCCCGATCCGCCTGTTCAGCCGACTCCTTAGCCTTAATAATTTCTTTCTCCGTGGTGATGTCACTGAATACAATAACAGCCCCTTTACGGATTCCTTTGTCAAATATAGGGGTAACTTGATATTTAACGAGAAAGCTGGAGCCGTCCTTACGCCAGAATACGGCCTCGCTTTTCTCAAGAAATAGTCCATCTCTGACGGCACGTTGAATTCTGGAATCTCCATCTTTATATTGAGATCCGTCAGATCTCGTCTGTTGGATAGACGCCAGTTTGTGGGTATCAATGAGTTCCGCGGGCTTATATCCCAGCATCGCGGCTCCTGCTGGATTTATAAACATTCCCTGACCGTTCGGAGCAACGCCGAATATGCCTTCGGAGACCGAGTTTAATATAAGTGTATGCTGGTAACTCATCTTCTCGATTTCTTCCACATAAATTTTCCGTTCTGTGATGTCCCTGGAAATTGCCATAATTTCCTGTACCGAACCTAGTTCATCAAATGTGTATCTGCAAGTGGTTTCAAACCACAGGTATTCCCCGCTTTTCCTTCGGAAACGGAATGTAACTGACTCTGCACCTTTACCTAAGAAGGTTTCATCCAGAAACAGCTTGACGCTTTCCACGTCATCCGGATGAATATAACCTAATCCGCTCGTACCGATCATTTCCGCGGGTTCATAACCGAGCATCGTTTGGCATACCGGAGAAGCAAACAGAAATGTTGCCATTTCATCGACTTTATGTCGGGATATGAAGTCCATGGAATATTCAGAAATTAATCTGTAATTCTGTTCTCTCTCTCGAAGTTTATCTTCCATTAAAATACGCTCTGTAATATCTTGCACTAGACCAACGACATAAATAGCTTCACCAAGTTCGTTCTGGGTCACTTGCCAATGCCCTTGAATGAATTTTATGCTAGAATCGGGCAATACAATCCGGTAGATTAAGCTAGAGCTTTTCCCATGTAATAATGTTTCAGAAATACTATTGCTTACATATTCCAAATCCTCGGGGAGAATGCTGCGCATAAATAAATCAGGCTGTTCCACGACTGCGGGGAAGGTATACCCAAAAATGCGTCTTAACTCCTCGGAAAATGAAAGCTTGGAATTTACGAGATCCCAATCCCAAGATCCGATTTGGGCAATACGCTGCGCTTCGGATAACGTTTTCTCGTACTTGATTCGCTCGGTGACATCCCTTGCGATCGTCAGCACTTTATCAATTCGCCCTGCACGATCTCTAATGATTTGAAATTTAGTTTCAATCCACAGATAATGACCGTCTTTGTGACGTACTTTACGAACAAACATTTCACCTTGTTCAGAAAACAAAGTTTTTTTATCAATCATCGTGGAAACGTGTTCGGGATGATAAAATTGTTTGCGATTTTTGCCAATAAGTTCATGGGGCTCATAACCCAACGCCTTCTTCACGGAAGGTGAGACATATAAGATCGTCCCGTCCGGTGAGCTGTAAGATATAATATCCTGAACATTGTAATGGAAAAGGGTGTTCAGGTCAGCATTATCAGGTAAACGATTCTCAATCATTTTCTTATCCGTAATATTCTCCATGTGCAAAATTAACTGGTTTGCATTGGAAGTGTTCTCATCCGGGTCAGCCAGCAACGAAACATGCAGACAGATCCAAATGATATGGCCATCTTTGTGAATAAGCCGAACTTCATGCTCCAACGGGTTCTTCGGATGCCGTAAGACGGAGTTTGTCAATCTATTTTGTATTGTCTCAGTCCAATCCTCTGTAAACGTATATTGCGCGAACGGACTGTGAAGTAATTCGTCACTTGAATAACCAATCATAGAACATAATGCTTGATTGATTTGGAACATATGCCAGTCTTCTAACGAGACAATCGCTAGTCCCATTGGCGACTGTTGGAACAAGGTCTGAAAAGAATATATATTTCCCTGCGAATACGCGTTCACGGACAAGCCTCCTAAACATCACTACAGCATTTATACCTTATCCGTGTTCGGTTGAACCATGAAGGCCACCGTTTCAGCAATAGCCGTTTCCAAAGCTTCCGTCGTGCCTCGAAACGGATGTACGGTACCGAACGTGTGATTCCCGCCGGCTACAGTCAATTGTCTAATTGCGGGCTGGTTGTTGAGTAAATCCTTTCTACCGCGCTTTAGCCGCTCAAAGTCCTCATCCCCTTGAATGGCTAGGACGGCAATCTCTAATCCTTTACTTCGCTGAATGAGGTTGTATCGCTCCTTGTTCAAGTCTAGATCTTCAATAATTTCAACATCTAACGGCATCTGCTGCTTCGTTCTGGCATTCTCAACATAGCTTCTGCCTTCTTGGCGCATCTGTTCCACCTGCTGTTTCGTGAAAATCCCCTCAGGCTCAGTAACACCGTTCCAAGTTACAATTCCGCTGATTTCCTCGGGTTGATCCAATCCATAGAGCAAGGCAACCGCACCGCCGCGGCTATGTCCCAATAAATAAATACGAGAGTTACCCAGCCCTGAAAATAGGGGATCTTTCTCTTTCCTAAGGCTCTTAATCAACACATCCAGATCTTCTAATTCACGAGCATACGTATTACGCGCGAATTTCTCTAACTCATCAAATGAATCTCCTAAAGCCCCCACCCCATTATGTGAAAAATTAAAAATGATTACATTGACATGTTTTGCGAATGAACCAGCTGCATAAGGAAAGAAACCCCAATCTTTGTACCCTTTATATCCATGGCAAATGATCAAGGTGATTGGGGATGGATTTACCTCCGCTAGGAGCAGATTGCCTCGAATGATCCGTTCTGAACCCACTTCAATCTGAAAAGAACTATTCATCATATCCCTCCGACATTTCTTATTTATGGGTATTATACAGGATAGGAATGCAGAAAGCCCGTGGAATGACTAATTCCACGGGCTTTACTTGTATGTATTCAGGTGTCGCATGTTCATGATATAAGATGGGCCCTGAGGGACTCGAACCCCCGACCAATCGGTTATGAGCCGACCGCTCTAACCAACTGAGCTAAGGGCCCTTGATGCGGACAGCGACAAAAACTAATATACACCAGAAGGGCCCTGTGAGTCAATCTTTTTTTATAAGGTATTTGATGGTTCAATGCGTATACCGCACCCCGAACCGACCTTTTCTTGAGCGGAACACTTCAATCTCCCGCGGACATTCGTATCCATAAATCCACCAATCATTCTCCATCCGTTTAGCCAAACAACCTGCTTGGAATTTAGTGTCATATAATCTGCCCCAATATACCCATGCCATCATAACAAATTTCTGCTCCTTTGCATGTCAGTGTTCATCTCGATGTGGTTTGTACCCATAGATTACCCCATTTTCCATTAAAATAATGCTTATATTCCCTTCAGAAATCAGAAAAGAAGCGCTGCAAACAGCGCTTCCCTCTTCACCCGTTACTTCGTATAAACTTCTCCGCCTACCCCGCCTTCCATGGGACCGTTCGGATTTTTCTTAATTTCAGCCAGCAGAGCGTTCCCTTCCGTATCCCATTCCTTAAGGGCTTCACGGACTTTCTTCTTCCCTTTTAACACCTCTTGAAACTTGGTCCGGCCGAGTTCCTGAACACGGTGCAGGTTTGGCATCTTCTGGTATAGCTTGCTCATATTATCCTGATTCGGTATGGGTGACAGCTTGTAGAATGCCTCAATGTTATACTGCAGACCTTCTTTGGGCTTATTATATTTAACATGTGATACCAGATCATAGCTGCTGCGGGATTTCAAACGCGCCCAATCTTCGCTGTTGATAAACTTAATGAACGCCCAGGCATCCTTCAAGTTCTGTGCCTTGGCGTTGATTCCCATAACACCGTTCATCCATATGTTTCCTCCGATTCCCGGCGCCTCCGGATGAACAGGAACGGTAACTACATCCCAATCCACGGGTTTGAAACCTTCAACTTTCTCAGCATTCTTGTTGGCATCAATAAGTTGGTTAATATAACCATAATGAGCGATTGTCATCCCTACCTTGCCGGATAAGAAGTTGTCGCCTTGAAACGGGTTATAGCTTCCCGCTTTTTCCATCGGCCTTGGCTTGCTAGGATCATCCATAACAGGAAGCAACTTTTCGTTGTTGATTCCAACGATCGTGGACCACACTTGCTCCCATTTGTCGGTATCTACCGTCATCTTTTCTCCCTTGTCATCAAACATCGATAACTGCAGCGGAGCGGAGTATTGTATTGTATCATAGAATGGGTCCGAGCCGCTGTAGCTGTTAAAGGAGAAACCATATTTGGCGTTCTCGCCTTCGCCTGATTTTAACTGCCGGGCCAGATTAAATACATCGTCCCACGTCAAACCATCCTTGGGGAGTTCCACACCGGCTTCTTGAAACATAGCTTTATTATAGAACAAGGCGGATGAGGAAAATGTAGGCGCAAGAGCGTAAAGCTTATCGTCGCCAAGCTTCTTCAATCCTTCATATACAGCGGGCACCAGCACGGACGTATCGAATTTATCATCCGTCAGCATCGGATCCAGCGGTGTAAGCAGATTATCATCAATGAATGTGGAAAGCTGTCCGTAATCCAACATGACAACATCCGGAGGGTTAGGACCGGTTAATTTCTTCTTCATTTCCTCAACGGGATCAGGTTGCTTCTCACCTTGCTTCGGCTGATCATACCCATACATGCTTTGTTCAATTGCGGGTACAAACTCGATTTCAATATTAGGATTTGTATATTCAAAAATTTCGGTAAACTGTTGTCTTAACCAGGTATCGTCGCCGCCGCCCCACATGGTCGCGATTCGAAGCACCCGTTGTTCGGTATCTTTGGCTTCGCTGTTATTGTTACAAGCCGCCAGAACGGGTAAGACCAGACTTAAGGCCAAACCAATTACAATCGATTTCCTGAGTCTCTTATTTAAATTCATTTCAGGTTCCCCTCCACAATGGTTGGTGCTTTAATTACAATTTTCTCGCCATCGAATTCCATAGACACCTTGTCTTTGATACTTAACTTGTTCATATAATCCCGCGGGATTTGGAGCCGGCCAACTCGATCCACCACAATATACTCTTCATGCGCGGATTGCAACGGAATTCCCCAAGATTCCCCCGCCTCACCTCCATCCGTATTTAAGTTAGGATTTCGCTTTATAAATTCAGTACTGGTTAATCCGTCACGTATCGCTACGACCCGATCCACTTTATCAGCTAAAGACAAGTCGTGCGTTACAATGACGACCGTAATTCCGATTTCACGATTCAACTTTCGGAAGATCTCCATAACCATATCGGAGGTTTGTGTATCGACAGAACCCGTAGGTTCATCGGCGAGAAGCAGGTTGGGTCGATTCGCTAAAGATATCGCTATAGCGACCCGCTGCTGTTCTCCCCCGGAGAGCTGTTGAAGCTTGCTGTACATTCTATCCTTTAAACCGACCCATTCCAATAATTGCTTCGCGTACGGTTTATCGTATTTCCCCCCAAGCATCATCGGCATTTCCACATTCTCAAGCGCGGTCAGATAGGGGAGTAAGTTTCTCGCATTATTTTGCCATATAAAGCCTACGGTTCTTCGTTTATATTCGACCAATTGATCATCCGTAATCTTCAGCAGATCCCATTCGCCGACTCTCACTTGGCCCGCAGACGGACGATCCAGACCCCCTAGGATGTTCAGCAGTGTCGATTTCCCGCTTCCGCTGTTTCCGATAATGGCCATCATTTCGCCCGGGGCGACAGAAATATTCAGACCTTGCAAAGCCACTACTTCCAGATCTTTGGTTTTATAAATCTTCACAAGTCCCTCACATTGAATCATGTTATCTCTCCTCCCCTAACTTAACGGCCTGATGAACCCTCAATCTGCGTATCTGTAGGAACAGCAACGCTGCGCCTGTGATCATCATGAAGGCTACCACGATATATAACTGGAAGGTGTCCTTGGATTCGAACACGACACGAAAAGGAGGTACTTGCATCTGCGTATTCTGCGAAGTCTGCAGGAAGGGCAGGAACAGAATGCTGGTAAGTTTTCCGATTCCGATGCCAAGTCCAATGGAAAGACCTGCTGTAAACAACTGTTCCAAGAGCAACATTCCGGTCAGTTGACCTCTGGAAAGGCCCATGGCTCGAAGTACACCGAATTGAACCACGCGACCCGACAGGTTAAAGAACCAATAGAGAATGTAACCGATCAGGGAGACCATGACAGACACCAAAAACCCTAAACTTAAAATTCCGAATACCCCGCCCCGCGTAGGATGCTTCCCTTGGACAACCAGCTCGTTGCGGACATCCTTGACCGAAGCCAGTTCGATTCCTTGTGTTTGCAGAGCTTGAATCATAGGTCCGGCTTTAGCGCCAGGCTTCATCTTTAACCATACCTCATAGGGAATTACAGGCACTTGATCATAGATGTAGTCTAAATTCGTAATATAGAACGGATTTTGTTCCGGATACTGACTTGGCCAATAAGGCAATGTACCTACGATAAAGAATTCAACAGGTTGCTGATTAATCGCTATGGAAATAGAGTCCCCCGGCTTTAATTGATATTTCTTCGCGACATTATCTGAAATAATGACGGAATGCTCGTAAGCTCCCAAGATGTTCAAATATTTGAAAGGATGAACAGGAAATAAATCGTTTCGGAACCAGGCAACTTTGGAGAAATCAACATTATCGATCCCCATTACCGTGCCCTGACCAATGGTACGACCCGAGACGGTAACGCTGCCTTTGGTAATTAACACACGGGCAGCTGCTTCCACCCCTTCCAGGTTGCGGAACATTTCAAACGGAGGTTCATTATAAATGACCCGGCCCGGAGGTTGCCCGCCGCCCGGTGCACCTGGATTGCCTCCTGCACCGTTGCCGCCCGCGCCTCCTCCGTTGCCGCCTGAACTTCCTCCTGAACTTCCTCCTGAGCCCTGACCGCCTCCATTTCCCTGGCCTCCGCCTTGGGAACCGGGTGTTACTTCCGCGAAACCTTCCCATACCGTTTGGACAACAACATCCGTTCCATATTGATAGAGCGTTCGCTCGGTTGAATTGAGATCAATCGTCCTGGCGGCTGAAGAATTGTACACACCAAGTCCCAGCGTCAGAATAAGCAAAATCATCAAAGGATAGTAGGAGTTGGCCGAACGTGAAAGTTGTGTAAGTGTCAAATAAGCTGGTACGGACAGGAATCTTCTTCCCATCCACGTAAAAAGCGTCAGAAGCCATGGGAAAATTCGAAGGAAAAGCAATCCCAGAGCAAAAATCGACAACGCCGGAACAAAGAACAGGAACGGTTGTACGTCCAGCTGATCTGTCGTGAGTCCCGTCTTCACAGCGAGAAACTGCCGCTCGTTAAATAAATACCATCCGTAACCCGCCGCCAATACCAATACAATATCTAGGAACCAACGTTGCCAATAAGGCTTGTTGTCCGATCTGGCAGCGCTTTGCTTATAGTTCACAATAGATTGTCTGGCATAGATGACAGCAGGTATCACACTCGACAGCACCGCGATGAGCACCGCGACGCCCCCTGCAATGAAAGCATCTGAAGAAATGCCGACCGGTATCGATTTTCGGTCCACAAAGGTTAAAAATCCGCTTGCGGAACCTATACTCTTGGCCATAAACCAGCCGATAAAGGGTCCGACCGCCAGTGCAATACCACCGAGCAGCAGCCCTTCAATTAAATAGATCCGGATGATTTGACCGGTACTTCCTCCTCGGCTGCGCAGAACAGCAATATCGCTCTTCTGCTTATCCAGCGACTGACGGGCATTCATGGCGATATAATAGAACACCATCGCAAGCATAGGCGCCGCTAACGTGAATAACAGCGTCTGTAACTGTAAACTTTGTTTGCGAAACTCACTAAGTAAATCTATAAAAGAAATGTCTACTTTTGTGTCCTTTAATCTCTGATACAACTCAATGTTCAATCTGTCTAATGTGCGGGTAAGTGGAGAAAGTTGGGACGTTTGTATTTCCCTGAGGTCGAATGCGTAGTACCAGTTCGCTTCTCGTAAGGGTACCTTCATCTTCTGAAGCAATTGATTCATGAACAGTTCTTCATTGACGACCAGCGTGGTCATGTAGCTTTCCAAGCCTTTGTACCAGAACGGGTCCGTGTCACTCTTAGGCTTAAACGCTCCCGAAATGCGAACCTTGACACTGCCTGCTCCGCCGGGAAGCGCGTATTCGAATAGATCTCCGATATGCAACCCGTTAAGCAACAAGGCTTCCTCCAACATCATCACTTCAGCGAAACCGCCGATCAGACTGGCTCCGGCCAACTTACCGTTCGTGATTTCAACATGGTCCTGCAACCCGCTCAGGGAAACAAGACTCATGTTGTAGTTACGGCTGGCATCCACTTTATCGGGTTCCAGCGGAATAATCTTGGTACTTCGGACCGAGAGGCTCTGCACGAAAGTGTTGTAAGGAAACCCGATTTCAGCCGGGATATCGTTACGGATGTAGCCATCGACGTCCTTAAGCTGAGCAAGATCGGTGGGAGAGGTTCCCGTGGCCTGATAACGGATCTGTAGGGAACCCGCAGGCAACCCTGAGGATTGTTCAGCAAGCGTCTTCGCGATTACCCGCTTGAGCGCCCCGTCGGCATACATCGGTATGCTGATCGTGAAGGCAACGGCCACCAAGAGGCCGAGCAAAGTGCTGGCGGTCAGCCAGCGTGTGTTCCACATCTTGCGGAACAGGAAACGAAGCAGCGGAAATCCCATATTATTTGCCCACTACTTTCTGACCTGGTTTCAATCCGGCAACAATTTCAACATCGGTTGAAGTCGTCTGGCCAACCTCCACATCCACCTCGCGTTTGCCTTGTTCATCCGAGACAAGCACATAGGTGCGTCCTCCGATCTTACGCAACGCTGAAATCGGTATAACGGTGGCGTTTACTTTTCGGTTGACGACAATGGTAGCGCTAAGCGGTGCCCGATTCGTGAGTCCTTGAGGTTTGGCGTCCAACTGAATGAGCATGAAATTTTCAATCGGCTCCTGAGCAGCCTGCCCGCCGGTACCGCCCTGCGGTGTTTCGCCTTCCCCGTCTGAAGTATCTTCGGTTGTTATAGGCAGTTGCTTTACTTTCCCTTTATGCGTGCCAAGTGTATTGATCTCGACTTGTGCCTCCATGCCGATTGACACCTTCTCAAGATCGTCTTTACTGACTTTAACCGCCACAACAAGCTGGGAAAGATCCGCAATGACCGCGATCGGATCGTATGCTTTAACAGCATCTCCTTTCTTCACAGGCACCGAAACGACAGTTCCTGCATAAGGAGCCACCAGAACAGCCTTCCCGATTGATTCCTGCTGGTCCGCAATGGCTTGTTTCTTCTCTTCAAACGCAATCACCTGGGTTTCGAATTCCAGCGGGTCCATCTCATCTTTCTTGCGCAACGTTTCTTTCATCGCAATTTCATCTTTGCGGAATTGCAGCTTCGCATCCCGCAATGCTTTCTTCGCGTCTTCAACATCAAGCACGGCGATAACCTGCCCTTTCTTGACGTTGTCCGACGGTTTCACATACAGCTCTTTCAATCGCTTGTCATTCTCCGTAAAGTATAAGGCTTCCTCTTGTAACGACTTCATATTGCCGTTTCCTCTCACCTTCGTTTCCAACGTTTCGGAACGCACTTCGTATTCCGGCTTCTTGGAAATTTTCGGCGGGTTAATAACAGGCAACACTTCCTCTTCTTTCTCTTTCGGCAACAGCGAACATCCTGAAGCAACAACTAAAGTAGTACTTAAAACCAAAGCCATCATCGGTTTAACCCGTTGTCGGGTCTTCTTAGGCTCCAATGAATTTTCCGTCCACCATTTCATAAACACGGTCGGCAACCTCCAAAATTGTAGGATCATGTGTAGTCATGCAGATTGAAACCTGCTCGCTTTGAATAATGTTCTTGAAAACGCCCATAATCTGGGCCCCCATCTGGGAATCGAGATCTGCGGTAGGTTCATCCGCTAATAGCAACGCCGGCCGGTGTGCAATCGCCTTGGCAATGGCAACCCGCTGCTGTTCACCCCCGGATAACTCATAAGGTCTGTGCTGCATCCTCGAGCTGAGACCAACCAGCTCAAGACAATGCTGCACCCTTGGCTTCCATTCGTTTCTGGGCACGTTCGCCATGCGAAGCGCCAGCTCCACATTCTCCCAGGCCGAAAGCATCGGCATTAAGGCGAAGGCTTGAAAAATAAAGCCGATGTCCTTCCGGCGCACTTTAGTCCGTTGATCATCATTCCAGGTGTGGAAAGGTTGATCCATGAAGTAAATTTCGCCTTTAGTGGGCTGATCCAACCCGCCAAGCATGTTCAACAGCGTCGTTTTCCCGGAACCGGAGCGCCCTCTGAGCATAACCAGTTGTCCGGCATGGAGCTCCATATGTATTCCCTTGAGGACGTCGAGTTTCCTTCCTCCTGCCTGAAAGGAGCGCTCCACCTCTTGAACAATCAGAATAGGTTTGTCCTTCATATCCGCCCTCCGTATATTATATATTCTGTTAGACGAAGCATTTTTGTAAAAAGTTACGTATAGAGGAAAGTTTTTTTAGGGTAGAAATTTAGGGACTTATGTACTATTTTACAAAAATTTACCGTTTTGTAACCTTTTTTGATGTATAATTTTACATAATAGAAAGAAGAAATTCTTAGGATGAGAAAGAGGAATAAATCAGATGTATGCCTATACCGCAACGGAGCATTTTCAACAAGTATACGCACAGCACAAACCAACTGTATATCATTTTCTGCACAGACTGACAAGAAATCATCATGAAGCGTCAGACTTGGTACAAGACACATTCCTGCGATACTACCAGAGCGGCAGAAATGTCAAAGAAAGCAGCGTGAGGGCCTGGTTATTCCAGACGTCCTATCGTGTATTTGTCGACCATTACCGTAAGAAAACAACAAGAGCCTGGTTACCATTTGAGTCGGTCAGCGAACCGGAGAGCCCGGAACATCATTATCCGGAAACGACATACTTGTTTAATGAATGGGAAACGGAATTGTGCAAACATATGGATCGACTTAAGCCGAAGGAACAACAGATTTTAACGTTACTGGCATGGGAAGGCTTGTCATACAGGGAAATCGCCGAACGAATGGACTGCACGGAATCCACAGTAAAAACATCCATTCATAGAGCGAGAAACAAAATGAGGCATTATTGCGGACATTTAGCCGCGTCTATTTAATTTTTCATATGTTAGTTTCAAATAACTTGACGATCAAGGTGTTCAAAAAAAAACACGCCCAGTACTGAAGCCTAATGGCCTCCTCTACTGGGCGTTATTTCAATTTTACAAAATACTACTGACCAAAGGCGCTTGGATCCTTGCGCCAGGATTGCATGAGCTCAAGCTCTTCGGTTGTGATTGCGCCGGCTTTCATTGCTTGCTCAGCTAGCGCTCCGTAGTTGGAAAGGGTGTGCAATGGCACTTGAGCATCCGCAAAGGCAGCAGCGGCACGGTCTAATTGATAGGTGAAAATCGCAATTACGCCCAACGCTTCAGCACCGTTTGCCCGAACCGCTTGAGCGGCTTTAATGGAGCTGCCGCCAGTCGAAATCAAATCCTCGATAATCACCACTTTACGCCCGGATTGCAACTGGCCTTCAATTAAATTCTCTTTCCCGTGTCCTTTAGCCTTGTCCCGAACATAAATCATCGGAAGGTTGAGCTTCTGAGCAACCCATGCCGCATGCGGAATGCCGGCCGTAGCCGTTCCGGCTATCACCTCCGCATCGGGATATAAACGATGAATCAGTGTGGCAAATCCGTCCGCGATCCGCTCCCGCACTTCCGGATAAGACATGGTCAACCGGTTGTCACAATAGATTGGCGATTTGATGCCCGACGTCCAAGTGAACGGTTGCTTGGGCCGCAAGGCCACAGCCCCGATGTGCAACAAGTCCTGTGCAATATCGGCAGCCAGTTGATCGAATTGAATTTCTGTAGTATTCATTTAGGATATCAACTCCTCAAGTATGGATTCCAATGCCTCTCTCGGGTGAGGAGCAGCTGTAATCGGACGACCGATGACGATATAATCCGTCCCATGTGCAAAAGCTTCTTTAGGCGACAGCACCCTCGATTGATCACCTACTGCGCTTCCCTTAGGACGTATCCCCGGGGTGACCGTCTGGAACGCCTTGCCGCAAGCGGCTTTAATCTGTGATACTTCCAAAGGTGAAGCGACCACGCCGTTTAAACCTGCATCCAGCGCCAAGCGGGCATACCTTACAACGCTGGCTTCCACAGTGCCGGGGACGCCGATTTCGTCGTTCATCATCTCGGCACCCGTGCTTGTCAACTGTGTGACTCCGATGACTACAGGCCGATTCCAGCCCGTTCCGGCGTCCAGCGCTTCATGGACTCCATCCATCGCGGCTGTCATCATAGCGGTACCGCCCGAGCAATGAACGTTAAACATATCGACGCCCAGTTTGGTTACACTGTTCGCTCCGCCTTTAACCGTGTTTGGTATGTCGTGCATCTTTACATCCAGAAACACTTTATAACCTTCCTGCTTTAATTCCCGCACGAAATCAGGGCCGGCTGCGTAGAACAGCTGCATCCCCACTTTCACATAACAAGGAATGCCGGAAAGCTGCTTCAGCAGCACCCTTGCTTCATCAGCACCTGGATAATCCAGGGCCACCATGATGCGTCCGGCGGTTTGCGTTAAGGTTGTCATAAGGTGTTCCTCCTTCAGTACAGTGATTTATTTCAAAACAGGCATCGGTCTCGATGAGAAGTTTATCGCCTGCAGCATCGTTAACAGTGCGCGAACCGTATCCAATGAAGTCATACAGACAATCCCGTTTTCCACCGCTTCCCGGCGAATGCGGAAACCGTCCCGCTCCGGTGTTTTGCCTTTAGTCAGTGTATTGACGACAAAGTGAGCTTCGCCCTTACGAATCAAATCCAGAATGTTCGGTGAGCCTTCGCTAAGCTTATACACCGTGTTAACCTCAAGCCCAGCTTGCTCGAACGCTTCGGCTGTTCCTCCCGTTGCGACAATCTTGTAACCCAGACTTGAGAAACCGCGGAAGATTTCAATCGCTTCGTCCTTGTCTTTGTCCGCTACCGTAGCGATGATGTTGCCTGTTGGCGGAATCTTCATTCCCGAACCGATTAAGCCCTTGTACAATGCTTTGGCATAATTCAAGTCCCGACCCATCACTTCGCCCGTTGATTTCATTTCGGGTCCCAAGGTAGTGTCTACACGGCGCAGCTTGGCAAAAGAGAACACCGGAACCTTGACGGAAACGAACTCATCTTCTCTCCACAAGCCGCCTTCGTAGCCCAAATCCCCCAGCTTTTGGCCCATAATCAATTTCGTTGCCACATTCGCCATCGGGATATTCGTGACTTTACTCAAGAAAGGCACCGTCCGTGAAGAACGCGGGTTTACCTCAATCACGTACACTTGTTCTTTATAGATGACATACTGGATGTTTACCAAACCGATCACTTTCAGTTCAAGTGCGATCTTGGTCGTAATATCGACAATCTGCTGCTTGATATCTGCCGACAGCGACTGCGGCGGGTACACCGCGATAGAGTCGCCGGAGTGAACTCCCGCGCGCTCGACATGCTCCATGATGCCCGGAATCAGCACCTGTTCTCTGTCGCAAATCGCGTCTACCTCGACCTCTTTGCCCAACATGTAACGGTCGATCAGTACAGGATGCTCCGGATTAATTGTGACGGCGTACTCCATGTAACTTAGCAATTCTTCATCAGAGTACACAATTTCCATAGCGCGTCCGCCCAGAACATACGAAGGTCTGACAAGCACCGGATAGCCAAGCTTCTCCGCTACACCGACAGCTTCGCCAACCGACGTTACCGTGGAACCTTTCGGTTGCGCGATCGCAAGTGACGTTAGCATGGCTTCAAACTTCTTGCGGTCCTCAGCCATATCAATGCTCTCCAGTGAAGTACCCAGAATACGCACACCCGCTTTGGACAACGGCGCCGCCAGATTAATTGCCGTCTGCCCGCCGAACTGAACAATAACGCCGATGGGCTTCTCCTGCTCGATCACATTCATGACGTCTTCGAAGAACAGCGGTTCAAAGTATAACCGATCCGACGTGTTAAAGTCAGTGGACACCGTTTCGGGATTGTTGTTGATGATAACCGCTTCATAGCCCGCATCTTGAATCGCCCATACGGCATGGACTGTGGAGTAGTCGAACTCAATGCCTTGACCGATCCGAATAGGTCCGGAGCCAAGCACCACCACTTTTTCCTTCGTCGAAGGTGTTACCTCATTCTCTGTTTCGTATGTTGAATAATAGTATGGCGTTGACGCTTCGAATTCCGCCGCGCAAGTATCAACCATTTTGTAAACCGGTTTAAGTCCTTGTTCCAAACGATAATTTCTTACATCATTCTCCTGCACATAATCCGCGTTGGCATCGACTTCACGCCGCAGTTCCGCAATCGCGCGATCGGTGAAACCTTTACGCTTTGCCTGGTACAGTACCTCCGATGTCAACTCTCCCGCAGTCCCGATGACCTTTTCGAAATCGACCAGCCCTTGGAGCTTGCTCAGGAACCACCAATCGATTTTCGTCAAATCCTGCAGTTGCTGCAGAGTATAACCGCGGCGGTAAGCTTCCGCCAGAAGGAAAATCCTTTCGTCATCAGGCTTAGCCAAACGGGTTTCCAACGTTTCCTGATCCAATTTATCCGCATCTTTAAGACATAAGCGGTGCACGCCGACTTCCAGGGAACGAATCGCTTTCTGGATGGATTCCTCGAACGTACGGCCGATCGCCATAACCTCACCGGTGGCTTTCATTTGCGTGCCCAGCTTCCGATTTGCGGAAGTAAACTTATCGAACGGCCAGCGCGGAATTTTCGTTACGATATAATCGAGTGTCGGCTCGAAGCATGCGTAGGTTTGTCCTGTTACCGGATTCACAAGCTCATCAAGCGTGTAGCCTATCGCAATTTTTGCGGCCATCTTCGCAATCGGATAACCTGTCGCTTTAGAAGCTAGCGCGGAAGAACGACTCACCCGCGGGTTAACTTCAATAACATAATATTGGTAGCTGTGCGGATCTAAGGCGAACTGTACGTTACAACCGCCCTCGATATTCAAAGCGCGAATAATTTTCAATGAGGCCGAACGCAGCATCTGATACTCACGGTCCGAGAGTGTTTGGGAAGGCGCAACTACGATGGAATCTCCGGTATGCACGCCAACCGGATCGAAGTTTTCCATGTTACACACAACGATACAGTTATCGTTGGCATCGCGCATCACTTCATACTCCACTTCTTTCATGCCGGCGATACTGCGTTCAATCAGACACTGTCCGATGGGAGAGTAGCGAATCCCGGATGCTACAGTTTCCAGCAACTCCTCCTCGTTCACGCAAATGCCGCCTCCTGTGCCGCCAAGGGTATAAGCCGGACGTACAATAATCGGGTAGCCGATTTCATTGGCAAAATCCAAGGCTTCCTGCACCGTAGTAACAATGACACTTGCAGGAACAGGCTGCTCCAACTCCCTCATCAAGTCGCGGAACAAATCGCGGTCCTCCGCTTTCTCAATTGCTGTTAATTGCGTTCCCAGCAATTTCACGTTTTCACGCTCCAGCACGCCGTGACGCGCCAGCTCAACCGCCATGTTCAAGCCGGTCTGACCGCCCAAGGTAGGCAGCAAACCGTCCGGACGTTCCTGACGGATAATTTGGGTTACGTAATCGAGGGTAATCGGCTCGATATAAACTTTGTCGGCCATGTTCGTATCGGTCATAATCGTGGCAGGGTTACTGTTAATCAGCACGACTTCCATGCCCTCTTCTTTCAGCGCCTGACAAGCTTGTGTTCCGGCGTAGTCGAATTCAGCCGCCTGTCCGATGACAATCGGTCCGGAACCGATTACGAGAATTTTTTTGAGTTTATTATTTTTGGGCATATGCGAATTCTCCTCTCCGTGTTGCGGACGCCGTTTGAGCCTCTGCAGAAATTTGAGCCTGACGCGGCAATTGCGGGTTGTTCTTCTTATGTTCGCGAATCATCTCTACAAACTGATCGAACAGATAGCTGGAATCGAAAGGTCCCGGAGCCGCTTCCGGGTGGTACTGCACCGAGAACGCAGGGTAAGTCTTATGTTTAAGTCCTTCGATAGACTTGTCATT
The DNA here is from genome assembly GCF_001644605.1 of Paenibacillus swuensis. NCBI lineage: Bacteria > Bacillati > Bacillota > Bacilli > Caryophanales > Paenibacillaceae > Paenibacillus > Paenibacillus swuensis. Next base: position 3,442,844 of record NZ_CP011388.1, on the reverse strand, counting down.
ATTGTTGATATGTGTAACTTCCAGTTCTGTTGATTGGATGGAAGCTTCATTCACTGTATAGCCGTGGTTCTGTGATGTGATATAGCAGCGGTTCGTTGCCAGCTCTTTCACCGGATGGTTACCCCCGCGATGGCCGAATTTCAGCTTCTCTGTGTCGCCGCCGCATGCCAGCGCAAACAGTTGATGCCCCAGGCAGATGCCGAACAGAGGCACTTCGCCCAGCAGTTCTTTAATCATCTCTGTCGCGTACAGAACATCCTTCGGATCTCCAGGACCGTTAGACAATTGAATCCCGTCCGGATTCATCTTGCGGATTTGATCCGCCGTCGTATCGTGAGGCACTACAACCACGTCACAACCCCGCTTCGTCAATTCGCGCAGAATTCCGCTTTTGGAACCGAAGTCTACCAGCACAACACGTTCGCGGTCCCCGGGTACGTGAATGACATTACGCGCGGACACGCGCGAAACCTGATCCGTCATAAAGCGGGTAGCCCCCATGCGCTCGGTCAATTCCGTTACGGACTCAGTACCTGTCGTAATAATGCCTTTCATGGCTCCGAAATTACGAATTTTACGGGTCAGCATCCGAGTGTCGATTCCGCTTATGCCAAGAATGTCATACTCCTTCAGCAGAGAGCTTACGGACAGCTGGGCGCGCCAGTTGCTTGGCACTTCTTCATGCTCGCGAACGACAAAGCCGTGGACAAAAGGTCGGATCGATTCAAAATCATCGCGGGTGATCCCATAATTGCCGATTAACGGGAAAGTCATCGTTACAATTTGTCCGCAATAAGACGGGTCGGACAGCACTTCCTGGTACCCCGTGATGCCTGTGTTGAATACAACTTCGCCTACGGATTCGCCTTCACTTCCGAATGAAGTGCCTGTAAATAACGTTCCGTCTTCCAGTAACAATCTTGCTTGACCCACTTCTCTTCACATCCCTAATTATGATTTTATCTTGAGGACCATACGGTCTTGCCTTCAACCATCGTTAATGCCGGCCAGCCTTGCAGCGTCCATCCGGTAAACGGTGTATTTTTTCCTTTAGTTACAAAAGTAGCCGGGTCAACCTCTTGCTCCGTATTCAAGTCTACAATCGTGATGTCCGCTGAGCGTCCGATCTCAAGCTTGCCCCAAGGTAAACCGAACACTTCAGCGGGTTTGACCGTCAACTTAGTCAAAAGGAAGGCTAGCGTCCATTTCCCTGTCTTTACGAATTTCGTGTAAAGTAACGGAAACGCGGTTTCGAAACCGACGATGCCGAACGGCGCCAATTGCATGCCTTTCGCCTTCTCTTCTTCACTGTGCGGCGCGTGATCCGTTACGATCATATCGATCGTGCCGTCCTCCAGAGCTTCAATCATGGCCTCAACATCCTTGCGGGACCTTAAAGGCGGGTTCATCTTCCAGTTGGCATCGAGCCCGGGAATGTCCTCATCCGCCAGGAGAAGGTGATGCGGGCATACCTCCGCGGTTACGTTCACACCCAAGCTCTTCGCTTGGCGGATCAGACGAACGGATTGCACGGTGCTGACATGGCAGACGTGGTAATGTACGCCTGTCGCTTCCGCGAGCAGCACATCACGGCCGACATGAATCGCTTCGGATTCATTCGGAATCCCTTTCAGGCCGTGTTTCTCGGCAAAAGGTCCCTCCGCCACCGGCGCGCCAACCACCAGCGTTTCATCCTCGCAATGCGCGATGATCGGCATGTTCATGGAAGCCGCCAGCTTCATGGCGTCTTTCATCATCTGCGCGCTCTGCACACCGACGCCGTCATCGGTAAACCCGATGGCGCCAGCTTCTTTCAGCGCGGCGAAGTCTGTCAGCTCACGACCGAGCTGATTCACGCTGATTGCGGCGTAGGGCAGCACGCGCGCCGCTTCGGCGGCGTCCGCCTTGGCAAGCACACTGCGAACGACCTCGGCTGTGCCGATGACCGGCTTCGTGTTCGGCATGCAGGCAATCGCTGTAAATCCTCCCTTGGCTGCCGACATCGCCCCAGTTGCGATTGTTTCTTTATACTCAAAGCCCGGTTCGCGTAAGTGTACATGCATATCGATAAACCCGGCGGATACGAGCTTACCGGCGGCGTCAATCACTTCAGCGATGCCTGTTTCGGGCAATTCGCTCTCGGTATCCATAATGTTCTGGATTACTCCGTTCTCAATATACACATGCTTCGTTTCCGCAGCATTCGTTTCCAGATTGACAATTGTTCCGTTTAAGATCCAAGTTGACATAAGAACCTCCCATGATTCTCGCTTTTACATCTGTAGTCTGATCTTCAGCCTAGCTTAGCGCTCTCTCCACAACCGCCATCCGAATCGGCACACCGTTGCTCATCTGTTCAAAAATTTTCGATTTCTCATGTTCCACCAGTTCATCGTCGATCTCTACATCACGGTTAATCGGCGCCGGATGCATGATAATGGCGTGCTTCGCCATGGCATGCATCCGTTCCACAGTAAGTCCGTAGTTAGCTCTATACTCTTCGGCGGTTGTCATCAGGCCCTGCTCATGCCTTTCCAGCTGTACCCGCAACATCATCACAACATCCGCGCGGATGGCCTCATCTATACTGACATAAGGAGCAAGCCCCGCAAGGTCAGGTGCTTTCATTGTTTCAGGTGCGCAAAATTGAACTTTGGCTCCTAATTTCGTCAGCGCCCACAGATTGGAGCGCGCTACCCGACTATGGTTGATGTCTCCGATGATGGACACTGTCAAACCGCGAATCTCACCGAAATGCTTGCGCATGGTGTATAAATCGAGCAGGGCTTGTGTCGGATGCTCATTGTTGCCGTCACCCGCGTTAATTAGCGGCATCTTGATTTTCTGCGCGATTTCCGCCAATAATCCGATAGGCTTTAGTCGAATCACTCCCGCATCCACCCCGGTGGACTCCAGTGTGCGGACCGTGTCATAAACGGATTCCCCTTTTTGCACCGATGAAGCCGCGGCTGCGAAGTTCATCACCTGCGCGCCAAGACGCTTCTGCGCCATCTCAAAGGAGAAGCGAGTGCGTGTGCTGTTTTCAAAAAACATATTCGCTATAAATTTGCCATGTAAGGTGTCCGTTTGTTTCGGGAATGATGCTTCCCAGTACGCCGCCCGATCCAGGATGGAAACGATGTCGCCTGCGCTTAATTCTTTCAGACCCAATAAGCTGTTTTCCTTGGTTTTGGTTGCTGTGTCGGCCATGATGATTATCCCCTCCCTTGAAAAATAACGACCTGATCCTTCGTATCGATTTCCGTTAAAGTCACTTCGATTTGCTCCAGCTTTGATGTCGGCACATTCTTCCCTACGTAGTCCGGGCGTATCGGTAATTCCCGATGCCCCCGGTCCACCAGCACGGCCAGTTGGATCGATTGAGGCCTGCCCATGTCCATCAGCGCGTCCATCCCCGCACGGATGGTCCGTCCGGTATACAACACGTCGTCAATCAGAATAATTCGTTTACCGCGTGTAGGCGGATACGCGCCGTCCGCACCGGATGCCGGAGGCGACTCGTCCTTGAGGATCGATTCCTCCAAATCATCCCTATATGCTGTTACATCCAGCTCACCTACGGGGATTGATGCGTTTTCGATCTCTTCAATGCGCTGAGCCAGCCGTTTGGCTAAGAAAACACCTCGCCGCCGAATGCCTACGAGCATACAATCCTCAATCCCTTTGTTGCGCTCTAGAATTTCATGTGCAATTCTTGTGAGCGCTCTGCGGATCGCAATCTCATCCATAATGACGTGTTGTTCAGCCATGGAAGCACCTTCCTTTTCCAACCAAATTTAACCTTTTCCGCACAAAAAAAACCCCCATGCCCGTAGACAAGGAGGTTGTACGTTCGTACACCTATAGAAAGCCATGAATCCTCAGTGATTCTGCTAGACTGCACGCATGCACTCCGACCGAAATCCGGATTCGACCTCTTAACGTAACCTTGCCAGCCTCACGGGACTGTTTTTAAAGGTTCTATTCAACTAAGAGGATTATGACACTTTCGACAAAAGATGTCAAGCATACGTTATTAGAATTCAAATTCAACATCGGTCAGACGGCGTTTGATTTCATCAATAACAAGAGCTTCTTGTTCCTCTCCCTGCGCGATAAAAGTAACAGAGAAACGAACAAATTTACCCGCATCATCCCAAGGCACCGTAGAAATCAGTTTCTCACGGATCAAATACTGGGAGAAGTCTTCCGCGGATTCGAAGCGTTGACCGCCTTTAATTCCTTTAGGCGCTTCCACGTACAAGAAGAACGAACCTTTAGGCTTCTCTGCTTTAAAGCCAACTTCATTCAAGGCTCCAACCAGCATGTTGTGCCTTCTGGAGTACTTCTCCGCAATTTTCTCAGTAATTTGAGGATTGTTTAATCCCCAAGCCGCGGCCTTTTGGATCGCCATAAACTGTCCGGAGTCATTGTTGTCTTTTACATCACTGAATGCTTTAACTACAAGCGGATTACCGGCTACAAATCCGATTCTCCAACCGGTCATGTTATAAGATTTGGACAAGGAATGAAGCTCCACGCCCACTTCTTTGGCACCCGGCACGGACAGAAAGCTTAACGGCTTCAAGCCGTCATAGGTCAATGCGGCGTATGGCGCGTCATGTACAACAACAATATCATATTTCTTCGCGAAAGCTACGACCTTCGTGAAAAATTCAACCGTAGCGCTTGCGCCTGTAGGATTATTAGGATAGTTCAGGTATAGAAGCTTGGCGCGCTCGGCGATTTCTGTCGGAATCGCATCCAGATCAGGCAAGAAGTTGTTTTCCTTCGTCAACTGAACGTTATGCACTTCGCCGCCCAGATATTTCGTGTGGGTTCCAAGAACCGGATACCCGGGTACGGTCATAATCGTGACGTCGCCTGGGTTGATAAAGCAAGAAGGAAGCATAGCCAATGCAGGCTTGGAACCGATGGAATGCACAATCTCAGTTTCCGCGTCAATGCCGTCTACATTGAAAACATTTTTTAAATAAGCGGCTGCCGCAGTTTTAAATTCAACAATTCCGTTATCCGCATAACCGCGATTCTCAGGCTTAGCCGCTTCTTCAGCCAGCTTAGCCACGATACCCGCATCCGCCATCTCATCCGGTTCGCCGACCCCCATATCGATCAGTTCCACATCGGGATGTTCTTTCTTGGCGGCCGCTTTCGCGCGCTTGATTTTCTCAAACTTGTAAATCGCTGTACCTTTACCGTAATTAGCCCCGCCGATTCGTTCCGCAAACAATTGCTGGATATAAGTTTCTTCGCTCATGATTACCTCTCCCTTGAAAACATGATTGTATTTAGACAAATAGACACACTATATCTTTACTATGAATGAACTTTCACGAGAAAAGAATGGATTTTTTAGAGAATGATTTGTACTTATTAACGGCTCTTGATTCGTTGAAGCACTTCCTGCATTTCCTCCGGCATTGGTGCTTCAAATTCCAAATACTCGCCTGTACGCGGATGCACAAAGCCCAGGACAGCCGCATGCAGCGCTTGTCCTTCCATGGAGATGCCTTTATTCCGCGCATACATCGGATCTCCCACAATAGGGTGGCCTATGAATTTCATATGTACGCGAATCTGATGCGTACGGCCCGTTTCCAGCTTCAACTCAACAACCGTGTAGTCCCCGTAGCGCTCAAGAACCAGGAAATGCGTCACCGCATGCTTGCTGTTGTGTTCAGTAACGGTAAACAGTTTCCGGTCTGTTGTATCCCGGCCGATCGGCGCGTCAATCGTCCCGTGATCATGCGCGATATTACCTTGCACGATGGCTACATATTTCCGTGTTACAGAATGATCCTTTAGCTGCTTCGCCAAGGAAACATGTGCCTTGTCATTCTTGGCGGCCATAATGAGACCAGAGGTATCCTTATCGATTCGATGAACTATGCCGGGACGAAGTTCACCGTTGATGCCCGATAAATCTTTGCAGTGATGCATCAAAGCGTTCACAACCGTTCCGGATGTATGACCGGGAGCCGGATGAACGACAAGACCCCGTTGTTTATTGATTACAATGACATCTTGATCCTCAAACATAATGTTTAATGGAATATCTTCAGCCACAATATCAACCCCGGTAGGCTCCGGCATGCTGAAGATGATTGAATCGCCTTCAGAGATTTTGTAATTAGGCTTAACAGGCTTGCCGTTAACTTTTACATGTCCTTCCCGAATCCACAACTGAACTTGGGAGCGGCTCATATCCTCTTCTGCGGATTCAGTCACAAACTTATCGATTCGTTCCCCGCTGTCTCCCGCTTCCGCAATCCATTCCTGCAGTTCGGTAACTTTATCTGTTTGATGCGTCATTAACCATTCCTCGTTTCTCGTTGCGCCAAGCCATCAAGCTGTCCACAATAATCAGCCCTACACCGATGACGATAGCCATATCCGCCACATTAAAAATCGGATACACATAATATACCGACTTTCCCGCCAAGCTGAAATCAAATGTAAATTGAAAAAAGTCCACCACTTCGCCATACAAAGCACGATCAATAAAATTCCCTAAAGCGCCGCCCAAAATCAGACTTAATGCCGTCGGCAACAATTTTTTGCCCTCTTTAAGCAAGCGGTTCAGATACCAAATGAGGCCGGCTAATATGACGATCGTAATCAAAATAAAAAACCAACGCTGATCCTGCAATATTCCGAAAGCCGCGCCGCGGTTACGATGAGAAGTAATAACGAAAAACTCACCGAGCACTTGAACTTGCTCTTGCAGTTCCAAGTTACTCTTGATCAGCCATTTCGTAAATTGATCGAGAGCGAGTATTAGGATGGAAATGCCATAAAATTTATACATCTTGTGCCTCCTTTCATTGTCGAATATGCCTTATTGCACATCCGTTTATTTCCTTACATCCAAAGATTCTCCCTTACTAAAAACAAATGCTTCCGCCAAAACTAACACCATGACATTACGCTAAGGGAGTTGATCTGATGAGTTCATTAAATCAAGAACAACAAAGTCAAATCAAACGCGCCTTACTTGAGGACAAGCGGGATTTGGAGCGACACTTCGAACTCAATGATGCCTATGGTTTATCCGATTCTCTGGGCATGCAGACAGGAGAACTTTCCGCTTACGATAACCATCCGGGAGATCTGGCCACTGAAGTTTATGAACGCGGGAAAGACATCGCTCTGAACGAAAATGCGGAACATGAGTTGGAACAAGTTAACCAGGCTCTGGAAGCCATGAAAAAAGGTAATTACGGAATATGTGCGGTTTGTAAAGCAGACATCCCGTTTGACCGGTTAGAAGCTATGCCCACGACCCGCTATTGCAAAGAACATGTACCTGATCCTGAGATTTCTTATCGCCGCCCCGTTGAGGAGGAGTTGTTATCCCCTCCATTCGGACGGACCAGTCTGGACGAGTATGACGATGCCGATGAACAAAATCAGTTTGACGGCGAAGATGCATGGCAGATTGTTGAGAGCTGGGGCACATCCAACACGCCGGCCATGCAAGAAGGAGATTACATTTCCGATTATGACAGCATGTATATTGAAGCCGACGAAAATGAGGGCTACGTTGAACCGATTGAAAGCTTTCTTGCCACAGACATGTACGGAGGTCATGTTAGCGTAATTCGGAACAAAGAGTATCGTAAATATCTGAACAACCGAGAAGGCGATCCTTTATTGGTGCCTGATGAATATACAGATGCTTAGAATACACGCCCGTCTAACTGAGCTTGAACAATCCGAACGATATCAGCGATAAAATCGCCGATGATCGGTAAGTTCAAGGCGCCAAGCTTCTGCAGCAGAACGACGGACACCGCGGCAAAAAAAGTAAAACCTATACCATATCCGATTCCACGAGCCGTCCCCGCAAGCAAGTTACGAAAAATCAACTTGCGGGGATGATTCATTAAATCTACATAGTCGGCAATCTGTGTTCTTTCCATATTGCGCGCGATTTTGTCTATCCGGTTATTCATTTCATTCAACGTGTTCTCAAAGCCCTGCCGATCTTGCTTCGAACCTTCACCTGCTGACAAATCATGTCCTCCTTCATGCCTTGCTTAAGCGTGATGATGATTAATTACCTCTGCACAACGCGGACATAACGTCGGATGCTCTGTGTCCTTACCCACTTCCGGTGTAACAATCCAGCATCTTTCACATTTGTCTCCATCCGCAACACCCACTTGAACAGACAACTGTTTAAATGCAGTAGCATCAGCCGGAACTTCCTCACTGCTTGCATGTACAACTACATTCGACACGATGAATAATTGATCTAATTCATTGAATTGAGACAATAGCGCTGCAGCTTCCTCATTCGGGTACAAATGCAGGGAAGCACTCAGGGAGTTACCAATAACTTTATCCTTACGCGCCGTTTCCAACGCTTTAAATATATCTTCACGCAGGGTTATGAACTGCTCCCATTTGCTTTCCAATGCGGAATCGTACAATGAAGTGTCAGCCCCAGGCATATCCGCCAACTGAGCACTGATGCCATCCACACCAGGAATGTATTTCCATACTTCGTCCGAAGTATGCGGCAAGATCGGAGCAATCAGTTTAGTTATTGCCGTAAGTGCTTCATATAATACGGTTTGCGAAGCTTTACGGGCCGGTGCATCCGGCGCGCTTACATAGAGTCTGTCCTTCACGATATCCAGGTAGAATGCGCTCATTTCCACGGCGCAGAAGTGATGCACGGCTTGATAAACCGTATGGAATTCATACGCTTCGTACGCCTTCAGCACCCGCTCCGTCATGCGGTTCAGACGAATCAGAGCAAATCGGTCCAGCTCGCTTAAATCCGATGCCGCAACCCTGTCTGTTGCCGGATTAAATCCAACCAAATTGCCTAAGAAGAAGCGCAGCGTGTTCCGGATTTTGCGATAACCTTCAGAGGTTTGTGTCAGGATATTATCTGAGATGCGCACATCGGACTGATAATCTACCGAAGACACCCATAAACGCAGAATATCCGCACCCAAGCTGTTGCACACCTTGTTTGGATCCACTGTATTGCCCAGTGACTTGGACATTTTGCGTCCTTCGCCGTCCAATGTGAAACCATGGCTCAGAATGCTCTTATAAGGTGAAGAACCGCGCGTCGCAACACCCGTAATCAATGATGAGTTATACCAGCCGCGATATTGGTCGGATCCTTCCATATACAGGTCGGCGGGCCATTGCAGCTCTTCCCTTGCCTGCAACACGCCGGCATGGCTCGAACCAGAATCAAACCACACATCCATAATATCCGTTTCCTTGCGGAACTCTCCGTGTCCACAGCTCGGGCAGGTTGTGCCTTCCGGCAGCAATTCGGATTCGGGCTTCGCAAACCATGCGTCAGAACCCTCTTGTTCAAATACGTTCGCGATTTTCTCGATCGTCTCATCGTTCACAAGAGGGTGATTGCAGCTGCGGCAATACATAATCGGGATCGGAACGCCCCAGACACGTTGCCTGGAAATACACCAATCACCGCGGTCGGCAATCATATTTCCTAACCGCACTTCACCCCATGTCGGAGTCCATTTGATGGTCTTGATTTCATCGAGCATTTCCTGACGGAATTTATCAATAGAAGCAAACCACTGCTCCGTTGCGCGATAAATGACCGGCTTTTTCGTACGCCAATCATGCGCATATTGATGCTGGATGAATCCAAGCTTTAACAAATGACCGGAAGCTTCAAGCATTTCCGTAATTTTTTTGTTCGCTTTATCATAAAATTCACCTTCGAAACCAGGAGCTTCCTTTGTGAACTTCCCTTGATCGTCAATCGGGCATAGCACGCCAAGGTTGTACTTCTGGCCAACCGCGAAGTCTTCCTCCCCGTGCCCCGGTGCCGTATGCACGCAACCGGTACCCGCATCTAACGTAACATGATCCCCGTTCATGACCAGAGATTCCCGGTCGTAAAACGGATGCTGACAGGTTACGTATTCCAATTCGGAACCTTTTACCGTTTGAACTATTTCCGGGTCAGCCCAGTTCAGTTCCTTAGCTACGGTTTCCACCAAACCTTGTGCGACAACAAACTTGCGTCCATTGGCGTTTACTACAGCATAGTCAAAGTCCGGATGTACGGAAATGCCTAAATTCGCCGGCAATGTCCAAGGTGTTGTTGTCCAGATGACGATTTCCGCATCCTGCGGCAGCTTGCCTCTGCCATCTTTCACTTTGAAAGCGACATAAATAGATGCGGATGTTTTTTCTTGGTACTCGATTTCGGCCTCGGCTAGAGCGCTCTCCGAAGAAGGAGACCAATAAACCGGCTTTAACCCTTTGTAGATATAGCCTTTTTTGACCATATCCCCAAAGACGCGAATCTGCTGAGCCTCGTAGTTCGGTTGCAGCGTGATATAAGGATTTTCCCATTCACCGCGGATGCCAAGGCGTTCGAATTGAACCTTCTGCTTCTCTACCCACTTCATCGCATATTCCGCGCAATATTTACGGAATTCCAATGCGCTCATTTTCTTGCGGTCTACTTTACCGCTGTTGGCAATCGCCTGCTCAATCGGTAACCCGTGAGTATCCCAGCCGGGAACGTAAGGTGAATCGAAACCTTGCATCGTTTTGAACCGGACAATGATATCTTTCAATATTTTGTTCAGCGCATGCCCGATGTGGATATCGCCGTTCGCGTACGGAGGTCCGTCGTGCAGAATGAATTTCGGTTTGCCTTTTTGTTTATCCTGGACTTGCTTGTAAATATCAACCTCTTTCCACCACTCCTGCATCTTAGGCTCCGCTTGCGGCAGATTGCCGCGCATCGGAAAGTCCGTTTGCGGTAAATTTAACGTTTTGCCATAATCCATGCCTGATCCGCTCCTGTCTTTATCGTGTTATCGGCTTTTCACCGTCTGAAAACCAAAAAAACTTCTGCATCCCCAAAAAGGGACGAGAAGTTTACTCGCGGTACCACCCTCATAATGCGCTCCTCCGGATATGGCCTTCGCCAAACCCGAATTTACGTATCACTCGATCATCGTTAACGGAATGACCCGGTTCTCCTTACTAACAACTTAAACTGTCCCGTTGTCTTTCGAGAGACGCTCCTGGGTGATTTTCAATAAAGTTCAGTCATTAGGCTCGCACCAATCCCTAACTCGCTGACACTGTCCGTTCATTTACTCGTCCCAGTCATCGCTTTCATGCTTTGACTTATACATATAATACCCAAGTATACAAGAATGAGATACGGCAAGTCAATGTCGGCTAACCAGTTGGTTTACTCCGCGGCTACAAGTCTCTTCGGATCTTCAAGCGAGTCCCAGCTCTCATCCTTAAGCAATTCCAGTTGCGCTTCAACCAGAGAGCGGAACCGTGTACGGTAAATGGAAGCTTGTTTCTTTAACTCTTCCACTTCGATCGCGACCGAACGGGATTTAGCCAATGAATCGTTAATGATCCGGTCCGCATTCTTCTCCGCTTCCTTCACGATCAACTGAGCTTCTTTCTTGGAATTCGTTTTCACTTCGTCCGCGGCGTTCTGCGCTACGATAATGGTCTTGCTCAGCGTTTCTTCAATATTCATGAAATGGTTAAGTTTCTCTTGTAAACCGAGCACTTGATTCTGCATATCCTTGTTCTCGCGAATCAGCGCTTCATAGTCTTTAATGACTTGGTCCAGAAATTCATTAACCTCATCTTCATCATATCCGCGCAGTCGTCTTCCGAACTCTTTGTTGTGAATATCCAATGGCGTTAACGGCATCGGTGCACCTCCTAGGTAACTTAAAAAAATCTATAGGGAAGAATTTCGACAGTTTTATGGAGAATCCTGCATAAGCCTACGCATATTTTCCGATTTTAACGCGAATTCTCCCTTTTTTTGTAACTCCTTCAACCTCCAACACTTTAAACCGGCCAAACCCTTGCAAAGAAACAACGTCTCCCTCTTTAAGCATCTTCGAAGGATTTTCCTCCACCTTCCAGTTCACCTTACAACGGCCTGCCTGAATGGGAACTACAATCTTCGTCCGGCTCAGCCGATACACATCGCTGGCAATGCCGTCTAAACGCAAAGAAGCCACCGAGATGTTCATGTCATCCAGCTTCTGGGTTGCGGTTCGAAGTTTGTTTGCCGGAATGAGTTCCGTCTGAACATGGACCCGGTGGACCTGCTGTAATTGCAGATGAAAGTAAGAGGCGATATCTTCAGTAACAAGGATATGACATCCTTCTTCGTGAATTTGAATATCTCCGATCTTATCCCGCTTGATGCCTAGACCGAGTATTGCGCCAAGATAGTCCCCATGCTGCAGTTCGGCTAATTTACCGTCTTCAGATGTGATGGACAGCACCGTTATCCCTACAGGCTCATCTTCTAGCGCCCGGTAATCCGGAGCGATCAGCGCCCGCTGTCGTTCGGCTTCCGGGTATCCGCCGTCCAACCGAAACGTTACGTCCGGATTTCGGTTCGCGAGCGATTCCAGTATCACCGCTTGGCGAGGGTCGAGAAAATCCGTGAGCTTCAGCTGATGTTGCTCCGCCGCGCGTTCAATCCAATCCGTGGCGCGGTCTGCAAAGCCGCGCTCATCCGGATGAAAATGCATATAATGCCGATCTGTCATGATGTGTTACCCCGCGATAAATTCGACAATAGCCAAAACGCCGTATTCAACAAAAATCAATGCGAAGATGGCCACGATCGGTGAAATATCAATCATCCCGCCAATCGGGGGAATGAACCTGCGGAAAATGGACAGATAAGGCTCGACCAGTTTACCCAGCGTTTCACCAATAAAGCTGTCACGGGCGTTAGGCAACCAGGACAACAGAATGTAAGCAATAATCAGGTAGCGGTAAATTTCAAATAAAGTAACAACTAAACCGTTAATATTCAAGCCCTATTCACCTCAGATGTTTATGTTATGTTTCTTCTCAGTCAGCCAGGATATCTGTGATTGTACCTTGAATTTCCACCGTATCCGGCGCGCAGACAAAGATGTTCGGCCCTACTTTGGAGATGTTCCCGTTCAAAGCATATACCGTTCCGCTCAAAAAATCCACAATGCGCATCGCCTGATCGGACCGCACTCGCTGCAGATTAACAAGAACGGGCTTGCGGGAACGCAAGTGGTCGGCAATCTCTTGCGCCTCATCATACGTACGTGGCTCGCAAAGCACGAATCTTGTGTTCGATTTCTGCGAATGAAGACTCACCACATTCTGACCGCCCTTCTGTTGTTTACGGGGCTCGAACGCCGGGGTTTCATTTTCTTCTTCTTGGGTTACGATTTTTTCCCGTTCAATGATTTCCTCTTCATCCTGCAGTCCGAAAAAGTTCATAAATTTATTCATGACACTCATCCCTTTAACCCTCCTCTTTTCCTACCAAAATCGTACCTAAACGCAACCATGTCGCGCCTTCCTCCACAGCTACCTCGTAATCGTTAGACATCCCCATGGAAAGTTCAAGCATAGGTTGCTTCAGGATCCCGGAAGCGTTTAATTCATCCCTGAGTTTACGTAAACCCGCAAAGACGGGGCGGGTCGCTTCAGGCTCAGCCTCATAGGGAGCCATCGTCATTAACCCAATGAGGTTAAGACGGTCATATTGCGCGCATTGCTCAGCAAACGCCGACAACTCCTCCGGAGACAACCCGTATTTGGATTCTTCACCGGAAACGTTAACCTGTATAAAGCAATTCACGGCAGTGTCGATCGCTTCGGCTTTCTTATGAAGTTCTTTGGCAAGCGAAAGCCTGTCCAGCGAATGTATGTAATGAAAACGTCCTACTACCTCTTTAACCTTATTCGTCTGCAGATGACCCAAGAAGTGCCATGAGGCTTGTCCGCCGATCGCTTCCCACTTCGCCTGGGCGTCTTGCCAGCGATTCTCTCCGATATGCAGTAATCCAGCTTGGGCAGCTTCTCTGGTTGCTTCTAATGATACATATTTAGTTACCGCAACAATTCGGATTTCCCCGCGTTCTCTTCCGCTTCGGTCACAGGCTTGTTGAATACGGTTCTCCACATGCTTCATGCGTTCTTGTAAGTTCATAATGCCATGACCTCTTCCTTAAGTGCGATCCAGCTGGCCATGCGTCCTGTCCTTCCGTTCTCTTTACGATGCGAATAAAACAGATCCGTCCGGCAACCGGTACACCACTCCGATACTTCGATATGACTCGGCAAAATTCCTGCCTGTAACATCAATTCGCGGTTAATAATCTTCAAATCCAGCATATATTTGCCGGTTCCTGACGTCTTGTAGCCGATCTCGTCGGAGAAACCAAGGCTTTGGACATGGGTAATCACACCCTGGTCCACTTCATAACAACAACCACCGATGGAGGGCCCGATCGCGGTTAATAACTGCTCCGGTCTTGTTCCGTAGTTCGCTCCCATCGCCTCTACCGTCTTGGATGCGATACGCTGCACGGTCCCCTTCCAGCCTGCATGCGCCAGTCCTACAGCCTTGTTCACCGGATCCAGAAAAAATAAAGGAACACAATCCGCATAGAATGAAGTCAGTAATACATCAGGGAGATTGGTAATGATCGCATCGGTATCCTGAATGGCGGATTCCCGGTTTTCACGTCCCGCTCCTCTGTCCGTTGAGGTAACTACATGTACGCGGCTTCCATGTACTTGCTCCGCACATGTCCATGCCGTTGGATCCATACCTAACGCAAGCGCCAGTCCTGTTCGGTTGGAGATCACAGTATCAGCATCGTCCTGTACATGCAGAGCGCAGTTTAGAGAATCGAACACTCCTTTGCTGGCCCCGCCGCGTCGGGAAGTGAATCCCGCCGTCACGTAACTTATCTCCCGTATCCAGCTATCGATGTAGAATAATGTCGTCTGCTCATCCGCCTCATGCTGCACAAAGGGATCCATATATCCAAACCGTCCTCTCCGTTTACCGCTCCGCAATATATGTCTAACAGTGTACCACAAATGTTCTAATGTGAAAAAAGCATGCGGGTTCAGCGTCTAACATCCGCCTCTAACCTGCATGCGATCAAGCTTAAGGATTGGTTTCTTCAACATTAACGATTCCGTTGGTACTCCAGCGGGATATCTCCGTCATCGGACGGCCGGTATGCTTTCGTATCATCCAGTTTCACCAACACCACATCCGCGCCGATCTTCACGATGTTGCGCCAGGGGATAACAAGATCGGTCCCCCCGCCAAACATCCCGAAAAATTTACTGGAGTTCGGCACCACGATCGAGTCGATGCGCCCTTGACGCAAATCAAGTTCCAGATCGCTGATTTGCCCCAGCTTTTTGCCGTCTACAATGTTAATCACATCTTTAGTCTGGAAATCGGATATTTTCATGGGGCTCACCCCTACTTTTCGCAGAATGGACTACACGAGCACAGGCAACGGCCTATCCTACTCTTTAATATATGTGCCGTACTTGCAAAATGTCCTTCCTTTCATAAAAAGAAAAAAGGCTAAGGTAAATGAACCCAAACCCGCACTTCATTGTTTCACAACACCTATTTTGACTTAATGTTGCTATAAAAAGTAATCGGAGGGTTTATGCCCATACAAACTCAACCCGCGGTGAAGCCGGGAACGACAATCCCGCCCCGCCCTCGATCACAACGGTATACACGTCTTCGCAAAATCGGTCTGCCAAACTTCATTGCCCTAGCCCTATTCATCCTAGTGGTTTGTGTTGGTTATTACCATACCCATAAGCCCTTACCCGCAGGTATATCATATGAGAGTCAGGCATACCCGTTACAGACTGTGGAGTTTCTCTATGATCTGACTTATAAGCATGAAGGGACTGTGAAGCATGATCAAATGATCTTTAAGGAGATCTTAAAGTCCATTCGGCTAGCTAAAGAATTTATCGTGATCGACCTATTTTTGTACAACGGCTACTATGATAAAGATCAAAGCTACCCTCCGCTTAGCAGAAGTTTAACCAATACCCTTTTGGCTCAAAAAAGCAAATATCCACAATTGAAAATCATCGTAATCTCTGATGAAATTAACACCGATTACGGTTCACATCCAGCACCCGAATTTCAACGTTTAAAGGCTGCGGGAATTCCCGTCATACTGACCGATGTTGATCCGTTGCGAGATTCCACTCCCGCTTACTCGGGTCTTTGGAGGACTTTTATCCAATGGTTTGGTCAGGCAGGTAACGGATGGATCCCTAATTTAATGGCGGATCAAGCCCCGGATTTAACAGCCCGCTCCTACATGAAATTATTAAATGTAAAAGCCAATCACCGCAAGGTCATTGTCACCGAGAATACAGCGATAATTCCAACAGCTAACGCGCATGATGCAAGCAGTTGGCATTCTAATACGGCAATCAAGATGAGCGGCCCCATCATTAGCGATATTTTACTTAGCGAACAGGCAGCGGCGGCGCTAAGCTCCGATATAAAGTTACCGGAACATAACCCTCAGGAAAAGACATCTGAACGACCAGGACCCTATCAGACACGTCTCCTTACTGAAGGAAAAATCTACAAATATGTGCTGACCTCAATTCGTGAAGCTGACCGTGATGATTCCATCCGAATGGCCATGTTTTATCTGGCAGACCCTAATGTGTTGGATGCTTTGGTACAGGCCGCGAATCGAGGAGTTAAAGTTCAACTGATCTTGGACCCCAATGAGAACGCGTTTGGCCGGGATAAGATCGGGTTACCCAATCGGCCGGTAGCCGAAGAGTTGCACAAGAAGACGGACGGCAAAATTGATATCCG
Source organism: Paenibacillus swuensis (assembly GCF_001644605.1). Classification (NCBI taxonomy): domain Bacteria; kingdom Bacillati; phylum Bacillota; class Bacilli; order Caryophanales; family Paenibacillaceae; genus Paenibacillus; species Paenibacillus swuensis. Next base: position 3,426,142 of record NZ_CP011388.1, on the reverse strand, counting down.
TTGGTATAATACCAGCGAAGAGCAATTTCATACCAAGATGATGATTGTACAAGGTCCAAAGCAAACCACACTGCACAACGGCTCGGCCAATTTTACCACCCGAAATTTGGATGATCTCAATCTGGAAACAAATGTGATGATTACGGCGTCTAATGAAAGTCCCCTGATGAATGATGTTACGAAGTACTTTGATAAACTGTGGATGAACAAGGGGGCGGAATATACGTTAGATCGTTCAGCTTACCGGGATGACATGCTGCCTCTGCAGCGCTTCCTCTACCATGTTCAAACATGGTTAGGATTTACTACTTTTTAACATTCTTTGTCAATAAATCGGGCCCGTATGATATAATAGAATCATGAATAAAGGAGGATTTATCGTATGTCTGCTGAGAGCTTAGGCAATGTCAAGTTTGAAATTTTAAATGAGTTTACGGATGTTGTTTTTGCTTACAAAAATAAGTTGCTTGATAAACATCATTCCGGATATCAATATAATATGACGAAGACCAAATATTTAATGCTCAAAACGATAATCCTTAATGATCCCTGTCTGGTTGTGGATGTTTCCAAGAAATTGCGATTATCTTCAGGCGCCACAACGATTCTTCTCAATCAGCTTGAAACGGATGGTTTGATTGTTCGTAAGCGCAGCGAATTGGACCGACGCAGTGTAAGATTGTTTCTTACTGAGGAAGGGGAACACGTGCTGCGGCAAATCAATGCAACCCGAGAGGAGTATTTAACAGAATTATTAAACACTTTGACCGAGCATGAACAAGAGGTATTAATCCAATTGGTTCGCAAAATTTCGATGCAGTTTCACAAGCTTATACGGTAGAACATCACCTTAAGAACAAAGGGCTTTCCTATTCCGGCATAGCCGGTTTCTAGGAAAGCCCGTTTTTTTTTAGCTTTTCACATGCTTTTGCATTTGTGATATGGCGGATTTCTCCAACCGGGATACTTGCGCCTGAGAAATACCGATTTCATCGGCTACTTCCATTTGGGTCTTCCCTTCAAAGAAACGCATGGATAGAATCATCTTCTCCCGGTCATTTAACTTGCGCATCGCCTCGCGTAAAGCGATCTCCTCAATCCAGGAAACATCCTTGTTCCGGTCATCACTGATTTGATCCATGACATAGATGGGATCACCGCCGTCATGGTAAATCGGCTCGAACAAGGAAACAGGGTCTTGGATGGCATCCAACGCGAAAACCACGTCTTCTTTAGGCACGCCTAACGCTTCTGAAATTTCGAAGATCGTCGGTTCCCTGGCATTCATGTTCGTCAGACTGTCGCGTACTTGCAAAGCTTTGTAAGCAATATCCCGCAAAGATCGGGATACACGAATCGGATTGTTGTCCCTCAGATATCGCCGAATCTCACCGATAATCATCGGAACCGCATAAGTGGAAAACTTTACATTCTGCCCTAAATCGAAATTATCAATGGCCTTCATTAAGCCGATGCATCCGACTTGAAACAGGTCGTCGACAAACTCGCCCCGGTTATTAAACCGTTGAATCACGCTGAGAACCAAGCGCAGGTTCCCGTTGACTAATTTCTCTCTTGATGCTCGCTCATTCTTGGTTTGCAGGCTGACAAATAGCTCGCGCATTTCGGTATTATTAAGCACCGGCAATTTCGCGGTATCCACGCCGCAAATCTCAACTTTGTTTCGGGTCAACGTGACTACCTCCCAAGGAGAAACATTAATGTTAATTATCCCCGAGGGCGGTTTTTTTATTCCAAAAATTAACCCTGTCGACAGGGTATATTGGGCTTCAAGTTGGGATATGTATTCGTCAAACCATTTTGTTAAATTCTTTGCGAAGCCGCTTTATAATTCGCTTTTCCAGGCGTGATATATAGGACTGGGATATTCCCAGCAGATCCGCAACATCTTTCTGTGTTTTTTCTTCTCCGTCGGTTAATCCGAATCGCAGCTCCATAATAATCCGTTCCCGATCCGACAGTTTATCCAAAGCCTTATGAAGCAATTTACGATCCACTTGTTCTTCGATATTACGATATATCGTATCATTCTCGGTACCCAGCACATCGGATAACAAGAGCTCATTTCCGTCCCAATCGATGTTCAAAGGCTCATCGAAGGATACCTCGGTTCTGATTTTGCTGTTACGGCGTAAATACATCAAGATCTCATTCTCAATGCACCGGGATGCATAGGTGGCGAGTTTAATCTTCTTTTCCGGATCAAATGTATTTACGGCCTTGATGAGACCGATCGCGCCAATTGAAACCAAATCCTCGATATTAATACCCGTGTTCTCAAATTTACGCGCAATGTATACAACTAATCGCAGATTGCGTTCAATGAGCATCGCCCGGATCGCGGCATCTCCCGTTGTGAGCTTCCCGAGCAGATATTCTTCTTCCTCACGCGTTAACGGAGGCGGTAACGCTTCACTTCCCCCGATATAATAAACTTCATCGGACTTCAAACCGAGTCTCACCATGATTCGGTAATACCATACCGTAAGCCGCATTTTCAACTTTGTGAACATCGTCAATTCCTCCTATATCGAAGTAGGGTATGTATTACAGAGCCACAGGCTCCATCAGGGCTGGATGAATAATAGCCTTGTAGGCACCATCCGAAGATAATTGACCTCCATCAAGTCCGATCAGTACCTTCACGGCCTCCGTAACGTGCTTGTCTGTGCGGATGACTACCTTATCAGGCTTAAGTGCGAGCATAAACTGTGTTCCGCTATTCACGCCCCGGTAGGGCACCAATCGCAGCCGGTCCTGATATCGAAACTCGTCCTTTCCGATGGCGTTAATGATTTCATCCAGTTCCGCGTTCTGTATCCGCTTAATCCAACCGGCAGGAAGAAAATCCGCCCATGCCGCCGCCTCCATAATCATGACAGGTGTTCGTGTTAACGGATCGTAAAGATGATTGCCTGTATCAATTAAACCCGTGCATACGAATTCATGTTCCTCCATCGTGACCGTTACCTCGGCCAAGTGTTGCGCGACGTTATCCTGTCTGCGTTTACCGGAAAACACAACACGGTACAATACGACGGAGATCATGAGGAACACAATGATAAACAGAGCACCAAGCTCCCGAATTTCGAAGGATAATCCGGTTTGGGTTATGATGATACCGTTCATTACTTCACTGGATTGCTGCAATAAATAGTGAGCGCCTAAGATCCCGCCCGCAGCCGCAAAATTAATACAATAGAACGCCCCCAAATTACGCCAGAAACGCTTGGCTCCGCCATAACCAAAGGCGATCAACAACATCAACACGGACATAACCATTTTCGCAATAAACGTAAACAGGAAGGAAAGCATGGGAACAAACATCAAGACTACATAGGAAGCACCCAAACCGGAGGCTAAGGCGATTCTCCATCCTTTAGGTTTCAGCAGACGGGTTCTGGCGGTGGCCCACAAGAGGAATGCGTCCAAGAGGAGGTTGAACAGAAAAATAAGGTCCGCATATACAACCACTGCTTCCATCACCCTACCATTTCTGCGTGATCCTTCAACCTGTATTCCTATCTCTAACCTATGAGCCTAGTATATCGAAAGCATATTCCAAAGTCTGTCTAAACATGACGTCTCGGCTAGAGTTTTTTTGTCGAATGAGGAAGGAATAACGAGGAACAAAAAAAACCTCACAAAGAGTGTCACTCTTCATGAGGTCGTTCGACTTTAATTAAGTTCGGTCTGTATTTCTGCGGTTACGCAAAAATGTAGGGATATCCAATTGATCTTGAGAGATGGAAGGATTACTGCTGTTGTAGGATGGTTTGGCACCCGGTACTGCCGTTCTGGCTTCTTCATTCTCAGCCTGCGGCTGTTGTTGTGAACCTTGGACAACATTGGGTTTACGGTGAATGCTCGTATAAGGCTTATGTTCAAATCCGGTCGCAATGACCGTAACTTTAATATCTTCCTTCATGTTGTCATCAATGATCGCGCCGAATATCATGTTCACATCCGGGTCGGATGCGGAGATGACGATTTCGGCAGCTTCATTCACTTCATACAAGCTAAGGTTCGCGCCGCCTGTAATATTCATGATGACACCGCGCGCTCCGTCGATCGAAGTTTCAAGCAACGGACTCATAATCGCTTTCTTTGCCGCCTCTGCCGCGCGGTTCTCCCCGTTGGCTTGTCCGATACCCATTAAAGCGGAACCACGTTCTGTCATAATGGTCTTTACATCGGCAAAGTCAAGGTTGATCAAACCCGGAACCGCAATCAGATCCGATATGCCTTGTACGGCTTGGCGCAGAACGTTGTCCGCTTCGCGGAAAGCTTCCAGCATCGGCGTCTTCTTGTCCACGATTTCCAGGAGTCTGTCATTCGGAATAACAATTAACGTGTCCACTTTCTCTTTAAGCGCTTCAATCCCTTGCTCCGCTTGGGATGCGCGTTTGCGGCCTTCAAACGTAAACGGACGAGTAACGACACCTACGGTCAATGCGCCACATTCTTTGGCGATCTCAGCAATGACAGGGGCTGCCCCTGTACCTGTGCCCCCGCCCATACCCGCAGTTACGAATACCATATCCGCGCCGCGAAGCGTGTTCATAATATTATCCTTGGATTCTTCCGCGGCTTTCTTACCCACTTCCGGATTGGCGCCGGCACCTAAACCGCGCGTCAGCTTATCCCCAAGTTGCAGTTTATGCTCCGATTTCGCAAGATGTAATGCTTGCGCATCGGTATTCACGGTGATAAATTCAACGCCCTTCACACCGTTCTCAATCATGCGGTTCACGGCATTGCTGCCGCCGCCGCCAACCCCGATCACCTTTATCTGAGCCAATTGGTCTAATTCGAAATCAAATTCCAGCATATGGTTCATTTTCCCCCTAACTCAGCATTCGTGCACGTCAGCAATTTGCCCTTATATAAATTCGCTAAAGTAATTCTTCATTCGTTCCATTAAGCCAGGCTTAGTCTTAACAGCCGTGGCACTCCGGTTGTTCGAGACTTTCTTCGGTGTCGAGGCGGAACCCTTGGCTCTCATAAACCTTACCACAAAGTGTATGATTCCAACACCGCTTGTAAAAGCAGGATCGCGTACGCCAATAAAATCAGGCACAGCAATGCGCACGGATGTGGCCAGCTCTTCCTGAGCGATCGTAAGCATACCCGGCATCGACACGGTACCGCCTGTCAGCACATAGCCTCCAGCCGTTTCGTCGTATCCGAGACGCTTGACTTCCTCACGAATCAATTCGAATATTTCTTGAACGCGTGGTTCAATAATATTGGACAGGTCTACTTGTGAGAATTCCTTGTCCACATTACTGCCCAGACGGTTTACTTTAAACAATTGATCCGCTGCCGCGTCAGCAATAACGGCACAACCGTATTTCAGCTTAATCTTCTCAGCATATTCCGTGTGCGTCCGCAAGCCTATCGAAATGTCGTTCGTAATGTATTCCCCGCCAATCGGCAATGTGGATGTCGCAACCAAGCTGCCTTGTTCAAACACAGCGATCGTGGTTGCTCCCGCACCGATGTCCACCAATACGGTACCCATCGTTTTCTCGTCTCTGGACAAGCATAGCTGTCCGGAGGCAAGGGACATGAGAATCAGACCGGTTACTTTCAGTCCAGCTTTCTCCACACAACGGAGCAAATTATGTATTGCCGTCTTGGCACCGGTGATAATCGTTGCTTCTACTTCAAGTCTGACCCCAATCATGCCTCGCGGATCATGAATTCCTTCCAATCCGTCAACGACATATTGCTTGGGTACAATCCCGATAATTTCACGCTCGGGGGGCAATGCGATAACTCGCGCCGCCTGGATGACCCTGTCGATGTCCTCGTCGCCGATTTCCCGGTCTTCATTCGATACCGCGACTACGCCGTGACTGGATTGAAGCGCGATATGATTGCCGGAAATGCCTACTGCCACTTCGGATATTTGAATGCCAACCATCCGCTCCGCATGATCAATCGCATTGCGAATGGATTGCACGGTCTGATCAATATCAACAATTGCACCCTTACGAATGCCTTCCGAGTCGGCCGATCCAACTCCAATAATATTAATGGTTCCATTACTTATTTCACCAATAATAGCACGTACTTTGGATGTACCGATGTCCAAACTAACAATGATGTCATTGCTGCTCAATCCTTGGCACCTCCTGTTTCATCAATAAAAAGGGTAAAAAAACACAAAGACTTTTGTACATATTCAACACGGTTGGTTTATTCCCTCTTTTTTTCTACAAAATTTTTGGACATGCTGTGAAAGATAAACTCCTCCACTTAAATCCCGTACAAAAAAAACGATAATAACCCATCCCACCTGATTCCACAAACACCAATAACTCTATCATACTACCATTATTCCCATCTATTGAGTAGCCTCTATCTGGGAAGAATCGGTCACCGCTTCCTGCTTCTTTACATATGGCGTATAGAAATCGGCTTCGAGCATCGTAATCTTGCCCGGCTCCTGCCCGTCGATGACAGCATTCATATATTCCGCCTTCTCGGGCAGATAAGCAATCGTTGTGGACACTTCAAACTTGGAACGAGTGTAAAGCTTGATGCGGTCAGGGTATGCATTGGACGGATCAGGCTTGATCTCCGAAATGTCCGCCAGCAGTCCCTCAGGTATGGTTGCAAGCGTATTGCACAGTTTCTTGAACAGCGCATCCCGATTCTCCCATCCTGTCAGAACCGGTTTGTCTAATGTAATGTTCTTCGCCTTGGGAATAACAGCGTTGCCTCCGGATAACAGGGCCTTTATTGTACCCTCTTTCGGAGAAAGTTGAAACGCGACGGTCTGCTGTTCCCGGATCTCTATTAGAATATACCCGGGAAACCTCTTGTGAATCAGAACTTCTTCGATTGGCAACAATTGGCTGACCCTGCGATCCATCTCGGCAGCGCTTGTCCCAAAAAATTGATCCCCAACCTGTACATTCAGAGCCTTGCTGATCTCATCCGGCGTTAAATATCGGTTCCCCTTCATCTCTATCGTTTGGACCTTACTGAAGGAAGAACGAAAAAACAAAATGGCCAGCAACACGACAAAGAGAAACAACAGCAATAACAGCAATTTACGATTGCCCCGCCGACGCACCTTCTGTTCTCGGAGTACAGGCATTTGAGAAATGTTCGACAAGCTCTTACACCTTCTTCATGAATGAATCTTAGCGCAATAATGCCGGAATCCCCTCTTCGATCAGGAAAGAGGGGAAATGCGGCTGATTTACTTGTAACCTATTCAATTAGGAATGGTTGGAACGTTGTAACAGCGGCTGCTTAGCCGTGGACGTGCGTTCAATATTAGCGCCTAGATGTTGAAAGATTCGTTCAATGCGGTCATATCCGCGATCAATATGATGGATCTGCTCCACAACGGTAACCCCGGTTGCCGCAAGACCCGCAATGACCAAGGCAGCGCCGGCGCGTAGGTCGGTAGCTTCAACAGTGGCTCCGTATAGCCTAGGAACCCCGCGGATAAAGGCTGAACCCAGATCTACTGAGATATCCGCACCCATTCGGGACAATTCATCCACGTGTTTGAAACGTCCTTCGAATATCGTCTCTTTCATGATGGAAATGCCGTCCGCAAGACATAACAAGACCATGACCTGAGATTGCAAATCCGTAGGAAACGCAGGAAACGGCGAGGTCACAATGCGTTCAACGGCTCTCGGCCGGGAATGCCCGCTTACGGTTATTATATCACCTTCCGAGGTAATCTGAACACCTGCGCGCTTCAATACATGCATAGCGGATGTCAAGTGACTCGGATTGACATGCTGCAGTGTGATGGTTCCCCGTGTAGCCGCAGCCGCCACTAACAAGGTTCCTGCTACAATTCGATCCGGAATGACGCGGTATTTGCAAGGACTCAGTCGGGTTACCCCTTCGATTGTGATTGTGTCCGTTCCCGCGCCGATGATCCGCGCCCCCATCCGATTCAGGAAATTTTGTAAGTCCTGTATCTCCGGTTCCCTTGCAGCATTGGTAATCGTTGTAATACCGTGCGCTTTCACAGCCGCCATCATAATGTTCTCTGTCGCTCCGACACTCGGAAAATCCAAGTGTATATCGGTGCCCGTAAGCCGCGCCGCGCTGCAGATTAACCGACTTTCTTCGTAAGTGATTTCAGCGCCAAGCGCCTCAAGCCCTTTGAGATGAAGATCGATCTTCCTCTCACCGATCGCACAACCGCCGGGTTGATAGATTTGGACTTCGCCAAATCTTGCAAGCAACGGACCCATCAGAAAGATAGAGGATCTCATCTGCCCCATTAAATCCTCGGGAATGTGCGATGTGCTAACTTTGGAAGTGTCTAGCGTAACGATCTGCTGCCGGTGCTCCGCCTGACAGCCCAGCCTTCTTAGAATGCTCAGCATAGTCTGAATATCGAGCAGGTCGGGAACATTCTCAATGACATGCGTTCCTTCTACCATCACGCTTGCTGCCAGAATGGGTAACGCGGCGTTTTTGGCTCCGTGAATGCGAATGGATCCTGAGAGTGGTTTCCCGCCTTCAATCACCAGTTTCTCCAAATAGCTCACCTCCGATTTACCGCTCACCCACAAATAAAACCTCGGGAACGAGTTCCACACCGTACTTTTCCTTAATTGCGGTTTTTACTTGTTCCATTAGGGTGAGAACGCTACTTGCCGTCGCTTGCCCGGTGTTGACAATGAAATTGGCATGCAATGTGGAAACCTCCGCATCGCCTACGCGAAGTCCTTTGAGTCCCGCTTCTTCGATGAGCTTCGCGGCATGAGTGCCCGGCGGATTACGAAACACACTGCCCGCGCAAGCCAATTGCAAAGGTTGTGTTCTGAGCCTTCGGTCCTTGTAAGTCGCCATCGCGGCCGCAATCTCCTTGCGATCCCCCGGACTTAATTCGAACACGGCTTCCGTGACGAGACCCCGCTGCTCATGCAGTAAGGAATGACGATAATCAAATTTAAAATCTTCTGCGTTCCACTTTACCAATTCGCCTGTCTCCAGCAAGACTTCAGCTGTTTTCAGAATGCGTGACACGTCAGACCCGTGAGCTCCTGCGTTCATATACACAGCCCCGCCTACAGTGCCCGGAATCCCCCCTGCGAATTCCAAGCCGGTCAAACCCTGCTTTCCAGCCATGATCGACATTTTGATGAAGGAATAAGAAGCGCCCGCGTATACGAGATTCCCTTCGAAGCGCACCTGATCCATGCCTTCGCCCAGCTTGATTACAACGCCGCGTATGCCTTTATCGGAAACGAGCATATTAGAGCCTCTGCCGATCGTCGTCCACGGGATGCCGTGACGATGAAGAATACTCACCGCTTCAACAAGCTGCTGTTTATTATGGGGAATCAACAAGATATCCGCCGGACCGCCAATTTTCCATGTGGTGTATTCTGCTAGTGATTTGTTTAGTAGTACATCTCCTGTGTTCGCGGCTTTCAATTCAGATATGGCCTGCTGCATTGGGACGAACCTCCTTCATAGAACATCAAGGGATGGCGGCACCGCCATTTCATACCCTTGTTTCCATCTGGGTGACTGTCACGAATATGGGATAGTTTATGTAACATTCTTCCCGAGTGTGACAATCGCCCAGATGTAGGTTGATAAACATTTACGCGCGTACAAGACGTTTCATTTCGTTCAAAATAAGCTGCGCCGAATCCGGTTGGCCCAACCGTCTGGAAGCCTGTGACATCCGGTCTTCCTGAACAGGATCATCTATGATTTCAGCTATGGCTTTAAGTAAGGATTGACCGTTTAGGTCCTTTTCCAATATCAGTTCAGCCGCATTCTCTTTAACCATCCAACGGGCATTGGCCTCCTGATGATTGTTCGTCACATGGGGCGACGGAATCAATATGGACGGAATACCAAGTGAGGTGATCTCCGCAAGAAATGAAGCTCCCGCCCGGCTGACAATACATTTCGTTGCCGCCAGAACTTCCGGCATATTGTAAACGAACGGAAGCACATGAAGATTCGACGGCAAAGTACCCAGGCTTTGTTTCATGTGAGCGATGGCTGATTCATAATGGGCTTCTCCCGTGATATAAACAAAATGAGTGCCTTTAAAACGGTTAAGGTCCGGCAGCATTTGGTTAAACGCTTCATTAATCGCTTTCGCTCCGCGACTGCCCCCTACGATGACCACAACGGGCGTCCCTGCAGGCAGCCCTAACGTAGCAAACCCCCGCTGCGCGTTCGCGCTGGCAACAACGGTTGCCCGGGGGTTACCGGTGTAAAGAACATGCCTGGCTGAAGAAAAATTACTCTCGGATCCTTTGAAGCTAACCGCGACGGAGGACACGTATCGGCTAAGAAATTTATTGGTCAGTCCAGGTATTACATTCTGCTCGTGAATCAGCGTAGGGATACCCAGCTTCGTTGCGGCGTAAACGACAGGTCCGCAAACATAACCTCCCGTTCCGATCACGATGTCGGGTTTAAACTGCTTCAACAGCTCCTTGGAGCGTGTTACTCCTTTGAAAAACCGCATAACGGTCTTCACATTTTCCATGGAAAGCTTGCGACGGAAGCCTGTAATCTCGATGGCTTCAAACGGGAAGCCTTCTTTAGGAATGATATCTTTCTCCAATCCTTTGGATGTCCCAATATACAGAAATTGCGAATCGGGTTGTTCTTCCATACACTGTCTGGCGATGGCTACAGCGGGATAAATGTGTCCGCCTGTTCCGCCGCCGCTTAAGACGACACGCATTTCTCTTCACCTCGAATATCGGGATATGTTCAGCAATATGCCTATACAGGTTAACATCAGTGTAAGCGAGGATCCCCCGTAACTCACCAACGGCAAAGTGATTCCCGTCACCGGAAACATGCCTATGACTACACCGATGTTGATAATGACTTGAATCGCGATCATGCCGACAATGCCGACCGCCAGCAGACTGCCGAAAGTATCCGGCGCCGTAATGGCTGTACGCATACCGCGCCAAACTAATATGAGAAATAAAATCAATACGGTGACTCCGCCTATAAAACCAAGTTCTTCAGCAATGATGGAGAAGATAAAGTCTGTTTGCGGTTCCGGCAAATAACTGTATTTCTGACGGCTCATACCCAAACCTAAACCGACCAGTCCGCCGGGACCGACGGCATACAGCGATTGAATCGACTGATAACCCGCGCCGAGGGGATCCTGCCATGGATCCAGGAAGGCCGTAATACGCGCTAAACGGTAAGGAGCCGCCAGTATTAATCCAACGAAACCGGCGAGACCGACTAATGCCAAGGAAGCCAAATGCATCATTCTGGCACCCGCTACGTAGATGACCAGCAACGAAGCACCCATCATCACAACGCCTGTACCCAAATCCGGCTGCAGCATGATCAGGCCGAAGGCCAGTCCCATAAGAAGCAGCGGAGGCATCAGGCCTTGTCTAAACCGGGTAATCGTTGATTGGTGTTCAGACAGCAATTTGGACAGAAAGATAATCATCGCCAGTTTCATAAATTCCGAAGGCTGAATACCGAACGAAGATATGCCGAGCCAGCTTCTCGCCCCGCCGCGCACAACACCCACACCCGGAATCAATACCAGTACCAATAACGCGAAGCAACTGATCAGCCCGATCTTGGCCGCTTTCTTCCATGTCCAGTAGTCCGTATTCATCGTAAAATACATGGCCACAATGCCCAACCCCGCGAAAAAGGCCTGGCGTTTCAAGTAATAGAATGAATCTCCGAAATCATGAAAGGAAAGCACACTGCTGGCGCTATAAACCATGACAACCCCGATCCCGAGAATCGCCAAAGTCGATAACAATATCCACAGATCCGGAGCGGAGCGAGATTTGACCATGTACGAAAGCACCTCTTCATCATCGATGTAGGGCTTGTATTACACCCTATTAAAGACTATGCACCGATTTTTTAAAAATGCTTCCGCGTTCCTCATAGGAGGCGAACATGTCCCAGCTCGCGCAAGCGGGCGATAACAGGACAATGTCGCCGGGCTCCGCGAACGCCGCCGCTCTGCGAACGGCTGCATCAAGTATAGCGGCTGCATCCTCCCCAGTATCGACGGAATCCGTAAATCTGATTCCTGCCTGACGCGCGACGCCGAGCAATTTCCCTCGCGTCTCCCCGAGCGCAACGAGCGCCTTCACCCGGCGCTCAAACACCGGGAGCAGCTCCGCATAGTCGGAGCCGCGATCCAGCCCCCCCGCGATCAGCACAATCGGCTGATCGAGCGATTCGACCGCCGAGATCGTGGCGGTCGCGTTCGTCGCCTTAGAGTTGTTGTAGAAGGTGACGCCGTCAACCTTCGCAACAAACTCCAGGCGATGCTCTACCCCGCGAAACGCCGAGAGCTCCTCGGCGATCGCGGTCAGCGGCGCGCCCGCGGCAATGGCTACCGCCGCCGCCGCCAACGCGTTCTCCGCGTTGAAGGTGCCGGGAATGCCGAGATCTTGCGTACGCAAGATCTCGCGCACCGCCCCGGTGCCTTCCGCGTAAACGATGCGCCGCTCGCCGAGCGCTTCGCCGGGTTTCAGCGGCGGATCCAGGTAGACGCCGCGCGTAAGGGTCTCGCGCGCCGAGAACGGCAGCAAGCGCGCCTGCAGGCCAGGGACAAGCGAGCGGCATACCGCGTCGTCCCAGTTCAGCACGGCGGTATCCTCCGCCGTCTGGTTCGCGAACAGCTTCGCCTTCGAAGCGATGTAATCGTCCATCGTGCCATGGTAGTCCAGATGCGTTTCCGCTAAGTTTAGCAAGCAGGCTATTCTGGGACGAAACGCGTCTGTGCCCTTCAGTTGGAAAGAGCTTAGCTCGACAACCATCCAGTTATCCTCGTCCGCTTCTATGGCCGCATCGGTAAGAGCCCTTCCGATATTCCCGGCGACAATCGGACGAAGTCCCGCGCGATCCAGCATCCTGCCGATCCAGGTCGTCGTTGTCGTCTTGCCGTTCGAGCCGGTAATGCCAATCATCGGCGCCGGACATACATGGTAAGCCACCTCAACCTCTGTCACCACTTCAATGCCAAGCTCAAGCGCTCTGACAATCGGCGGAGCCGTGTAAGGAATGCCCGGGTTCTTGACCACAAGCGCCACGCCTTCGTGAACAAGATCATCCGGATGACCGCCGCATAGAACAGAAATACCCAAAGCCGACAATTCATCAGCCTCGGGACATAAGCCGCGGTCTTTCATATCATTTACCGTGACGGAAGCGCCCAGAGCGTGAAATACTTTGGCCACCGCGCTTCCCGATTTGGCCATACCTAATACGATAATGTGTTGACGGGCGTAGTGCGACGGATGCTTCATTAGTTCAACCCCTCATTGATGTAAAGTCCCAAGCAAGCCAGCACGAGACCGACCGACCAGAAAGTAATGACCACTCTCCACTCCGACCAGCCGACCAGCTCGAAATGATGATGGATCGGACTCATTTTGAACACACGCTTACCGCGGGTTTTGAAAGATACCACTTGAATGATAACGGACAACACTTCGATGACGAATACGCCGCCCACGATTAACAGTAACAATTCCGTCTTCGTGATAAAAGCAACCGCCGCAAGTCCGCCGCCAATCCCCAGGGAACCGGTGTCTCCCATAAACACTTTGGCCGGGTGCGCGTTGAATACCAGAAATCCCAGAACCGCCCCGATCATAGCCGCGGAAAAAATGCCGGCTTCCCATTCGGTATGCATCATCGCTATGACCGCAAAAGCTCCGAAAGCGATGGCGCTGGTACCTGCCAGCAAGCCGTCCAAACCGTCGGTGAAATTAACCGCGTTCGACATGGCGAGCATCGTAAAGATCACAAACGGATAGTAGACCCAGCCCAAATCCAGTGAATAATGTAAACCCGGAAAGGCCAATACCGTACTGTGACCGCTGGAAAACAGGAGATAACATACAACCAGAGCGAAGAAAAGCTGTCCGAACAACTTCTGTTTGGCCGTTAAGCCCAACGATCTCTTAGCCACAATCTTGATATAATCATCTAAAAATCCGATAAGTCCGTAACCAAGGCAGGCGACGAGCAGGATATAAAAATCAGCGTTCTGATCCGAAAACCGGAAGAAAGCCAGCGTCAGCGCCACCAAGATAATAATCCCGCCCATTGTAGGCGTTCCTGCTTTTTTCAGATGACCTTGCGGTCCCTCTGTCCGGATCTGCTGACCGAATTTCAGCCTGCGCAGCAGCGGAATGAACAATGGTCCGATAATGACGGAAAGCACGAACGCCACGCCCATCGTTAACAAAATTAATTTAAAATCCACGATTTAACCCCCTACATATGACAACAAAAGCAGTTATAACGGCATCGAAAGCAGACCGTTTACCACATCTTCCAGTTTCATTCCCCGCGAACCTTTGACCAGTACAACGTCTTCCGCAGGCGAGACGATCGTTGAAATCTCTCTGACCATATCTTCTTTCGTGGCAAAAGATTTCACGCGCCCTTGCTCGAAAGTGTGGGTTGCTTCCTCCGCTATAAACTGGGCAAGCTTACCGAAGGTGTACACATAGTCCACGCCGGCCGGAGTCAAGCTTTTGCCGATTTCCCGGTGGAATTGAATTTCATCCTCACCCAATTCGAGCATGTCGCCCAGGACGATTATTTTTTTCCGGTAGGTATTTAAATCCTCGAGCAATCGAATGGCTGCCAAGACCGAAGTCGGGCTGGCGTTGTAGGCATCGTTCAGTACCGTTAATCCCGTTACGCCTTTCATGACTTCAATACGCATGCCGGTAAGCTTTACATCTTTTAGGCCGCGGGCAATATCCGCTTCGGACACGCCCATGAATTTCGATACCGCGATGGCAGAAAGTGCATTGATTACGTTGTGAATGCCTAACAGGGGAATATACAACGTAGACGCGTTGGGCAAATTCAGGGTAAAGCGTGTTCCTACCGAATCCATCATTAAACCGACGGGATACAGATCATTGGACTCGGTCATGCCGAAACGAAATTTAAGCAATTGTCCGGAAGGCTGCAGCTCGGTAAGAACCTCTTCAAGCAACGGCTCATCGCCGTTATAGACTAATAAGCCGTCCGCCTTCATCCCGCTGATGATTTCCAGCTTGGCTTGAGCGATGCCTTTCCTTGTTCCAAGCTGCAACAGATGCGATTCTCCGATATTCGTTACAATCGCCGCTTCAGGTTTAGCAAGATCGGATAGCAATTGGATCTCGCCAAATCCGCTCATCCCCATTTCCAATACCGCCATCTCCGTATCTTCTTCCATGGAAAGAAGCGTTAATGGCAACCCGATATGGTTGTTGAAATTCCCTTGCGTTTTGTGCACTTTGTAGGTGGTGGCCAAAATGGAAGCTAACATATCCTTCGTTGTGGTCTTGCCGTTTGAGCCCGTCACACCGACTACGCGCACACCCAATTGTTCCCTGTATCCGGAGGCGAGCTTCTGCAGAGCCGCCAACGTATCGTTCACGAGAATATATGGAATGTCCTCAGGAGGAAGGCGGTCGCCGGATTGCCAAAGAGTTAAACTAGCCCCTTGCGCGATCGCAGATGCCACATAGTCATGCCCGTCGAACGTATCCCCTTGGATGGGTATAAACAAATTGCCCTGAGCAATACGACGAGAGTCAGTGGTTACTCCTTCGATCATTTGTTCGGGGGTTTGCTCCGCCCCCGCGGATAAAGTACCTTCACAAAGTTGAGCCACTTGCGCAAACGTTCTTTTTATCACTGAACCCGACCCCTTAACGCTTCTTTGGCGACCAGTCTGTCATCGAAGTCAATGGTGACTCCGTTCATAATTTGATAGGTTTCATGCCCTTTGCCCGCAATCAGTACAACATCATCCGGACTTGCCATTTCTATGGCTTTCTCAATGGCGGTCTTGCGATCCACGATGAGCTCATAACGTTCCCTGGATACGCCGTCTTCTGTTAATCCGGCTTCGATATCCAACAGAATCGCATCCGGATTCTCGGAACGCGGATTATCGGAGGTCACCAGAATGCGATCCGCGTATTTGGCGGCAATCTTGCCCATCAACGGCCGTTTGGTCCGGTCCCGATCGCCTCCGCAGCCGAATACGCATAACACTTTACCTTCTGCGAATTCCTTTACCGTAGCTAACACATTCTCCAAGCCGTCCGGCGTGTGCGCGTAATCCACGATCACCGCGAAAGACTGCCCTTCGTCGACGGTTTCAACACGTCCGTCGACCCCTTGGACCGCCTCCAGACTCGCTTTGAGATCTTCGAGTGAAATTCCCTCAATGAGTCCTGCGGACATAGCGGCAAGCGCGTTGTATACATTAAATTTACCCACCATACGAAGCGCGATTTCCGATTCGCCGATCGGCGTGTTTACCTTAAAAGTTGTGCCGCGGGAAGTAATCCTGATGTCGGAAGCCTTTAAATCCGCATGTGAATCGATAGCATATGTAATCACTTCGGCTGAAGTCAACTTCGCAAAGGTTTCAGATGCTTGGTCGTCCGCATTAAGCACAGCATAACGTCTTTCGTTCTCATTACCTGAGTAGGTATTGCCCAAGCGGGAGAAGAACAATCCTTTGGCGCCCAGATATTCCCGCATCGTACCGTGATAATCCAAATGATCCTGCGTCAGGTTTGTGAATATCGCCGTTTTGAAATCGGAACCTTTAACCCGTCCTTGCTCCAGGGCATGAGAAGAAACTTCCATAATGCAATAATCCGTATCCGCTTCGACCATCTCATGCAGGTGTTGTTGGAGCTGTAACGCTTCCGGGGTTGTTCCGCTCATTTCGTAGAATTGATCCGCAATCTTCATCTTGATCGTTCCGATTAATCCGGTACGTTTCCCCTGATCCTCTAAGATGCGGTCAATCAGGAACGTCGTTGTCGTTTTGCCGTTCGTTCCCGTTACCCCGATCAACTTGAGACGACTGCTGGGGTGCCCGTAGAAATGATCGGCCATCACCGCCATCGCGAACCGGGTATCCTTAACCTTCACCACAGGAACTTTAAGGTCCTTGATGTCTTCCTGAATCACTAAAGCTGCCGCGCCTGACGCCACCGCCTTCTCGGCATAGTCATGACCATTCACCGTATGTCCCGGCAAGCAAATAAACAAGTCCCCTTGTTGTACTTTGCGCGAGTCGGTCTGTATGCCTGTAATTTGAACCTGTTCATCACCTGACACCTGCGATATCATCACAAGTGAAGCGAGTTCTTTAAGTTGCACGAAAAATCCCTCCGATAAGTTATCTGCTACTGCTATTATAGACCAAAATGGAAGCTTAAGAATCACTTTGGCTTCTTGATTTGTTGCTCTTTGTCCGGATCTTCTCCGAGATAAATCCGGATCGTTGAGCCACGCTCAACTCTTGTGCCCGGTTTAGGCGCTTGACTGATTACCATATTCCCTGTCCCGGATGCGGCCAGCTGAAAGTTCTGGTTCAGATCTTCATAAATATCTTCTACCGTCGCCCCGACTAAATCCGGTACTTTGATGACCGGGATTTCGCCATATCGATAAACTTTATCCAGTTGGTTCGTACTTGGCTTCACACCCATATAACGCAAAGAATCTCCCAGGATGCTCTTCACGATCGGGGCAGCGATTAACCCCCCGAACTGCAGACCTTTCGGATCATCAACCGCAACATACACGACAACCTGAGGTTTATCCGCAGGAGCGAATCCAATGAAGGAAACGATATGCTCATCAGCGGAATAGCGGCCGTTGATGACCTTCTGGGCTGTTCCCGTCTTGCCGCCGACGCGATAACCGTCGATAAAGGCGTTACGGCCAGTACCTTTCGCCACAACACTTTCCAAAGTTTCCCTTACAACTTTAGAAGTCTCCGGAGAAATCACCTGACGCACGAATTCAGGCTTCATCTCCTGAACCGTTTCACCGGTTTCCGGGTTTACCCAAGCCCTTGCAACAAAGGGCTTAAACAACTTACCGCCGTTCACAGCGGCGGAAATCGCGGCAATTTGCTGAATTGGCGTTACAGAAACCCCTTGTCCGAAAGCCGTTGTGGCAAGCTCGACAGGTCCGATCTGGGAAGGCTTGAACATAATGCCGTTTTCTTCGCCCATCAGGTCGATTCCGGTCTTGGTTCCGAAGCCGAAGTCTTTAATATACTGAAAAAGCTTGTCTTTGCCAAGTCTTTGTCCTAAAGCCACAAAACCGGGGTTACAGGAATTTTCCACAACTTCGGTAAACGTCTGGCTGCCGTGTCCGCCGCGTTTCCAGCAACGCAGGCGCGCGCCTCCTACCTCCACGGCGCCCTTATCATAGAAGTGCTCATGCTCCAAGTCTACTTTACCTTCTTCTATGGCCGCTGAGAGCGTGATAATCTTGAAAGTGGAACCGGGCTCATAGGTCATCCATATGGGTAAATTGCGGTTATAAGTTTCCGCGGAATACTCGCGGAATTTCTCGGGTTCATAATTAGGTCTGCCCGCCATGCCCAAGATTTCACCTGTGTTGGGGTTCATGGCGATGGCAATGACATGCTTGGCCTGATATTGGATCATCGCCTGATCCAGTTCACGTTCCATAATCGATTGAACATTCTTATCAATCGTAAGTTCCAGATTCATCCCGTCTCTGGGAGCCTTATATTCATCCGAAGAACCAGGCATCTGATTGCCGTTCGCTGTCGATAAGTAAGCCACACTTCCAGCTATACCGGTTAAGTATTTGTTGTACGTCAGCTCCGTGCCTGTCAATCCTTGATTGTCAATTCCCGTAAAGCCAAGAATATGCGAGGCTAGTCCTCCAAAAGGGTAATACCTTTTATTGTCTTCTGCCACAACAATGCCCGGCAGATTAAGATTGCGAATTTCTTCCGCTTTCTCCATCGTAATTTTACGGCCGCCGGGCTGAATTTTAACACTGCTTGCGCGTTTGGAAACCAATGTGACAATCGTGTCTTTGGACATGTTCAGAACTTTAGATAACTGTAACGCGGTGTTTTCCTTATCCTTCACTTGTACGGGAATAGCCATAATGGTAGGCGAAGAAATATTATAAGTGAGCGGTGTGCCGTTGCGATCCGTGATTTGACCGCGTTTCGGCTGCACAGGAATATCCCGGCGCCATGAATCTTCCGCCCTCGCCGACAACTCCGCGCCTCTCCATATTTGGACAAACCCTAATCGAAACATGAGAGAAACAAATAGCACCGTGACGATGATAATCGCCGTAAATAACCTTCGGCGAACCGTAACATTAGATACCCGCAAGAACAGTCCCCTCCTTCAATCTCCATGCCGAAACCCTCGAATCGGTTTCATAACATGAATATTCAGGACAAGGAGGGGATAGAACAAGCCTGTCAGCCCGCCTTAGCTTCGCTCTTCGGCTGTTCCTGCGCCTGTTGCGAGGCTTTGGCGGCTTCCGTTACACTCATCGGCTTCATGGCTACCTTTAATACACGTTTACCGTTCACGCTTGTAACCGACTGAGCGGAAACATATCCTTCACCGGTCACATCGCACACCATATCCAGCATGGAGCAAATCTGTACGACATCTTGAATCGGTTGTCCTGATAAATCGGGCACTTTGACTTTATCTATCGGCTCCGTAAGCAGAAACATCTTCTGCCCTGATCCCATCTTACCGTTCGCTATAGGAACCTGCTCGGATACTTTCTTCCCTTTCCCAAGGGTCAAAGAGCGTATATTGCCTGTTTTCAAAGCCGCTTTAGCATCGGCTACATTCATGCCCAACACATTCGGCACTGCGATCCCGGGCTCCATTTCTTCCACGGTGGATGTATTCTTTCCTTTGGTGGAGGAAGGAATTTGCATGTAACGCAAAGATTGAGAGACGATCTCTTTAAAGATAGGAGCAGCCACATAACCGCCGCCTTGATCTGCAGGCACGTCTGGTTCATCCACAAGAACATACACCAATATTTTTGGATCCTCCACAGGAGCGTAACCGATAAAGGAAACTACATATTTCTCATCGGAATAACCCTTACCGATTACCTTCTGAGCCGTACCTGTCTTACCCGCTACTCGGTAGCCTTCAATGAAGGCGTTTCGTCCTGTGCCGATCTTCCTGTCAGCCACAACCTGTTCGAGATACCCGTTGACTTTGGCCGAAGTTTCAGGGGAGATGACTTGCGCCGTTTCTTTAGGTTCGAACTTCTGAAGTACCTTGCCTGTTACAGGGTCGGTGATTTCTTTCACAATATGCGGCCGCATTAATTTTCCGCCGTTAGCTACTGCGGCCACGGCCGCAACCTGCTGCATCGGAGTTACCAGGACGGCGCCCTGACCATAGGTTGCCGTGGCTTCATCCGTACGTGAATTAAAATTAACCTGACGCGAAGTTTCGCCTGAAATATCGACTCCGGTCTTTTGACCGAAACCGAACTTATGAATATAATCCAGAAACTTTTCCGGACCGAGTTTCTCGTATCCTAATTTAACGAAAGCTACGTTACTTGAACGTTTCAAACCTTCCAGATAAGTGATTTTTCCCCATCCGTTACGTCTAATATCACGGGTAGTTCCACCTGGGATCCGAATGGAACCTGACATATAAGTCCCGTTCGGATCGAACAAACCTTCTTCGACCGCGGCGGCCAACGTCACAATCTTGAACGTGGAGCCCGGTTCGTACATGGAAGCAACGGCATGATTCGATTTCGACTCTTCGTTAAAATCCCAGTATTCATTCGGGTTATAATTAGGTGTATTGGCAAGTCCCAAAATCTCCATCGTCTTGGGATCCACCGCGATCGCCGTCATACTCTTGGGATGAAACTGATCATCGGCTTTCTTGAGCGCGTCTTCTATGTAATGCTGGATATTCTCATCCAATGTAAGCTTTACATTCTTGCCGTCAACTGCCGCTTTATATTCCACTTTGGAATCCGGCAGACGCCTGCCGAGCAGATCTTTCTCATATCCGATTGAACCGGCTGTGCCCGATAATTGCTTATTATAAAGTGCTTCTAATCCGGTTGCGGGTTCGCCTTGTTTGTTTAGGTAACCCAGTACATGTGAAGCCATTACATCCTTAGGATAATAACGCTTCGAGTCCTCTTCAAGGATAATTCCGACGTTATTAACCTTCTTCTTCCCAAGTTCCTTGGCAACCGACTTACGAAGCTCGTCACGAAACGCGAGCACCTTGTCCGCGGTATCCGTGTCTACTTTTTGGCCGTCTCTGCCCAAGGCTCTGTATTTATAGAACTTGCCTTCTTTATTTTTGGCGATTACGTTCGCTTTAAGCTTCTCTTCGGGAATCCCGAGAATTTTGTGAAGGCCTGCAACCATCTCATCTTCCGTTCCCTGTTGATTAATCACCTCGGGGTTAACGGCAATCGTAAAAGCCTCACCGTCTTTAGCAAGTACTTTGCCATTCCGATCCGTAATCGCTCCCCGAACAGGAAGAATGGATTTATTCGCTGCCCATTGTTGCTCCGCTTTAGCCAACCAGAACGCATTATCGGCTACTTGCACCATAAAAACTTGAACTAAAATGTAAGTAAAAAGGAGGGTGATTACGCCCCCCATAAATAGTGTTCGCATTCGGTTTTTCTTCGCCATAGGAAATCCCTCATCACGTTTATTCTGTTAGTGCCACACCTTCGGAACCGGTATTCTTGTTCGGAACAACATATTCCTTCGAATCGGACTGTCCTTTCGTGAAGCCTTCTTGCAATGCTCTCTTTTCCAACTCTGCCGGATTCATCATCGCTTCCAGCTTCAACTTCATCTTGCTGTTCTCGGTTTGCAGCACTTTAATCTCTTTTTCTACCGTTTGCAATTGCAAGTTCATTTCATAGATTTGAGCATATCGAAAAATAATGACGCCCGCAACCAATACACAAGCAACGATCGTGAACAGGTACAGGAGCTTTTCCTGTGTTGATATTTTCTTGCGAACAACAAAAGTGGTCGTTTCCCGAATCCGGGTGGCTTTCTTGCGTTTCGGATTCGGATTTACAGCTAGGTTCCCGTGAATGTATGCCGGCATATTTCTTACTTCCCCCTCTTTCCTCAAATGCTTCATATGAATTTAGTACATGATTATAGTTTCTCGGCAATTCGCAGCTTTGCGGAGCGCGATCTCTGATTCCCCTCTAATTCGCTTTCATTCGGTACAATCGGCTTCCGGTTAACCAGCTTCACGATGCCTTTTCTTTGACATACGCACATTGGAAAATCCGGAGGACATGTACACTTCTCCAGCATTCCGGCCAAGATCTGTTTGCAGATCCGATCCTCAAGGGAATGAAAGGTGATAACAGAGACACGACCACCTGGAGCAAGACAAGTCACGGCATCCCGCAGCGCATCTTCAAAGGCTCCCAATTCATCGTTAACGGCAATCCGGAATCCTTGAAAGCTGCGTTTGGCGGGATGACCTCCCGTGCGGCGCGCTGCTGCGGGAATCCCCTCTTTAATTAATTCCGCTAACTGCCCTGTCGTTTCTATAGGCGTTGTTTTGCGGGCATCCACAATGTTGCGGGCAATCCGCCTGGAAAACTTCTCCTCGCCATATTGAAATAAGATCCTTGCGATTTCTTCCTCTGACCAATCATTCGCGATCATTCGCGCCGTCAGTTCGGCGGATTGATCCATTCGCATATCCAGCGGAGCGTCCTGATGATAGCTGAATCCCCGGTCTGCCTCATCCAGTTGCGGAGAGGAAACCCCGATATCAAACAGAATACCGTCCACTTGAGGAATCCCCTCTGCTTTGGGAACTTCCGGTAATGCGGCCAGAGCTTCTTTTATGTATCGAAAGTTCGTTTTTACAAGCTTGACCCGGTCCATATACGGCGCTAACCGTTCCGCCGCGTTGGTAAGTGCACTATCATCTTGGTCAAAAGCAATCAGGGTGCCGGCGGGGCTCAGTTGAGAAGCAATGAGTTCACTGTGACCCGCGCCGCCAAGGGTGCAGTCCACGTAAATACCATCCGGTCTGATCTTTAGCCCTTCTACGGCCTCTTCTTTAAGTACAGTGATGTGATGAAACAAGTTGTTCGTCCTCCTACGTCGTTCAGCCGATTATAAATCAAAATTAAAATCGACCAGCTTTTCGGCGATTTCATTGAAAGAAGTTTCGGACTGATTGAAATAGTCCTCCCACACTTCTTTGCTCCATATTTCCACACGATTCGACACGCCCAGCACGACACAATCCTTATCCAACTTGCCGTACTCGCGCAGAGTATTGGGTAAGTTTACCCTTCCCTGTTTGTCCAGCTCGCATTCGGTGGCGCCTGAAAAGAAAAACCTGGTGAACGCGCGCGCATCCGATTTCATTAACGGGAGTGCTTTAAGCTTCTGCTCGAGCACCTTCCATTCTTCCATCGGATAAACGAATAAGCAGTTGTCTAATCCGCGGGTTACCACGAATTCGGAACCGAGGGCTTCGCGAAATTTGGCGGGAATGATCATGCGGCCTTTATCGTCGATCGTATGTTGATATTCGCCCATGAACATAATCCTACCACACCTCCACCCTAAGTCTCCACTTTACCCCACTTTTCACCACTTTGAATCATAATTCTATAAAAAAAAAGAAAATCCTGCTAATTAGCAAGATTTTCAAAAAAAGATTTTCTGTTCGGGTTAAATTTAAGAGGACCCCGGGTCTGAATCGGTCGGTCTTCCTTTGTTGCGTCTGTTTTTGTTGTACATAAAGTACATGAAACCGCCAACGGGAATCAATATGATCAATAATGGCAATAATCCCGCAAGCAGGACTACAACCCCCTCAAACAAAGCCACCAGGAAGGCGCCGCTGGATTTCATCGCTGCTCCAGCTCTTGCGAACAACGCATCCTTCTCTTCAGGATCCTTGACGGCCGTTTGGACTACGGGTTGGTATACACGTAATTCGATGGTAGAGAAGGCCACGTTCTCATCGAGGTAACGCATCCGGCCTTTAAACCGTTCAATCTCCTCTTGCACACCGCCAAGCTCTTTGGAAAAAGCGACTAAGTCAGAGGCTTTCTGCGCCTTCTCCATGAAAGAGAGTAACCGGGCTTCAACCACTTGCTTCGCCTTTAAGCGGGACTCCAGGTCCACGTATTCTTCAGACACATCGGTGCCTTGCATACTCCGTTGAAGTTCCACAGGCTTCATTTTCTCCAACTCTCCGATGAAGGACATGAACCCTTGAGCTGGTACTTTAATTTTATAATTACCGCCTAATTCATTGCTGGTCTTGCTGTCTGTGAATTGAATTAAATAACCGCCGGACAGGTGAATCAGGTTCTGAATTTGGCTTTGGGTTTTCGCGTAATCTTTCACTTCCATCGTTAAATTGGCGCGATAAATCAATTTCTGGTTCAATACGGGTTGGCCCGACGATGAGACGGGAGATGAAGCGGCCGTTCCGTTGCCTAACGAACCTGCGGACATCGGCGTTTCCGCGTCGGACTCGACCTTTGATTCTTGAGAGTTCTGATCTTGTTCCATCGCCTTATCAGCAGGAGCAGATTCCGCCGCGCCTTCCATTGCAGCAGAATTATCGCTACTTCGCTGTAGTGAATTCATTTTGGCATCTGCGCCCGAGTTGTTGTCGGCGGCCGAGCAAGCCGACATAGCCAGCATTCCCGTCAATAGCATCATTACGCAACCTTGTTTGAACATCTTCATATTCATTTATTCCCCCTTGTTTATATCTGGAAGCTGCATCTTACTAACTAGACGCACTCGAATGTAAAAGGTTGCCATAATGGGATAACGGGCAAAATTAATTTTAAAATAAAAAGACTTGCGGATGAATTCCGCAAGCCTCATTTTGTCAATTAGGGTATTAATGTTCGGTCCAGGAGTCCAAATACGATTTCTGTTCCGGGGTCAAGGTGTCGATGGACACACCCAAGGATTCCAGCTTATAAGCCGCCACTTGTTGATCCGTTTCATATGGGACGTTCACGACTGTTTTCCCAAGCGCTTGATATTGGTCATTCACATATTTCAGCGACATGGCCTGAAGCGCGAACGTCATATCCATAATTTCCGCCGGATGTCCGTCTCCTGCTGCCAGGTTCACCAGACGTCCTTCCGCCAGCACATAAATTTTACGGCCGTCTTTGAGCTTATACTCCTCGATGTTACGTCGCACGGTACGCTTGGATTCGGATTGTTCCTCCAGCTCCGGCTTGTTCACTTCAACATCGAAATGTCCGGCATTGGAGAGAATCGCACCGTCCTTCATGACTTTATAGTGCTCGCCGCGGATTACATCCCGGTTTCCTGTAACGGTCACGAAGAAATCGCCGACTTTGGCCGCTTCCAGCATAGGCAGTACCGTGAAACCGTCCATATAGGCTTCCACCGCTTTAATAGGGTCGATTTCCGTTACGACAACCTGAGCCCCTAAACCCTTGGCGCGCATAGCCACGCCTTTACCGCACCAGCCATAGCCTACAACCACCACAGTTTTGCCTGCTACGACCAGGTTCGTCGTCCGGTTAATGCCGTCCCATACGGATTGCCCCGTGCCATAGCGGTTATCAAACAAATACTTACAGAACGCATCGTTCACAGCAACCATCGGGAATTTCAACTGTCCTTCCTTCTCCAGCGCCTTTAAGCGCAGAATGCCGGTCGTTGTTTCTTCCGCTCCGCCGCGCACTTGTCCGGCCAAATCCTGGCGTTCGGAATGAAGAATGGTGACGAGATCCCCTCCGTCGTCGATAATCAGATCGGGCTTCGTTTCCAACGTTTTGATGAGCAGATCTTTATATTCTTCAGGCGAAGGATTGTATTTGGCGAACACCGTAATTCCGTCTTCCACCAAAGCGGCGCACACATCATCCTGCGTGGAAAGCGGGTTACTTCCTGTAATGACCACTTCCGCTCCGCCGGCTTGAACGACTTTGGCCAGATAAGCAGTCTTCGCTTCCAAATGCAATGAAATGGCAACTTTTAAGCCTTTGAAAGGCTGTTCTTTCTCGAATTGTTCACGGACACGGTTCAACACCGGCATGTGGGCATTCACCCAATCAATTTTCAAATGTCCTTCCGGCGCGAGAGCCATATCGGTCACGATACTGTTTTCTTTCACACTCATCCCAAATTCCTCCGTTAGTAAGTATTATAAGTACCAAATATTGTGCAAACCATATGTCTGTTCCTCTTCCTCCAAAAGCAAATCATGCAACCATGCCTCGCCATATCGGTTGATGAAATCATACACAAGGTATACTCTTTCCTGAGGCTTATCCATCGGTAGGAAAGACTGCGCCAGCCGCTCCCATTGCCGCAGCTGAGCATCGAACTGCGCATGATAAGCTCCTTGCGCCCTGTTCTCCAGAAAATCCATCTGATCCAGAATTTTCTGTTGATTGGTAAGGGAAAGAGCGGCTGTTCCCCCGTCAATGGATCCAACTAACTCCAGGATGGGCGCATACAAAGCGCGAAACTGCGCTTTAGCCTCTTCGAAACGCTCACTCAATTGTAGCGTATCCTGGCGGGATAGCCAAGCTTGCTTGGCCTCTTCCAGGCGGAACAACACATCCTCCGTGCTCAGGCCAAACTTGGTCTGATGCTTCGCAAGTGTGCTTTCCGCCAGGGTATATTCGCGCCGCGGCACAATCAGCGGCATGCGCATCCCGAAGCGGCGAAACGCATCCTTCGTGAGCGACCAATACGCGATCTCGCCAGGCCCGAGCACGGTGGCGAGCACCGGGAGCACATAATCCTGCATGAGCGGACGCGTCATGACATTATTGCTCAAGGTGCTCGGATCCCGCTCGGCTGCGGCGAGCAGCTCCGCTTCGGACAAGCGGAACGCGCCGCGCTTGTCCGTGAAGTCCGCGCCGTCCCGCTGCAGCAGGACGCGCTCGCCGTCCCGGAAAACGAACAGGTTCGCGTTTTCCGGGACCACCTCGGCGGCCGGAGCGAAGCCGGCCGCCTCGATGCGGTCTTTAGCCGCCTGCAAGGCGTCGGCTAAAGCCGCGTTAGCGCCGATGAGCCGCGCGAACATCGGCGATTCCAGCGCGCGCAGATTCGGATCGTCCGAATCGAGCAGCACCAGGCCGTAGGCCTTGAAGAGGCCGGCCATCGCGCGCGCGAAAAACTGGCTGAGCGTCGCCGACGCTTCAGCATATGCGCGCAGCTGTCCGAGCACGACCGGCTTGAACGCCGTGTCGGGCAGATGCACGGACAGCTCATGCAGCGCCGCCGCCCAGGCGTCGCTGTCGATGTGAAGCCGGCTCACGGCCGTACGCGCCCCCGTGGGGTGCTCGATCTTTAGCTTGTGAATCTGCGACGCCGAATCCCGGACGAAGGTGTGATTCACTTCGTCCCAGTCATGGTCTTCACCGGCGATCCAGAACACCGGGACGACTGGGCTGCCCAGCTCCGTGGCTGCGCGCCGGGCTGTCTGGATAATCGTTACCGCTTTGTAGATAACCAGCATCGGTCCCGTGAAAAGCCCGGCCTGCTGCCCTCCTACGACGGTCAGCGTACCTCGCTCCCGCAAGCGCGCGATATTCGCGAGTGCTTCATCGCCTGCGCCGTTGGCGCGATTGTAGGCCTCCAGGACGTCGGCCACCGCACCCCGATCAGCGCGCCCCAGGGTCTGCTCATGAACGCTGGCTCGCCCTACGGCCTGGCCTTTAACTCCAGCTTGCCCTGTGGCCCTTCCTTGAACTCCCATGCCTTCAGAGGCGTCCAGCCACTCAGCTCTTGCCCGCCAGTCCGCATCATCGCGGACATTATATTCATAAAGGTGTTGCACTTCACGGAATGCATGTATGTATGACTCAGCTAAAGGCTGATTTCGTTTCCAATATACTGATTCTGACCTCATGATCAGCCTCCGTCCTGAAAATAAGTAAGTAACCTCACTCCACTGATTGTACACCGCCTTCCCCCTCTCGTCAAAATGAAAGTTTCCGATACCCACATCCGAATTATTCGCAAATAACAACAAAAAACCGATACCCGGAGGTATCGGCTCATATGTTTATTATGCGTAATGACAAGCCACAAAGTGGCCGGGCTGTGCTTCGCGGAACTCAGGCTCACGCTTCGCGCATTCTTCCGTAGCCAGCGGGCAGCGTGTGCGGAAATAACAACCGCTTGGCGGATTTACCGGGCTCGGTAGTTCGCCTTTCAACACGATGCGGTCACGGTTCGCTTCCACTTCCGGATCCGGAATCGGAATGGCGGACATCAGCGCTTTCGTGTAAGGGTGCAACGGATTGTCATACAGCTCATTACTCTCTGCAAGTTCAACCATTTTCCCAAGGTACATTACAGCTACTCTGTCGGAAATATGCTTAACCATAGACAAGTCATGGGCAATGAACAAGTACGTTAAACCCATTTTGCGCTGAAGATCTTGCAATAAGTTTACGACTTGCGCCTGAATGGATACGTCCAAAGCCGAAATCGGCTCATCACAGATAATCAGCTTCGGATTTACCGCCAAGGCGCGGGCAATCCCGATTCTTTGACGCTGTCCGCCGGAGAACTCATGAGGGTAACGTGTTGCATGGTCCGGGTTCAAGCCTACTAAATCAAGTAACTCTTCGACTCTCTTCTTACGTTCCTGCTTACTGTTCACCAAATGATGGACATCCAAAGCCTCGCCGATAATATCGGTTACGGTCATCCGAGGGTTCAATGAAGCGTATGGATCTTGAAAGATCATCTGCATGTCGCGGCGCAGAGCTTTCATCTTGCCCGGGGACAGCTTGTAGATGTCTTGTCCCTCAAACTTCACTTCGCCTTCGGTAGGTTCGTATAAGCGAAGGATCGTACGGCCGGCTGTGGACTTCCCGCAACCGGACTCGCCTACCATTCCCAAGGTCTCCCCTTTGCGGATGGAGAAAGAAATATCATTCACGGCTTTAAGTGTGTTTCCGCCGCCTACGTTGAAATATTTCTTAAGGTTCTTGACTTCAATCAGGTTTTCATTGGTATTCTTCACGGTATTAGTACTCATTGCGCTACCTCCTGTGCTAGAGGATGTTGCAACCAACAGCTCACGAAGTGTGTATCGCTAAGCTGAGTCATAATGGAGTCTTTGTTGGCGCAAATGTTCATGGCATCGTCACAACGGGAGCAGAATCCGCATCCCGCGGGCGGTTTGATTAGATCCGGCGGTGTACCGAAGATCGGCACCAACGGCTCGTCTTTCTTCTGATCCAGACGGGGTACGGAACGCAGCAGTCCTTTAGTATAAGGATGTTGCGGGTTTTTGAAAATCTCCCATTTGGTCCCTGTCTCTACCACTTTACCCGCATACATAACGATAACGCGGTCACACATATCGGCAACAACTCCAAGATCATGCGTAATCAGGATAATGGAAGTGCCCAGTCTTTCTTGCAAATCTTTCATTACCGTCATGATCTGAGCTTGAATTGTAACGTCCAATGCAGTTGTAGGCTCATCGGCGATAAGCAAAGCCGGGTTACAGGCAAGAGCGATGGCAATCATCGCACGTTGTCTCATACCTCCGGAAAATTCATGCGGGTACTGGTCGAAACGGGATTCCGGATTCGGGATACCCACCAGCTTTAACATCTCCACGGATTGTTTCTTTGCTTGTTCCTTCGTCATCTTCTGGTGCTTAATGAGACCTTCGGCAATTTGCTTACCGATCGTAATGGTGGGGTTCAAGGACGTCATCGGATCCTGAAAGATCATGCCCATATCCTTACCGCGGATACTTTCCATTTCCTTCTCGGACTTCTTCAGAATGTCCTGACCCAGAAACTCGATACTGCCACTCTTTATGATGGAAGGCGGACTTGGGATCAAACGCATCAACGTTTGTGCCGTTACGGACTTACCGCAGCCAGACTCCCCTACAATGCCGACAGCTTCTCCTTTATTAACATGGAAAGAAACGCCGCGCACCGCTTGGACTTCACCGCCGTATACTTTGAAAGAAACGCGTAGGTCTTTAACATCCAATAGTTTTTGAGTCATAACAAATCCACCTCCTACTTCTTCATCTTCGGATCAAGCGCATCCCGCAAACCGTCACCGAACAAGTTAAATGCAAGCATTGTTAAACTGATAAACATAGCTGGGAACAGCATCCGCCAAGGATATATTCTCCAAGCCGTCAACGCGTCGTTGATCATTGTACCCCAAGAAGCAGCCGGAGACTGAACCCCTAAGCCCAAGAAACTTAAGAAGGCTTCAGCAAAAATCGCGCTCGGAACCGTAAGTGTCAGAGTAACGATAATCGGACCCATCGCGTTCGGAACCAGATGACGGAACAAGATTCTGCCGGAAGAAGCACCCAGGGAACGGGAAGCAAGAACATAGTCTTGATTCTTCAGCTGCATAATCTGACCGCGCACGATCCAGGCCATGTTAATCCAACCGGTCATACAGAGGGCTAGAATTATCGTACCCATGGAAGGCTCTAAAACTACCAACAATAAAATTACAATTAATAGATAAGGAATCGAATATAGAATTTCAGCGATCTTGTTCATGACCTCATCGACACGTCCGCCGAAGAAGCCCATGATTCCGCCGTAAATAACGCCGACAGCCAGATCGATCAATGCGGCATAAACACCTACTTGCAAAGAAATCCCTGCGCCCATCCAGGTTCTCGCGAACATATCGCGACCCAGATCATCGGTGCCGAACCAGTGTTCGGAGGACGGCTTCATGTTGGTCTTCTCCAAGCTGTTGGTGGCAATGTCATGCGGTGTGAGAAGCGGCCAGATCACGGCCATGATAACCAGTAATACCAGTACAACTAAGCCTGTCATGGCTAATTTATTGTCTTTCAGACGAATCCAAGCATCCTGCCATGCGGTTAGACTGACACGTGAAATTTTCTCAGGTGTTTTCTTCTCATCGCTAAGCTTTTGGAAATCTTGGTTCGTTACCGGAATCTGTTGTGTATCGATCACTTGTTTAGAAGCCAATTTAAGCTCCTCCTTTCCGGTTGGATAGTTTAATTCTAGGATCAACGAAGCCGTATGCGACATCTGTCAGGAAACGGGCAGACATCAGAATGACGGCGTAGAACAAGGTAATGCCCATAATTAACGTATAATCACGGTTCCCGACACTTTGGACAAAGAATTTGCCCAGACCCGGAATACCGAATATTTTCTCAACTACAACGGAACCTGTAATAATGTTCGCGGTTAGAGGCCCTACATAGGTAACAACCGGCATAATTCCGTTACGTAAAGCATGCTTGATCAGAACCACATTCTTAGCCAGACCTTTGGCCTTAGCCGTCTTGATGTAATCAGAAGACAGTACTTCCAACATGGAAGAACGTGTCAGACGCGCGATAAACGCAACAGGCAATGCCGAAAGCGCAATGACCGGCATGACGTAATCCAACGGTCCGTTCAAGCCCGCAACTTTAAACCATCCCAGCTTTTCCCCGAGTACAAACTGCATAATCGATGCAAGGACGAAGTTCGGGACCGAAACACCGATAACAGCAACAATCATGGCGAGGTTATCCAACAATTTACGGTGATGTAAAGCAGCCACCAAGCCTAAAAACAAACCAACAATGACAGATGTGATAATAGCAATAATACCCAATTGGGCAGAGTAACCGAAAGAACCTTTAATAATCTTAACAACAGATGTATGTTGCATCTTCATAGACATGCCCAAATCGCCGGTCACTAGATTTTTCATGTAGTTGACATACTGCTCACCTAACGGCTTGTCTAAACCGTAATAGGCCATGATGGACTTCTTAATCTCAGGCGGAATCGCTTTTTCGGATTGAAAAGGATCTCCCGGGATGATCTTCATAAGGAAGAACGTAGCAGAGGCAAGAATGAATAAAGAAATCAACATATATATTAGCTTGCTTGATAGATAACGAGCCACCCTTGGCACCTCCTGTAGTAAATAATTGCTCTAAGTAGACATTATGCGCTAACTCTATTTTAAAGGTTTGAGCCTTTATAATCCACTTTATAATATTACCAGTACATCTTCTAATTGAATCCTGACAACAGAAAAAAATCGGGATATATATGGCAACCATACATATCCCGAAGTCTGCTCATTCCACCATTGAAACTATGAATTATTCTTCAATATATCCACGAGAGAAGTTGATATCGCCTTTGTAGTCAATCGTGATGTTTTTGAAGTTCGGTTTCAACATACCTACCGAAGTATAATAGTAGATCGGCATGATGATCATGTCGTCCGTAATCATTTTTTCAGCTTTCGCCATTGCAGTCATACGCACTTTCTCATCGGAAGAAGCTTTAGCTTCATTAACTAATTTGTCGAACTCCGCATTTTTCCAGCCTGTATCGTTGTTACCGCTGCCTGCTGTGAACATATCAATGAATGTCATCGGATCATTGTAATCCGCTCCCCAGCCTGCGCGAGCAACTTGGTAGTTCAGGTTCGTACGGTTTTTCAGGAAGACGCCCCACTCTTGAGCTTCGATTTTAACATCTACGCCAAGGTTCGTTTTCCACATGTTCGCAATAGCTTCGGCAATTTTCTTGTGGCCTGCGCCCGTGTTGTGAATCAAAGTGATTTCAGGAAGTTTGGTGTAGCCTTTTTCTTGCATACCTTTTTCAAGCAAAGTCTTAGCTTCAGCATTGTCTTCTTTAAACAAGCTGCCTTCTTGCTCTTTACGGAATTCGTCTTTCTCTCCTTTAATACCAGGAGGTACGAAAGCGAAGGCCGGCAATTGTCCGCCTAATGTTACTTTGTCTGTAATCATTTGACGATTGATGGACATTGCGAAAGCTTTACGGATATTGACGTTATCAAACGGTTCAGCCGTTGTGTTGAATACATAGTAGTAAGATGTCGCTACGCCTTTAATGCGAAGCTCGTCTTTCTTCGTTTCTTTCAATGTAGGAATTTGGTCGGACGGGATTTCGCCTGTAGGCGCCCCAGTGTAATCCAACTCATCTGTGTCGTACATGGAAAGTTCAGTAGAAGCATCGTCAACCATTGCCATTTTCACTTCGGACAATTTAATTTCATCTTTACGGTTGTATGTGTCGCTCTTCTTCAGCGTAATGCTGTCGTTGTGCTTCCATTCCGCAAGTGTGAACGGACCGTTACCGATAATGGTCGCAGCTTCAGCAGCGAATGCCGGGTTAGCGGATACAGATGCTTCGTGTTGCGGGAAGTAAGTAAAGAAGGACAGAAGACCTAAGAAGTAAGGTGTAGGAGCTTTCAACGTAATCACAAGCGTTTTGTCGTCCTGAGCTTTAACGCCTACTTGATCAGCCGTCACGCCTGCTTTCTTCGTGTTATACTCTTCGCCGTTCTTCAGGTAGTACAATTGGTATGCGTAAGGAGAAGCAGGTTGAAGGTTCGGATCAAGGATACGTTTCCAAGCAAATTCGAAATCGCTTGCTTTAACCGCATCGCCGTTGCTCCACTTCGCGTTCTCATCAATGTTCATTGTGTAAGTCAGGCCGTCATCGGAAATCTTCCAATCCTTAGCCACACCTGGTTGTACTTCAGCTTTTTCATTCTTTGTAGTCAAACCTTCGTAAATCGCGTTCAACACAGTGAAAGATGTGTTGTCTTGTGCTTGACCCAGGTCCAATGTAGGCGGCTCGGAACGAAGGTTCATACGGAATACTTGTGCTGCGTCTTCCGAACTACCGCCGTTGTTGTTGCTTCCGCAACCTGCCAATACCGTTCCCATACCAAGAACGAAAGCAAGAGTTAGGACTAAACTTTTTCTCTTCATGCTTCTTTTCCCCTTTTGTTAAGATTTTGTGTTTGTGCTTTTGATTATACAACCATTGGTCAATAAAATCTAGCGAAATTTTCAGACTTTTAGAACAATGAAAATCACTAGGAATTTGCCGAAAAGCTGTAACTATGTAATATATTATTACACGAAACACAATTTTAGCAACAATTATTTTCATGTATGTCAGAATACCTGACGTAATCTTGGCTCATGAAAAAACCGCTACCTTAGTGTAATGATCTTTTGCCAAAAAAACAATACATAACTAAAAAACAATCCGCCTTATGTCGCAGATTGTTATCATCTTATGGGTGACTATTCACTTATCATGCGCTCATGAACTGTTTCCCTATACCCAAGACCATGAACAAAATATAAAAGAAACTAAGCACTACAAAGCTGAACCGCCAAAGCGCCTTACTCAGCTTGGGTACATTCACTTTTCCTTTAATGCGGTTCTGAGCATTGCCGATAAAGCCGGCTGTCAACAACATAAACAATAAAATACCGTATAAACCGAACTCCTTAGTGAAAATCTCATTAAACAAGGCGGAAACAGCCACGATTAAGAACACCGTGGTTACGTCCATGGCAGTCATTAACGCTTTCTTGCGATGCTTCACAATCCCATAGCTGATCAGCCAAGCCGCCCCAAACGGTATAAAGGGCACCACGGCCAGAAATCGAAATATCGTCCATACACCTTCAAAAAACATAGGTCCTCACCCGTTATAATCAGATTCCATTGCTTTAATCAATGCGTAAAGCGTCTCGCTTGCGGTCATCGGGATTCCTTTCAACCGACCCTGGGCAATCAGCCTTCCGGTAATGGCCTCGATTTCAGTGACACGCTTCGCTTCCACGTCCTGAAGCATAGAGGAACGGTTTACCGCCGTCCGTGCACATACCTCCTCAATTCGATTCCACATCCGGTCAGGCAGCTCCTCAACTTGCGCGGCGACTGCCGCATAGGATTCATCGAACAGACGCAACATCAGGGATGAGGCATACGCGTTGCGTATCAACTCGCCGTTCGAAATCCGCAGAATTGCAGTGATTGGATTAATCACCGCGTTGATTAACAACTTTTGGTACATTTCATTTACAATATCTTTCGACAACTCTGTCTTTATTCCTGCCTCGCACAGCAACTTAATCAACAGATTCAATGATGCCGCGCTTTCGTTCGAGTCATGTAACGACGTGGAGATGAGACCGGTTTGCAGCGTTGAGGGTGCCTGTCCGATTCTCGTCACGCCCTCGCCCGTATGCGTCACCGCGCCAGGGGACGTCCGGAGCGCCCCCTCTGTCGTCACCGCGGCGTACAGCTTCGCCGCGGGAAACGTCTCGGCCAACTTCTCCAGGTGGCCGATTCCGTTCTGGAAGCACAGCAGCCGGGTCTGCGGTCCGACGCGGGCTTGCAGCCCATCCAGAAATTCCTGATCATGCAGCGCATGCTGCTTCACGGTCAGGAATATCCAGGCGGGCTGCAAGCCCGCGAGCGCGGACGACCCGGCCGCGGGGTCCGCCGTGAGCGGCTCGGCAGCCACGGCGATGCGCGCGCGGGTGCTGTCCCGCGCGGTAAAGTCAAGGCCGGCGGCGCGAAGCTGCCCGGCCTGATCCGCCGTCCGCGTAAGCAGCGTGACGGCTTGGCCCGCCTGGCTGAGGCGGGCGGCGAGCAGCAGCCCGACGGCGCCGGCACCTGCGATGGCAATATGCAATGTCAAGCCCTTCTTTCTCCTTAATTTCACAGCAACTATAGCAAAGTTAAGGCCATAATACAAAAAAAAGAGACTGCCCTATGGCAATCTCTTTCATTACTTCATATTCATTCAGCAAGACTACTCTATACGCTCCAGGTTGCCATTGGCGTCCATCTTAAAACGAGATCTGGGCTCATCTTCTTCTTCGGCCAGGAAAGCCAACTTTCTCGCCCGGTCCATAATCTGAATGAGTGCTTTATAATCGTCGTTAACGACACGGTAGTCCGTCTGAACTTCGCTCACTTCTTTGGACAGCTTGGAATTTTCTTTACGAATGCGCTGGATATCTTCTTCTCTCTCTCGAAGCTCACGCTCCAGTTGTTTAATCTGTCTGGACATTTCCTGATAGGTTCCCTTCGATTGCCGCAGAAACCGAATAACCGCATCTATGGATAATGATTCTTCCGAAACAACATCCTGACGGTAAGACAGCAGCTCTTCATCCGGCGCAACCGAAATGGAAGAAACATGAACTTCATGCGTATTGGTTACGGTTTGCTTCTTCATATAACTCTTCTTTTGCCGCTGCGCCTTCGCAATCTGGATCGCAGCCTCGTATTTTTTGCGTACACAACTGTTCCAACGAAATCCGCAAGCTGCAGACGTTCTGCCGATACGGTCCCCCACTTCTTCGAAAGCGGCAAGCTGTGTGCTGCCTTCCCGAATATGACGGAGCGTAATATCCGCAAGCATCAAGTCGTCTTCCGAACTCCATGCGTCTTGTCTTATTGCTGACATAATTGCCATAACCTCCTAACCTAATCTAAACGTCAAAACCTATGTAATGGAATCATTTGTTCACTGCATACTTTATTTCTATGCCCTTGGTAGAGTTCATAGAATCTATTTGATACTATTTGGTATATCCATTTTTTTGAGGACTCATACGTAATGAAGGAAATTGATACGGCTTCAGCTTTGGCAAAAGTTTGCGATTTCGTCAAAGTTGAGGAGTGGACTTCATCCATGCTAGTCGGTATAATGTTCAATAGATAATTATGATTGCGTACGAGAGGGGGATGCATTCGTGGCACGTATGTTTCGGGTTCTAGGTTTTTGGACGCTAGCGATCGGTCTTATGGCTTTCGCCGGGGATATGATTGAGATGGCCTTGCTGTTCTTCTTTCAAACAGCGGTGTTCGTCTTGTTGGGATATTTGAATTTTTCCGAAAAAACGTACATACTCATGTTCTGGAGCTACATGATCATTTCGTTCTTGGGATTCACGTATTGGACGTTTTTCGAAATGGGGCTTCCGTTCTAATTTTGTGTCCCGCTCACAGGAAAGGCGCTGACTTCAAGTCAGCGCCTTTTGTTTGTTTTGCTTAGCACCAGCACTTTAAACAACTCGCTCATGCTGTCACTGATTAGCAATTGCCGGACAGCCCGGTTGCGTTTAGCTACAGGATGGAACGGATCCGAATGGGAATGCTCTGTAAGCCATTCTAATAAACCCGCATCCAGTAAAAATTTCTTCTGTGTAGAATATCTTTCAACCTCCATGCCGGACCGCGATCCCGCATGCATCAATCCTGTGAAGTTAACATGCGTCGTGATGTCTTGATCGCCGACCCGAATGTATGGATTAGTCGTAGCGCTGTGTTTGTAATAACATAACAGGGTTCCATGAAGTCGATGCGGAGCGTAAATTTCTTCGTACGTATCTCCGTAATCAATCACGATCAGATTACCCTGTACGATTGACTCTGCAATAGATTGAACCCAGTCTTCCGCATCCAGATTGACCTCCGCCACTTGTCCCGATTGGGGATGCAATATATAGGCCTGAAGGTATTTCAGCAGTTCTCCATCCTCTAACAGCGTATGAAACTCCGTGAATTCTTCATGACGCTGATTCCAACCGACCCTAACCTGATGCCATCCCGTCCCTTCTTTGTACACGCAGCGTTCTACGGAGAACGCATCCAACAATTCATTAGCAAGCACGATCACAGATGAATAGGGTCCTCCCCGCAGCCACTCGGCAGAAGAGATGACACGAGTTACGGCTTCATGCTCTTTCAATTCAAGCTTTTGGCGCTCTTGATGAAATGGGCTTTCTTCAATTATCGAATATCGAATTCGAGTGTAAAGCTCAGGCGCCAGCTTCTGCAATTCATCCAGAATTTGTTTGGCTAACCGTCCTGTGCCTCCACCCCATTCGGCGATATCAATTCCTGGAACGGAAGCATTAAACAAGCGCATTCGCGAAATAAGGTCGCGCGCCAACACCTCACCCATCACCGTACCGATATTGGAACTGGTGTAGAAGTCTCCGGCCTTGCCGACCTTGGTGTTATTCGTCATGTAATAACCGTAATCCTCATCATATAAGCAGGCCTGCATAAACCTTTTGAATGAAATTGTACTACTCGGGTCTTGCTCCATCCACACTCCAAGACGGTGAACGAGCCCGGTGCCGCTACTTACCTTCACTCTTGCTCACCTGCTTTCTGCATCATTTAGTTGTCATGAATAACCTTTACTGCTGAATATGCTTAGGAAGAGGACAAGGGGGTAATGTCGCGTATGCATAAACGGACTCGCCTGATTACTGCGGCGTGCATGGCTACGATATTCCTGTTTAGCAGAACAGATTATGTATACACGGAGCCTGTGACTATTCCTGAGATGGAAGCGCACCAACAGCAACTGTTAGAGAAAAGCCTCACGCTTGTTGAGCTTGACCGGGAAATCAGCAGGATCAGCAAACTCCGTGAAAGCACGGAAGAAGAACTCC
Source organism: Paenibacillus swuensis (assembly GCF_001644605.1). Taxonomy (NCBI): domain Bacteria; kingdom Bacillati; phylum Bacillota; class Bacilli; order Caryophanales; family Paenibacillaceae; genus Paenibacillus; species Paenibacillus swuensis. The sequence goes on along the minus strand of NZ_CP011388.1, from coordinate 3,387,992 downwards.
GTCTTATCCATAAAGAAGTCAAAGAACACGAAGCTGGATTACAGGCCCAGCATAGCAAAATGTCGGCTCTGCTGAACAGTATGTATCAAGGCGAAAGATTACAGCTCTGGTCTCTTCTGCTCAGCACCCGCTCCTGGAAAGACGCTCTTTCACTACTGGATACGGTTCAACTTCTTATGGAAGGCGACCGAATCCTGCTGGATCAATACACTGCCGATGCCCGGAACCTAAGCGCTAAGAAAGAGATGGTGATGTCCCGGCAAGCGCTGCTTAAACAATCCGAAGAAAACCTGCAAGCCCAGCGAGAACATTGGACATCCTTGCAGCAGGAAGTGAATGAAGCATTGACCGAATCCGGTGACGCGGCAGCATTAAAGCAGCTTATAGACGATATGTCACGATATTGGCTGACCAGCGGCCAAGAATTATTCCAGAGCTATTTCAAAGCCATGGCTCAAGCAATGAAAGATTTCCCGGAGCTGTTGAAGCAAAGCAATCAGGAACTCTCCTTGGACGGGTTGCAGTATACCGTTATGGTGACGGATGATGATCTGAATTCTTTTTTGCGCCAAAAAAACCCTCTGTTCCAAGACATCCGTTTCACTTTTGTAAAGGATCAAGTCATTGCCGAAGGTACGAAAGATGACATGAAGGTAAAAATAGCAGGTTATTATACGGTTCAACAGAAACCAAAAAACGTAATAAAATTCCACTTAAACGAATTAGAATTTAACGGATTACAACTGCCCGAAACGACAAGCCGCGCTTTTGAGGAAAGGTTCGACCTGGGTTTTTATCCTCAAAAAATTATGGCCGTCTTTAAGGCTGAACGAATCATCATTGAAGATGACAAATTAATCGTCAGTTTAAAAATGGGGTTGTGACGGGCTCCATTCCTGGTTTAATCCGATAATAAACTCTTCCATGGGCGTTCCTGAACCCAGCTTCTTAAGATGGAGAAGGAGAAAGTCCAGCTTGCGTTTCATATCGGGTTGATGCTCAAACACACGGCCTTGCCTGAGCGCTTGGCCGTCTTTGTCATTCGGTGAAGCAATGCGAGGAAAAGTCCATGCCGATTTCACGGCTGGCATTAAAAGTCCTTCATCCATATACTCGGCTAATATGGACTCCGCACCAACAGCGTTAATCCACTTGCGAGCCTCCTCTACCAGCTTCGTATTGGCTGAAAGCGCAAAACTGGATCCGTAAATCCACCCCCCCAATGAACCGGACCGAGTAACATTCGACCTTCCAAGGGATCTGTAACCCACATCTGCCCCGCCATTTCGCTTCAAATCCGATAATCGGGTAACCATGAGTTTAATCTTACCCAAATTTATAAATTCCCACACTTCGTTGTCACTGTAACCGGCCAAGCCCTGTTGTACGGCAGCCGTTACACCGCCATAGAATCTGGAATCTTCAAAGGTGAGTTTATTGATTTCATTCTCTTGCCAGGAGCCGCCTAACGCCCAAATGAGGGAGATAAACGCATAGGGATCGCTTGATTGAATATAGAGGGGTATCGTGTCAGAAGCACCATTTCTCAACAGGGTGTCCGCACGCAGCCACCATTCCTTTGTTAAGACCGAAGGTTGCAGCTTTAATTGTTCCAGAGACGGCTTATGCCAAGCCAAAACATAGGGATCCGCCTCCACAGGAATCCCCCATAAATATCCGTTCCACCGTACCTGGTCCATCATGATATCAAGTCTGGCGGCTTTAGCTTCATTCGTCAACAAAGTGTCCACTGGCTGTAAAAATCCCAAGGAAGCGAACTCTTGAAGAACTTCATGATTTACCATCATAATATCCGGAGTATCCCCGAGTTCAGCTGCGGATTTTAAATAATCGTAAGACTGTTCTTCTGGTACATTTTCCAATTCTATGTAGATTGACTTATGTTCATTGGAGTATTGATTCGTAGTATCCTGCAATTTACGGAATGCCTCAGGCGGCAAAGAAACGGTTATACGCAAAACTTGAAGGCCGGAGGCTTCGTCTTGGCGGTCCTCACCCGAAAAAAACTCCGCAGGCGCGCGCACTTCGGCGGGCTTAGCAATCTGAGCGCGGTCCAGGGAACGACTGAGCAAGATGGAAGTTAAGAACAACATGGCTAACAGAATGGCAACTTTACGTCCAGGCATGAAGTCCGTCCTTTCGCTCAAAGATAGGTCTATCATACCATGTTTTCCCTATGTTGTAATCGCTTTAGTAAGAGTCATTGCGAGATTTCCGGGTTTTCAGCATAATAAAAGGATAGGAAAAAATCTGTGGAAGGAACAGGAGGTGTGAATGTACATGCAAAATTACAAATTTGGATTAAGCATGCGACTGCCGGAAGGCAAACTCCCGGGATTTTACGCTCAAATCATAAAAGCGATTGCGGGAAAAGTCAGCTTGTGGGATCGGGATAAAGAACTGTTGATCCTAAATAACGAGGAAGAACGCGCGACCATTAAGGATGTGCTAAATCATTATAAAGTTTACCACGAGGAAATGGATGTATGGCTTCTTCCTGATAACGCCGTGAAATATAGGAATTACGAGGATTACGGGTTTGAGAGCAAACAGGGCTACGCTTATCTTTATGCGGACAAGGTCGCTTTATATAGGGTACTTCCCCTTTTCCATCTGACCGAAATGGACACTAAGCCATGTCTCCTTCAACTTGAAGAAAATTTAATTGTCTCATTTCATGCTGAACCCGGGGACATCTATTATGTTGATGTTGACCATAAAGAATGGGTGAATCGGATTGCGGCAGCCTATGGGCACTCGGTTACATGGTTGTAAAGGAACACTCCCCGCCCAAAAAAGCAGAAGCCGGCGCGGCTCTGCTTTTCGTTTAATGTCATCAATTTTCATTAGCACTACAGTAAATCGGTTGCCAGTTGAGCCAGACCGGAGCGTTCCCCTTTTTCCAAGGTAATATGACCGCTTACCCCTTGACCCTTGAACTGCTCTACAATGTAACTCAGACCATTGCTTGATGCATCCAGATACGGATGGTCAATCTGTTCCGGATCACCCATCAAGATGATTTTACTGCCTTCACCAACCCTGGACACAATCGTTTTCACTTCATGACGGGTCAAATTTTGGGCTTCATCAATAATGATAAATTGTCCCGGTATGGAACGTCCGCGAATGTAAGTAAGCGCCTCGACTTGAATGCTCCCCAGACCCACCAAAATTTTGTCAATATCTCCGGGTTTCTTGGTGTCGAACAAAAATTCCAGATTGTCATAAATCGGTTGCATCCACGGCCGCAGCTTCTCTTCCTTTTCCCCCGGCAAATATCCGATGTCTTTACCCATAGGCACAACAGGACGGGCGATTAACAATTTTTTAAATTTATGTTCATCTTCAACTTTCAACAATCCAGCCGCCAAAGCTAATAACGTCTTTCCTGTTCCCGCTTTACCCGTCAGTGTAACAAGGGGGATATCCTCATTTAGAAGAAGCTCTAGCGCCATTCGTTGTTGTGCATTGCGTGCGGCAATTCCCCAGATTGGCTCATTACTTAAGTATAGCGGCTCCAGTTTTTTGCCATCGGTAGTCACTTTGAGCAATGCTGATTTAGAAGTACCCATCTCATCTCTCAGAATAACAAATTCATTCGGATGCAACCCGTAATTTACATTCAGATTGTTAATGGAAAGAAATCTGTAGGTATAGAATTCATCAATTACCGCAGGATGCACCATTAGCGTAACATAACCCAAGTACATATCGGATAATTGAACGGTGCGATCCGAAAGGTAATCCTGAGCTACCAATCCGAGCACATCCGCTTTAATTCTAACCAAAGTGTCTTTACTTACCATAACGACCGGCTTAGGGTTGGTGGTGCTTTGTTGTTCCAGATGATAATTCAACGCAACGGCCAAAATACGATTATCATTATTCACTTCGCTGAACATGTCCTGAAGCTTATTGAAGCTTCTGTGGTTGAGCTCGACTTTCAATGTTCCGCCATTATCCAAAGCAATTCCTTCATAAAGCTTTCCTTTACCTCTCAAACCATCTAATAACCTGGAAATATAACGGGCGTTGCGCCCCAGTTCGTCGGCATTACGTTTCTTGGAATCAATTTCTTCAAGAACCACCGCGGGGATGATGACTTCGTTCTCTTCAAAAGCAAACATGGCATTAGGATCGTGTAGTAATACGTTGGTATCCAATACGAATATTTTTTCCACCTAAAGTCCCCTCCGTGCGTTTGTTTTCCCCAAACAGGATAATACATAGAAAAGTTCTTTAAGGATACACTATCCATGGGTTTTAAAGGAATTTAAGAAAGGGTGAATGTGATGAAAACAATTGTTGGCACAGTATTGATTCTGACTATCCTTGCCGGTTGCAATGCTTCCCGTCAGAACGAGGCCGCTCCTGCTCCTTCACATGATAAGTATTATGTAAAAACGGAGCAAACGATACCGGAACGACCTGTCATAAATGATTCCAAAAGTGTTTCGGCGCATCTGGAAAGCTTGGCTCGCGCTGTTCCGCATGTGAAGGACGCCAACTGCGTGGTTATCGGAAATACGGCTATCGTTGGGGTTAACGTAGCGGAGGATTTAGACCGATCCCGAGTAGGAACGATTAAATACTCTGTGGCGGAAGCTCTGCGTAAAGATCCGTATGGCAAGTACGCTGTAGTTACAGCCGATCTGGATCTGGCAGGAAGGCTGAAGGACATCCGCCAAGACATTAACAACGGGAGACCAGTTCAAGGCTTCGCAGATGAGCTCGCCGATATTGTGGGCCGTGTCATGCCGCAATTCCCCAGCGATATCCGCTCTCCGGATGAGTCCCCGGTGCATGATAAGAAACATGTGAAACAGAATGATCTTTAAGCACTAATGATGAATAATGTGAATCCAGGGAAAGCACACTATGATCAGAACCTTCAGGCAACCCGATCCTCAGCAATTTTGTTCATATAAAAAAGCCCAAGTTCAATAAGAACTAGGCTTCTTTAAAAAGAACTGGGGCAAACCACAAGACAATGCATCCCCTGGATCCACAGTTGAACAGCATTCAGTTAAAGGCCAATCCATGCAATTAAAAGTTTCGGTTACGACCATGGAATCAGTCCTCCTGGGAGCGATGATTACAAGCATAGTATAGCACAGTTATCCACTATACAATAGTGTCCTTTGCCTATTCGCTTTGGCCCAAACGCGCTTTCAGCTTGCTCTTGGCCGCTTCCAGTTGTTCTTCATCAATACGAATGTACGGGCTTCGCCATGTCCCCTCTAAAGGAACATATTCTATATTATCGTTGTTGATGCCCATATATGTTTTTATGAAGCTTGTTAATTGCTGGGACGGTATATCGGTCTCAATGTTGTTTCCGACAGCATCGAAAATCCCGCCAACTTTCACAACACCTTCAACAGATTTAATCTTGTTCAATAACTGGTGAATCACTTCTTGCTGGCGTTGGTTGCGTTCCAGGTCACTGGAAGCGCCGGTACCTTTATTGGATTTACGATAGCGAACGTAATCCAGTGCCTCATCTCCGTTAAGCTCCTGTTGACCTTTCTTGAGATCAATATCCGTACCGTCGGCAGTGTCCACATATCTCATGTCCATATCAACATTAACATCAATACCGCCGACAGCGTTAATGACGTCCTTGAAACCGTTGAAATTCACTACGGACACATAGTCAATCGGTACATCCAGATACTGTCCGAAGAAACTCTTCATGTTGGCTTCAACCGGGTCTGAGTAATCGTTCTTGTTATGAAATGCGGCGTAGTAAGAGTTCGCTTTGGAAACACGGTTGAACCCGGTCACTTCCATTCGGGTATCCCTTGGAATGGAGACCACTGTAGCGGACTTGGTTTGCGGATTCATCGTAATCACCATAATTACATCCGTTAACATCGTATGCGTTTCTTTACGACTGTCCAATCCAAGCAGAAGAATCGTCTTTGGCTTAACCTCTGCTAAATCCTCTTTGGGAACAACAACGTTCCCTTCTTTGTCATCCGCGGCTACCTCATCTAACAGACCGTTCAGCTTAAAGTAGGTGTATCCCGCAAATCCGGCGATACCCAAGCCTGCTATCAACATCAACATCAGGAATAGTCTGAGTAATTTACGCGGTTTCTTAGGCTTCTTCTTAGCTCTAGAAGGCATTCCGGTTGTTTTCGGTGAAGTCATAAGACGCATCCTTTATTGTTCATTATATTTGGGATTGTCATTGATGTCCTGGAGCAGTCGATAAGCATCCACCCGATCATACACCCGAAATTTTCGATTCCCGGCTTCCGTATAGAATACATGAATATTCTCTTCGTCCGCGCTTGAAATTCCGAAAGGAAGGGCATGATGGTCTTCAGTCAGCATCAATTCGAAGAAATCCCGGGTATCCGCAGCAGCCCGATCTTCAGGGCGCGCGTCGGCTACCAGTTTAATTTGTAACCAGTTGTAAAGAGTATCCCGCAGATTCATGAAGCTTCTTCCTGTTGTGCTTGTTGCTCTTTCCTCTTCTGTCTGGCTTCGACGAAGTAACGGATTTTCACCATTAGCATAAGTCCAATCGCCACAGCCAAACAAGGGATAATCGGTAAACCGGCATCCAGCTGAAAAATCAGCAGCATGCCGGCTCCGAAAGCAATCAAGATATAGATAATTAAATCTTTAAGAAGTGGAAGTTTCCGAACACGGAATACTTTATTATAGATGAACACCAGACCGATATAAATCAATCCAAAGGCAATCCATGGGTGCGCGAGCAACCATTCATTCATCGTAAGTATCCTCCCGTTAGCCCCGATCCTTAAACGCTGGCTTCTGCGTTCTTGCGGTTCTTCTCAGAACGTTCACGCTCTGCTTTGTTTAAGATCTTCTTACGAAGACGGATCGATTTAGGCGTAATTTCGCAATATTCATCATCATTCAGGTACTCCAAAGCTTGCTCCAATGAGTACAAGCGAGGTGTCTTCATCTTCACGGTATCGTCTTTACCGGCGGAACGAATATTGTTCAGTTGCTTTTCTTTACAGATGTTTACGATAATATCCGTATCGCGTGTATGCTCGCCGATAATCATACCTTCGTATACTTCCGTACCCGGCGTTACGAACAAGATTCCGCGATCTTCAATCGACAAGATTCCGTACAAGGTGGAAACGCCGGTCTCATTGGAAACCAGAACCCCTTGATGACGTCCGCCGATGTTGGCGCCCATATATGGACCATAGCTGTCAAAGGCATGATTCATTACACCGTAACCGCGAGTCAACGTAAGGAAGTTCGTACGGTAACCGATCAATCCGCGAGCAGGAATCAAGAACTCCAAACGCACCGTTCCTGTTCCGTTGTTGATCATGTTAACCATCTCAGCTTTACGGGAACCCAAGCTTTCCATAACTGAACCCATGGAATCATCCGGCACATCAATGATCAGACGCTCGATCGGCTCTGATTTAACACCGTCAATCACTTTAACGATAACTTCCGGCTTGGAAACCTGCAATTCAAAACCTTCGCGGCGCATGTTTTCAATCAGAATTCCTAAGTGAAGTTCACCGCGGCCAGAAACGATAAACGCGTCTGGAGAATCCGTGTCTTCCACACGCAACGCAACGTCCGTTTCTAATTCTTTGTATAAACGCTCGCGCAATTTACGGGAAGTAATCCACTTTCCTTCTTTACCGGCGAACGGACTGTTGTTAACGACAAATGTCATTTGCAAAGTCGGCTCGTCAATGGTCAATACAGGCAATGCCTCTGGATTATTAGGATCGGCAATCGTTTCACCGATATTAATTTCTTTAATACCCGCGATCGCGATAATATCTCCCGCTCCCGCTTGTTCTACTTCAACGCGCTTCAAGCCTTGGAAACCGAACAACTTTTCAATCCTCGCTTGCTTGGTTTGTCCCTCACGAGTCATAACCGCTACGGATTGGCCTTGTTTAATAATTCCACGGTTCACGCGACCTACCGCAATACGGCCAAGGTATTCATTATAATCCATCAACGTAACCAGGAATTGCAATGGTTCTTCCGTGCTTTCCGTCGGTGCAGGGATATGTTTAACGACAGTTTCATAAATGGCTTGCATGTTGCTGTCTTGTTTCTCCGGCTCGGATTCCATGGATGATGTTCCGTTCAACGCGGATGCGTACACGACAGGGAATTCAAGTTGCTCGTCGTTCGCTCCAAGTTCGATAAACAGATCAAGCACTTCGTCAACAACTTCAGTCGGACGAGCATTAGGACGGTCGATCTTGTTTAAGACTACGATCGGAGTCAGATTATGCTCCAAAGCTTTACGCAATACGAACTTGGTTTGCGGCATACAGCCTTCAAACGCGTCAACGACCAACAGTACGCCGTCAACCATCTTCATAATCCGTTCCACTTCGCCCCCGAAGTCAGCATGTCCAGGTGTATCAACGATATTAATCAGATATTCTTTATAGGTTATAGCCGTATTTTTGGCCAAAATGGTGATGCCGCGTTCTCTCTCCAAATCGTTGGAGTCCATCGCGCGCTCATGAACAACCTCGTTGTCACGAAACGTTCCGGATTGTTGAAGCAGCTTGTCCACCAGTGTTGTTTTCCCGTGGTCAACGTGTGCGATAATCGCGATATTTCTAATGTTCTCTCTTAAATGCATAATCCCTATCCCTTCTGGTCTGTCGGTCTTCTTTAAAGAACCGTATCAAATGTGAATCATCGCCAATTTCATAAAAGTAGCGCCGGAGTACATACCGACGCCATCATATATATAATAGTATACTTGATGAAACAGGTAAAAAGCAATGTTATCCTCATCTGTTCTTATTATTTATTACAATAATTAAAGCTCCCAAAGCCATGAAAAGCATGGCGATTACGTGCACCCCCGCGTGCAGGAGCCCGTTGATGATGAGCGATGCAACAGACAGCAATCCCATGACGAGAGCGGCGGTCAACGCGGAACGATCCCGCTTTCGGACAGCCAAATAATACTCAAGCATTCCTATGGATATGCCGACGGGCAACAACGGCCAGCCCCAAAGCCGCCATGCTCGTTCCGAAAGCGCTTCGAGTATTCCCAGCAATCCTGTCCATGCCAAAAAACCTCCCGCAATTAAAATAAACAGGGGAGCTTTCCGGCTGACAACTAACGTATGAAGAACTAGACTCAAACCACATAATACACCCGGAAGAAGCCATTCCCGGGAATAGCGGACTATTCCCGTCTTCGACAGCAGCATGACGGCCCCAAGACAGAACAGAAACCATCCCACATCATGAAAGGGCAGTTTCCTCCGGTTTCTATAACGGAGCATCACGTAATATGAATCCACTTGGCGCGCTGAAGCAGACCCAGCCCCAATATAATTACCGTTAAACCGATGGGAATACCCAGATGCATCATCTCATTATGATGTAGAACAAGTTCATTCACTTTAGGATCGCCCACAAACATTTCGCCTGCCGTAAAGCCAAGAATTCCGGCACCCATTAACGTCAAAATGGGGAACATCTGCAGCAATTTCATAATCATGCCGCTTCCCCACACGATCAATGGAATACTCAGCGTAATTCCCAGGATGATCATGGCGTAATCACCTTCTGCCACAGCGGCGATGGCGAGCACATTATCCAGACTCATGACGATATCCGCCACGATAATCGTTTGAATCGCGCTTCTCAACGTAACTGGACTCGCAATATGCTCTTCGTTCCCTTCTTCAGCCAACAACTTTACAGCGATATAAAATAAGAGCAGCGCGCCAATGGCTTGAATAAAAGGCACGTCCAACAAAATTACCGCAACGACCGTAAGCACCAGGCGCAGGGCCACGGCACCGCCTGCGCCCCACCAAACCGCCTTCTTCTGCTGAGCGGGAGGCAGATTTTTACTGGCCAACGCGATGACGACCGCATTATCTCCGCTAAGCAGTATGTTGATAAGCATAATTTGCAAAAATAAGATAAATTCGTCCATGTGTACAACCCCCCATAATACAATCTATGAAAGGGTTTCGGAAATGATTACGGATTACATTGACTAACTCTTTCAAATTTCGTTATAATTTATCCGGTTTCTATGAAACCAATTTAAGGTACATACGTATAGACAATTACGTTGTATTGCATGGGTAGTCGGTTAATGTGACAACCTAAGACATAAGAAGGAGTGGAAGCATTGGATTTCTTGACGTTAGATTTTTTCTCAAAGCTTTTGACAATTGTATTTATCGACCTGATTCTCGCCGGCGATAATGCGATTGTAATCGGGATGGCCGCCCGTAATTTACCGAAGGAAAATCAGAAAAAGGTTATTCTTTTAGGTACCGCGGGAGCTGTCTTAATTCGGATCGTTGCCACTTTGTTAATCGTATGGCTATTGGAAATTCCTTGGTTGTTGGTAATCGGAGGGGCGTTACTGATCTGGATCGCCTATAAATTGTTGGTTGACGATGCGGAGCCCCATGAGCTTGCCGCGGGCAGCAGCATCTGGGCCGCAGTGCGTACGATCATTATTGCCGATGCAGCTATGGGCTTAGATAATGTTATTGCCGTAGCTGGCGCGGCACATGGCGATTTTACCCTTGTAGTATTGGGCTTGCTAATCTCTATCCCGATTGTTGTTTGGGGAAGCACCTTGTTTATTACCATTATTAACCGTTTCCCATGGGTAATTTATTTAGGATCGGGTATATTGGCTTACACCGCCGCTAAGATGGTTACCCATGAACCTAAGCTCAAAGGCTTTTTTGAAGAAAATGCCCTTATATACTGGGGATTTATCGCAATCGTAGTCATTGGCGTTCTGGTTGGCGGCAAGTTGGTCAGCTCGAGAAAGAAAGCCACTAAAAACCAAGGTCAGCTATCATAACAAAGAAATACCTCGCAGGGCTTGTATGAGCCTTACGAGGTATTTTTTTTATATCAGAAAAACCTTTCCATATCTTCACTTAGCGAAACTTCAATACCTTCTTGCTTAGGGGCATACCCCGTATCAAACAAGTGAGAAAGCATGAAGCTTTCTGTATCTTTAACCGCCTTTTCAATCTCCTCTTCCAGCCATGCGGCCCTGCCTTCAATCCGTTCCAAAACATTAATATTTGGATTGGTGCTGGGTGACTTGGGCACAAACAAAGTGCAACAATCCTCATAAGGCAGTATGGATGTGTCATACGTCCCGATTCGATGAGCAATTCGGATGATATCCTCTTTGTCCATCGTAATCAGGGGACGCAACAGCGGCATATCGACAACACTTCCGATGGCATTCAGACTAGGCAGTGTTTGACTGGCCACCTGCCCTAAGCTTTCTCCGGTAACCAACGCTTTGGCGCCGTTCAGATCGGCAAGACGTTCGGTGATGCGGAACATCGCCCGGCGCATCAGGGTAATCATTAAATTAGGCTGCCCCATAGCGTTAAGCCTTGTTTGAATCTCGGTAAACGGCACCATGTGCACTTTAATTTTACGCGTGTAACCCGCTAAATGCAGTGACAAGTCGATTACCTTCTGTTTAGCCCGTTCACTCGTGAAGGGAAAAGCATGGAAATGTACTGCTTCAATCTCCAATCCCTTGCGCATGGATAACCAACCGGCTACAGGACTGTCAATGCCGCCTGAAAGCATTAACATCGCTTTCCCGTTACTCCCGACAGGATAACCTCCCGCACCGGGGATGATATCCGAGAAAATGTAGGTACCCTCTTCCCGAATCTCTACGCGAAGCTCCACATCCGGTTCATGTACATCGACTTTCAACCCTGGAAACGCCCGTAATACCGCGCCTCCGATCATAGGATTCATCTCTTGCGTATCGTGATGATATTCCTTCCATGTTCGTTTCACCGAAACTTTGAACGTCTGAGGACGTTTGCTTAATCCTTCCATCACTTGCACCGCGGCGGTACAAATCGCTTCAGAGTCATGGCTTCTCCGCAATACGGGAGAGAACGTTTGGATTCCAAAAATTTTGCTTAATTTAGAGGCTACGGAGGGGTAAGGAGCCCCGTTCAGCTCCAGAAAAAAACGTCCGTAAGCCTTTCGGTAAGTAAGCTCTCCGAAATCTTTTAACACATCCAAAGTATAGTGGATCACGGCTTGTTCGAATCGGTTCCGGTTTTTGCCTTTCAAGGTCAACTCACCAAAGCGAAGTAATATCAAATCAGGGTTTATCATGTCCAGTTCCTCACTAGCGGTTGTAATTTGTCTACAGTCATCCTTAACGAGCGGCAAAGAAACGCTGCGTCCTTCTCCGTGTGCTCACCCGAAAGGGAAATACGAATTCCCGAGCGGGCGCGCTCTTCATCAAAGCCCATCGCAAGCAGCGTCGCGCTGGGCTTCTCGGTCTTGGAGCCGCAGGCGGATTGGCTTGACACATACACTTGATGCTTCTCCAGCATATGGACGACCACCTCGGCCTTCATGCCCGGGTAGCAAAAGTGGATAATGTGCGGCGCCATATCCGCCTCGCTCTCCGAGCCGGTCAGGCTTAGCGCGGGCAGCGCCTGCACCTGCTCGGTCACCATACGCCGCAGCTTGTACAGATGCGCCGTATGGTCCCGCTCCATCGTGAGGCGGCAGGCTTTGGCCGCCGCCACGATGCCGGGCACGTTCGGCGTACCGCTGCGCGCGCCGAACTCCTGGCCGCCGCCGGCGAGCTGCGGATGCAGCTGCACGCCGGCGCGGCGAAACAGCAGTCCGACCCCTTTGGGACCGCGGATCTTATGAGCGGAGACGCTCATCAGATCGATGTGCCAGTCACGGGGGCGGACCGGGATCTTGCCGATGCTCTGCACAGCATCGACGTGAAAGAGCACGCGCGGGTGATTTGCCAGCACCCGCCCAAGCGCCTCTACGGGCTGTATACGGCCAGTTTCGTTGTTGACGTGCATGATGCTGACGAGAATCGTCTCGTCCGTCAGCGCTTGCTCCAGGTCTTCTGCGGACACGGCGCCGGACGAATCCACAGGCAACCGGGTGACGCGGAAGCCTTCGTCTTCCAGTTGCCGGAACGTTTCGGCTACCGATGCATGTTCGATTGAAGATGTAATTAAATGCCTGCCTCGGTTGCGATATTGATATGCGATGCCTTTCAGAGCCAGATTGTTGCTTTCTGTTCCACTGGAAGTAAATATAATTTCTCCGGGCAATACGCGCAGAGCCGAAGCCGTTACCTCTCTGGCTCGGGTCAGCAGCTGCTCCGCCTCATGCCCGAGGCGATGCAAGGAGGACGGATTTCCCCAGTGACGTTTCATCACTTCGGCCATAGTATCGACCACCTCATCAAAGGGCGGGGTTGTTGCGCTATGATCAAAATACAGCATGTTCTATAACTCCTTCTTCTGCCAAAAAGAAAATGATCACAATGGCTTCACGAGAAGCATTCTGATCATTTCACATTATTCTTATCTGTTATTATATCATATATTGTTCGCGGGCTTTCAATACTTTCTCCACATAACGCTGTGTCTCTCGAGGAAGCTTGTCATAGTTGGCGTACAGTTCGCCATTCGTTGAAATCCCCAGTCGATCCATCCGGCCAGGTCCGCAGTTATAGGCTGCTATAGCTACAGCTTCGTTACCGTCGTACTTCCTCAGTAAGTCAGCCAGATATTGAGTCCCTCCCTCAATATTCTGGGACGGGTCATACGAGTCACGAACACCGAGAGAAGAAGCCGTACCATCCATCAGCTGCATCAATCCTTTCGCGCCGGCGGAGGAGACAACGTTAGGATTAAAGGAGGATTCTGTTCGGATGACCGCTTTAATCAGACTTACGTCCACACCATGCTTACGGCCGGCCTGTTCAATCAGTGCATTGAATTCGGTGGAAACCGTGCTTCCGTTCTGAAAATATTCCATAGATAAGGCTGAAACCTGATTAACAACAGATGGCATAATGTTCACAGGCATGTCTGTAAATGAAGACTGGATTCCAGTTCCTTCAACTATGGATGGCAATGAGGCGTATTGATCTATATTCCGAAACAGTAATGGATTGGGTACCGGTGCAAAGTAATTTCTTAATTCGTCTACATCAGTCAAGCCAGAACCGCCGCTTATGGCCGACTCCTCGGAATTCATGACATTCTGAAGCGTCTGCGCAAAGCCGGAATCCATACCTGTAGAAGGTTCATTGGAAAGGCTGTCATTATTGAAGCTTGTTGTAATGTCCGCAGTACGCAACTGCAATTTAAGAATTTCACCAATCAATCTGGAATCAATCGCCATATGTATACACCGCCGAAGTAAATTTGTCCTACTCAGTTTACTACATATTGGAAAAGCACGCCAGCGACTGTTGACCTATTTCAACAAAAAACAACAGGCTCCCGAAGGAACCTGTTATTCGTTACCGATAATACCTCTGAGCGAAGAAATAAGCGATTAACGAGACGAGCCCGATGGCAATGGCCCAACCGCCTGTCGTTCTTGCTCCCCGGGAGTAACCGACGAAGCCAAGTATAATCCCTGCCGGAGCCAAAAGTCCGGGAAACAGAATTAAGGACAAGATGGATGCCAGCAAACCCCAAAAGCCAAACGTTCTTCCCTCGGACTGTGTCTGGGAGGACGTGTCTTCTTTCGTTGAGCTGTTGCTTGCAATTGGTGCGCGCGGAGCCGAAGATGGTGCCATTAACAGTGGCGTTGCCCTCGGAGCTGATTCGGCCGCAAACTCTTCTTTCACAGCGGTGTCCGGAAACGAATTTTCCGCGTTCGTAACGAATGTGGATGTTTTAACGACCTCTTGTTTCTCAATATGCTTCTCCGCCGGAGCTACTTCTGATCCGAATTCCTCACCCGTGTTTGAAGTAAACTCTTTCGGTTTATCCAATACCTTGGACGTTGTAAATTCCTGTTTTGTGTGAGTTACGGTTTTCTTTACAGGAACAGCGGTCTCTTCACCAAATTCGACTTTATTTTCCGGGTTCGGTGTCGCCCCGTTTTCACGCTTAAACTCGTTACGTTCAGGTGACGTTACCCCGCTTGCGGGTTCGCCATAAACATGATTACGATTCGAAAATGGGTTGCGGTTGTTGTCCATCGGCACTAATGCCTCCTTACATCGTAAACAGATTTCTATTCATCCTTCGGTCTAAAAGTGTGGCAGCAAGTAGCGGATGAAGTTTTCACTTCGTCCTTGTGATCGGAATCAAATGATTCTCCGGCAAACTCTTCGTTATAATTCATCCTGGAATGAGCATCGATATCAATCATAATGGCATCGGCTTGGCAGTTATTTCCTTGTCCCCAAAAATTACAGTTGGAAACACTGCATTTAACAACTGGTTTTTCCATGTGAGTATCACCCCCCAATTAATTTCCCCACATAGGCAAACCTCTATCCGACCCTGCATATTGGCAAAATAATCCCGTAAATACAGCAATTGTCCATAGAAAAAAGGAACACCTTGAGGTGTCCCTTTACTTTAATTCTTTGTAATTGTTATTAAACTTTCTCGCCTTGAATACGGCGTTGCGTAATATAATCGGACTCATAATAAGCCAAATCTTCACGAAGCTCTTCGAAAATGGAAGACAAAGAAAGCACGGTATTCTTCACTTCACTATGAGGAGCTGTTCTGAAGCGAATAGCATCTTGTCCAGTGTAAGCGTAACGTCCGTCCTCCGCGTAGCTTTCATTCTTCGGATAGAAATAAGCGTTCACACATTGATGGTACACTTCATAAAGCGCTTTTTCGGAAGGTTCCACAGGAAAATTCGGACGACGCAGCAACACACCTAGTTTCTCGTAGTTAACTTCTGAAAATACCAGCAGTTGACGCAAGTCCGATAAACATCCGCTGTAAAACAGCTCGCTGTTCGGCTCCTCCGCGGTCAGTTGCGGCAAAGCATGGCGATTCAGAAAAGTCTCCAATATGCTGCTTGCTTCTTTCAGTTTTGCCCGGGTTGTTTCACAAAGGTTTTTGACATCATTGTTAGCCATCAAGAAAAAGCCCTCCCAAGAGATTGTGACCGATCGTTAATTCTGTTCATCATAAAAAACAAATCATTCAAAGTTCATAATAAATCCTACCACATCTAAACAAGAAAAGTAACAAAAATCTACCTTACTTGGCTTTTGAATAAATTCATATACGCTTCCTTATCCTAACTGTAACGCCTCACGGCCCAGATTAAATCGGAGAGGAAGTCATTTTCATGAAACGAGCGCTATTAGGTTTGGTGTTTCTGGCCACATTGGCAATCATCGCGATCCCGAATCAAGGTACCACACCTGGCGACCGCTACGCACAGCCCGATTCCTTAAATCCTGGTAATATGAAAACCGCTTCAGCGGAAATCAGGCACAATCGCACGATTATGAAACAGGACCTGCAAAAAACGGAGCTGTTATCCAGGGAACAATGTGTCTTGCATATTAACCACATGCTAAGCGGGGCGAATCGGAGAACACCTTCCGACATGAAAACTGCGATGGACAACTTCCGGAAACGATACGCGCACATGGAATTGCTGGAATGGAGACGAGACGGCTCAAAGATCTCCTCAGGTTCTATAGATGCCAAGGCTTATCAGGAAGCCAAGGATGAACTGAAGAAGGCAGCAAACAGCGCCAATGCCGGAAAACAATATGTCTCCCGCCCTTTTCAGGTTAAAGGTCAGACTTACTTCGTTTTGGGCGTGCCGTCTCCGACTCCATCATCCTATGTAACAGGCATTGTTCATCAGGATTTACTTGACCAAATTAAACTTCAACAGGTTAAAAACTTGCGCATTGCCCCCTTCCCCAGCGAAGGCCGGTATCGTATTGAATCTGCTGATTCCGTCACTCTGGAAGATGTGACCGTGGATCATCCGGAGCAAAATGAAGGCACAAGTCATTATCATATGAACCAAGTGGTTGTAAAATTTCGACAATCCCCCACAAACGCGGACCTGAAGCAGATTCAGAAAGAAATAGCATGTGTTCGTATGAAAAAACTCGGCTACACGTATGTATTTGAATCCCGCCGTATGGATGCTAAACAGCTGATGCGCTATTTTCAAGAACGCTGGAACCCGCAGTATGTGGAACCTCACTTTTTATACATGACTAACGAAGCCGAATCCGCCGCACCTAATGATACACTTTACGCTAAGTACCAATGGAATCTTCCAATCATCGGAACAAACGAAGGTTGGGGCCTCAGCAAAGGAAATGAAGAAACCATTGTCGCTGTCGTGGATACAGGTGTCGATTTGGAGCATCCGGATTTGAAAGGGCGGTTACTGCCAGGATATAACGTTTTCGATAAAAGCAATGTTCCTTCTGACGATGTAGGACACGGCACGCATGTTTCCGGCATTATTTCCGCTTCGGTGAACAACAGTGAAGGTGTGGCCGGTATGACATGGTTTAACAAAATATTGCCGGTAAAGGTGCTCGATCAGAGCGGGGCCGGCTCAACTTACGCCGTGGCCGAAGGGATCATCTGGGCCGCGGACCACGGAGCCAAGGTCATTAACATGAGCTTGGGCAACTACGCTGAAGCCGAGTTTCTTCACGATGCCATTCGTTATGCATATGATAAAGATATCGTGCTGATCGCGGCTTCCGGTAATGATAACACAGAGAGACCCGGTTACCCTGCCGCCTATCCAGAAGTGTTTGCCGTTGCCGCAACGGACAGCAATTCCAGAAAAGCTGCGTTCTCCAACTATGGGGCATATATTGATGTTGCCGCGCCCGGAGTAAATATCCCTAGTACCTATACAGGCGGTCAGTACGCCGCATTATCCGGAACTTCAATGGCCAGCCCGCATGTCGCCGCCTTGGCGGGTTTGATTCGCTCCATGAATCCCGAGCTTACCAATGTCCAAATTATGGAGCTTATGCGGAAGTCCGCTACAGACTTGGGGGCGGCGGGTCATGACGCTGATTTCGGATGGGGACAGATTGACGTTCCCCGCGCTTTACAGGCAGCGTCCCAAAACCAATATTCTATACAATTCTGGCCACAGCAACTGGAACGCAAACTTGCCGCCATTGAGCGCAAATATATTCAATAATAGAAAAAAGGAGCCCTAGGGCTCCTTTGTGTTTATATCTCAGTATAATATGAAAGTTACGAGAAGTTTGCCTTAAGCCGGGTTCTGTACTTCCGGTGGTGTTAACGGTAACAAGCCTCCCACCCGTAAAGTGACAATCATCTATCTAGGCCGGACATTGCTGCCCTGCTCAAGCGACCAACCCGAACGCGCCTCGGGCTAAGGCTGCAAGTCGAGCTTGCTGCGTTCCATTAGGTCTTGCTCCAAGTGGGGTTTACCAGGGAATATGTCACCATAAACCCTCGTGGTCTCTTACACCACGGTTCCACCCTTGCCTGTGCGCTTGCGCGCCATCGGCGGTCCATTTCTGTGGCACTATCCTTCAACTCGCGTTGACTGGACGTTATCCAGCACCCTGCCCTGTGGAGCCCGGACTTTCCTCCCGCGTTTCGTAAGAATCGCCGGCGATTGTCTGTCAAACTTCTCACTCACAATTGCTAGTATACTCTGTTAACCGGCAAAACTCAACCTTCAATGAATAGCATATTTGCCTTCATTTTCCTCACTTACAAGAACAGGAAGGGCTCCGTCTCTTCTCTTGAAGCAACAACCTCCGTTGCATTCTTGCTCTCACCAAGCCGCTCACGGAGCCATTCCGCAACTCCATGCTTCATAATCTTCTCCACGTTATGACCCGGGTCAATAATACATAGCCCCGCCGCAAGTGCATCGTGAGCCGTATGGTAATCGATATCGCCTGTTACGAGGACATCCGCGCCGGCGAACATCGCGTGACCAATATAACGGCTGCCTGAACCCCCCAATACGGCTACTTTACGCACGGTTTGTTCAGGGTCACCGACTACACGTGACAACGGCACACGGAAAGCCGCCTTTACACGCTCATTCAATTCCCTCAACGTCACGGTTTCCGGCAGCTTTCCTACACGCCCCAAACCGAATGATCTGCCTTTAAGATCCATCGCATAAAGGTCATAGGCTACCTCTTCATAAGGGTGAGCTTTGAGCATAGCCTGAACTACCTTGCGATGTACATTGTCGGGCACAAGGACTTCAATCCGCACTTCATCCGTCTCCTCCAACTTTCCTAGTTGACCTGTAAACGGACTGGCACCCTCCTGAGGCTTAAACGTCCCCTTCCCATTGATGTTAAATGAGCAATGGCTGTAATTGCCGATATGCCCTGCACCTGCTTGAAACAGCGCTTCAAGAACCTGTGCATGGTGAGTCTCAGGAACAAACACAACAAGTTTATACAACTTCTCGGTGTGAATATCTTCCAAAGGAGCCAATCCGGTTAATCCCAGCGCCTCGGCCATCATATCGTTGACACCGCCGTCAGCGACATCCAGATTGGTATGAGAGATGTACACGGCTATATCATGTTTAATTAATTTCTCATACAGCTTTCCGGAAGGAGAGTCGGTCTGCAGATGCTTCAAAGCTCTGAATATAATCGCATGATGAGCGATAATTAAATCCGCGCCTTCGGCTATCGCTTCTTCCGCGACGGCATCGGTAACATCTAACGCCACAAGCACTTTACGTATATCTTTATGAAGCGTGCCTAATTGCAAACCGATTCGATCATCAGGCACCGCGTAATGCTTCGGAGCTAATTGCTCCATGTACTGAATTACAGTCTGCCCTTTCGCAAGCATGCGAGTACCTCCCCGATTCCCTGGATTTGGGCTGCAAGTTCCTCTGCCTTTTTCTTGGAGCTCTCCAGCTTGGATTGCTCTACGGTCCCTTGGATACGGTTCAACTTATCCAATTCGTGTTCCCACTTGGACATAAACACGGCATCCGCTTTCCGGATCAGATAGGGCCCAAAACTAATCACTTGCTCCGGCGTCAGACGCAGACCGCATGGAAGTTCACGGCTTTCATCATAAAGGTTGGCGTTATGCGTATCGGCATGGTCTTTCTTTACAGCTGTAAGTACCTCATAAATCTTCTTATCTTCCTCAAGAATGTGTTCATCGGTCAGAAACCAACCGTTATCCCGCAGCCATTGCCGGACCTGATCTTCCGCCACATTAGGTTGCAGCACTAAGGTCTGAACACCTTTCAACTTCTCGGGCAGCGCGGAAAGGATCGAAACAATTAGACTTCCGCCCATCCCCGCGATCGTTATCGTATCAACTTCCCCGGCTTCGAGAACGGATAGTCCGTCGCCTTGGCGCACCGCTATCATTTGCTCCAGCCGGGCGTCCTCTACTTGCTTCTTCGCCGCCTCATAAGGCCCCTTATTTACTTCTCCCGCTACGGCATAATGTACCTTTCCGCTTTGTACCAAGTAGGTCGGAAGCAAGGCATGGTCTGAACCGATATCCGCTACTTTGCTGCCTGCGGGCACTTGATGTGCAATTGTTAATAATCGTTGTGAAAGTTTAACCGTCATTTTATGCAACCCATTCTGTCCATTTTTTTCGTGATACAAATAAAATCAATCCGGCCAGAAGCAACTTACCAAAGCCGATCCACTGAATATGAGACTCCACCGCTTGTTCCACAAGTAACTGATATAGTTGAGGCATCAGCCACAGAAGCCCCCCAGCCATTAACAAAACACCGGAAGTTGATTTGGACCGATGATGTACAAGCCAGGCTAACCAACATAAGAAGAAACCTGCAGGGATCCAATACAGTTCGTGTATCCACATCGATTCTGAAACGGATTCAAGATGAATCCACCATCCGTAAGCAAGTACCAGTCCTAACCAGCCGCAAAGATGCAGAAACGGTAAGACGAGTGTAATGCCAAGCACAATCCAGAGCAAACCGCATATGGCTATATACAATGCCGTCAGATGTCCTTCAGCATAACCGCTGATTGTTAGAAAGTGTATACCAAACCAGAGCATGAGTATACTGCCGGCACCGAATAACATGACGGCCAAGGTCCTTTTCCTGGTTCTCCATATCATTCCTGCACAATATAAAATAACAACAGCCGCACCAATGACAGCCATTTGCATTGACAATGCAAAAGAGTTAAAATGAAGAGCAATAAAACAAATTAAGGAAATTACCCCAAATGAAAGAAGCCAACCAAGCCAGGAGCTGTTCTGAACAAATTTAGTGGAGATTCCGAATACCTCTGAGTCCTTGTTCACTTCTTCATCCCTATAGAGATTTAACAGAAAGTCGCAATATTGCTCCGGAAGCAGCTTGCTTCGGCGCCAATGCTCAATCTCGCGAACGATTAACGTGCGCTTCTCCACATCCATTGATTTCACTCCAACCCGGCGAACCGGCCGTATAATTTACATTGTATTCCCCAGAAAAAAGACCTTACTGCAAGCATAAGCTGCAAGCAGAAAGGTCTATGAAACCGAACTTTATTCTAAGAAATCTTTCAGGCGTTTACTGCGGCTAGGATGTCTAAGCTTGCGAAGCGCTTTAGCCTCAATCTGACGGATACGCTCACGGGTGACACCGAATACCTTGCCTACCTCTTCCAACGTACGTGTTCTTCCGTCATCCAGACCGAAACGCAAACGAAGTACATTCTCCTCGCGTTCTGTTAACGTATCCAGCACATCCTCCAGCTGCTCCTTCAACAACTCATAAGCAGCCGCGTCTGCCGGGGCCAGCGCTTCCTGATCTTCAATGAAATCGCCCAGGTGCGAATCGTCTTCTTCTCCGATTGGGGTTTCCAACGATACGGGTTCCTGCGCAATCTTCATAATCTCCCGCACTTTTTCTGTACTTAGCTCCATTTCAGCAGCAATTTCCTCCGGCGAAGGCTCCCGGCCGAATTCTTGCAGAAGCTGACGAGATACGCGAATCAGCTTATTGATGGTCTCCACCATATGCACAGGGATCCGGATCGTTCTTGCCTGATCGGCAATGGCGCGTGTGATGGCCTGACGAATCCACCAAGTTGCATAGGTACTGAATTTAAAGCCTTTGGCGTGGTCGAACTTCTCGACAGCTTTAATGAGACCCATATTACCTTCTTGAATTAAATCAAGGAATAACATGCCGCGTCCCACATAACGCTTGGCGATGGAAACAACAAGACGTAAATTAGCTTCAGCTAATCGGCGCTTCGCCTCTTCATCCCCTTTAAGAATACGCTTGGCCAATTCAACCTCATCGTCGGCGGACAACAACGGAACCCGTCCGATTTCCTTGAGGTACATTCTCACCGGGTCATTAATCTTGATGCCCGGCGGAAGCGTCAAATCATCGTCGAAGTTAAATTCATCCGGTTCCCTGTCAGGATCATCATTGTTGGGAGACATTTCATCATCGTTTTCATTCACAACCTCGATACCGATATCCGCCAACTGCTCAAAGAACTCATCCATTTGCTCGGCATCCTGATCAAAGCCCGCCATTCTCTCCATGATGTTCTTGTAAGTCAACGACGAACGTTTCTTGCCAATCTCGATTAACTGATCTTTCACTTGCTCCAGTGTTAGTTCATTTTCCAATTCCGTATGTTGGTCATTCGCCATAACTTGACTCCTCCTCCCTAGAACTTTACTGCGCTAATTACTTCTGTTGTCTCTCTAGGGTTATAATCTCACTTGCAATTTGTGCAGCTTTGATAAAGTCCCCTGCCCGCTCGGCACGGTGCATCTCTTCTTTAAGCCGTTCACTCGCGGCCATCCGGGGGAATTTCTTAATCTCTCTGATATAATCATCTATAACCTGAAAGACGGCGCCATGATCGAATTCAAGCATCAAAATTCCGCTTGCCGCCCTCTCCAGAAGATCATCTTGAAGTGTGGACATATATTTACTTGGGTCCGGCTCCTTGCCTTGAGCGTAATAAGCATATAAGTAAGCAGCAAGGGCTGCGTGAACTTCCACGTTAAACTGATCTCCGAGACGTGGTTGCACGTATTCGGCGACTTCGGCGTCATGAATCATCATCGCCAATAGCTTTCGTTCCGCGTTATGATAGGCCGGTAATAATGAGGGTGTCTTAGGTTCAACACGCTTTTCATTCATAACATTATTCCACGGATTGTCAAGATTATCCCCGCCCGTGCCTAACTTTTGCATTTCCAAGCGGATTTGATGCAGCTCTTGTTTCAAAGTTTCAGGGCTTTGGTCAAATTCTTCCGCAAGCTCTTTAAGGTAATGTTCCCTTTCCATAGGTGAATGAAGTGGAGCAATTAACTTTAAGGCTTCTTGAATATATTTAATCCGCCCTGTATCTTCTATGAGTATATGATTCTTTCGAAGATATATTAGCTTAAATTTCAGAGATGTGACAGCATCATGGATGACCTCACGTACAAACCGCTCTCCTCCATGCGCCCCGATATACTCATCCGGATCCATTCGATCCGGCAGCAGAGCAACTTTGACTTCGCAGCCGGACTTCTCGAGTAATGACAAATTCTTATAAGCAGCGGCCCTGCCTGCATCATCTCCATCATAACAAAGGATGATCCGGTCTACATTCTTATGCATCATGAATGCATTCTCTTCCGTGAGCGACGTACCCATCGTAGCCACACCGTTGTGAATCCCTGCGTCCCAAGCTTTAATCACATCGACATACCCTTCAAAAAGTACAAGTTCTCTGCTTTTTCGGATCGTCGGTCGTGCATGATTAAAATTATACAGCGTTCGACTCTTATGAAATAAGGACGATTCCGAAGAGTTTAAATACTTGGGTCCGCCTTCTCCCAGAATTCGTCCGCCAAAAGCCACAACCCGCCCCCGGGCATCCCAAATGGGAAACATAATTCGGTCGCGGAACAGATCATATGGACTTCCGTCGTTACGGGAAAGCAATAATCCGCCTTGCTTCATTAACTCCATCGGAAATTCCCGTTTGGTTAATTGCCGTGATAACGTATCCCACTGCGGGGGCGCATAGCCGATCTGAAAATGATCAATCAGCTTGTCGGAAAAGCCCCTGCCTTTCAAGTAATCCATCGCCTCTCGGCCATGCTCCGTGTTCTTAAGCAGAAAGTGGTACATGCGCGATGCCAGATCGTAAGCGTCCAACAACTTCTGCCGTTCCTTCTGCTTCTCGGTTTGCTCGGCTGTAGCGTCTTCCCACTGAACATTAACCTCAGCATCTTCAGCCATAGCTCGTACAGCCTCAGGAAAACTATAACCTTCAATCTGCATTATAAAACCGATGGAGTTCCCGCCGGCCCCGCATCCATAACATTTAAAAATTTGTTTTTCAGGTGTCACCGTGAATGAAGGCGTCTTTTCGGAATGAAATGGGCACAGCCCCTTCATATATTTGCCATTCTTGCTAAGGTGAACATACTTACCGACGGTATCCACAATATCATGGTGTTTAAGGACGGCTTCAATAACTTCATCCGGTATACTTCCGTTACTCACCTTATCACCTACATTGGAATAAACACGTAATACTATTCGCTGTTATCATTTATTTTCCTGCATGTTAGTCAAAACTTTTGTCAAAGTTTGTAGAAAATGTTTGCGATCTTCATCCGTCATCGGTTTGGGTCCTCTGGAACGCATACCGCCACGCCTTTTTTTGGCTTGCTCATGTCTCGTTTCCAATAAGAAATCCATCGTGAGATCCGTATATCTTTGTCCCCGGTTGGAAAGTACCACGGCACGTTTGGCAAGTCCGATCGTCGCAAGACCAAAGTCCTGCGTAACCAGCACATCCCCCGGGCGCAATTGATTGGCGATGTAGAGGTCAACAGACTGATCCGAACGGTCGACCTGCACATTATGAACACCGGCCATTTCTTTAAGCCGATGGTCATAGGAAGCAATCATCCAAACTTCCGCTCCAAATGAGGCTCCCGCTGAAACGATTTCCTGCTTAACGGGACAAGCATCCGCATCAACCAGAATTCTGCCCGTACCTGTATTGCTGGAAATAATCATCACCCATATCTTGCCTTAGTATTGGAATCCATATGTGTTATATACGAGAAACAGAGGGTGAAGTCCTTCTTTTCTAGGATCTCATCATATCAATAATAACACTTGCCGTCTCTTCTACAGCTCTGCTTGAGACATCCAGAACTTCACAACCCAATCTCTCCATAATGCGTTGTGAATATTCCAATTCGCTTACAATACGATTCACATTGGCGTAATTGGCATCACCGGCGAGTCCTAAAGCTTTTAACCGTTCAATTCGAATTTGATTCAGCTTATCCGGATTAATCGTAAGTCCGATGATTTTACGTTTGGCAATCGTAAATAATTCATTCGGAGGCTTCAGTTCCGGAACAAGCGGGACGTTAGCGACCTTAAATTTTTTGTAAGCAAGATACATGGAAAGCGGTGTTTTGGAAGTGCGGGATACACCGACCAGAACAATGTCCGCCTTCAGCACCCCCATCGGATCGCGTCCGTCATCATATTTAACCGCGAATTCGACCGCCTCGACCTTTTTGAAATAATCTTCATTCAGTTCGTGGATGAGCCCGGGCTTATGTCTGGATTCCTGGCCTATGATGCGTTCCAATGATGAAATGACCGGCCCCAGAGTATCAATATATGGAATACTGTACTTCATCGCTTGTTCAATCACATAGTCTCTCATCTCCGGAACTACTAATGTGAACAAAATGATGGCTTTGTCTCTTAGTACAGCCTCGATGGCCTTATCCACGTCCGAACGATCGAGAATGTAGGGTGTACGGCGAATATTCACTTGTACGGGATAGAACTGCGCTGCCGCAGCCCTCACTACCGAATCTCCCGTATCTCCGGCTGAATCGGATAACACATAGACAACAGGAGCGAACACGACATTGTCCAACTTCATCTCTCCTTTCTTACCAGACCAGCTTGGAGAAATCCGCGAATTTCTTCAATCCGCCGGATATCGCGTGTAACGTCGCTAACCGGTTAGAACGAATGTTGTCATCATCAGCCATAACCATCACTTTGTCAAAATAAGCGGTAACGGCGGGCTTAAGCTCAGCCAAAGCAGCTAGTGCTTGTCCTTCCATGCCTTGATTAAGCAGGTGTTCATAACGACCTTGAATTTCGAGCCAGCGGGTATACAAATCATGTTCAACAGACTCTGTAAATAAAGACGCGTCAACGGTATGGGCAGTTGCTTTACCTGCGAGGTTATTTACACGATTAAACGATTCTACCGTAATCTTAAAGTCAGGTTGTTGCACGGCCTCCATTAACGCTTCACCCCGGCGTACTACGGAAGAGATATCGTTATATCCGCTGGCCAGGACGGCATCCACCACATCGTATCTTGCCTGTTCTGACAAGACATTCTTGACACGAAGCCCGAAGAAATCGTGTAAATCCTTCTCGATACCTTCCGCATCCCGCTTCAGTAACCCTGCATCACGATGTACGCTTAGCGCTGCGCGGAACGCTTCTGCAAGCGTGCACTCCGTAGGGTGATCCAGCATCATTTGCACAATACCTGCCGCTTGACGACGCAAGGCATACGGATCTTGAGAACCGGTCGGAATGATTCCGATCGAAAAGCAACCGACAATGGTATCCAGCTTATCCGCTATACTTACAATTGCGCCTACCTGTGAGGCGGGAGATTGGTCACCGGAGAAGCGAGGTTGATAATGTTCAAATATCCCTTTGGCCACCGGCTCAGGCTCGCCCGCTTTACGCGCGTAATCTTCGCCCATCACGCCCTGTAATTCCGGAAATTCATATACCATCTGGGTAACCAAATCGAATTTACAGATCGCAGCCGTACGTTCAATATGAAAAGCAGTTACTTGATCCACCTTCATGATGCCGGATAACATCCCGGCTAATTTACCGATCCGACGAACCTTATCCGCGACCGTCCCCAGTTCCTCGTGGAAAACAATCGTTTCCAGTTTGTCCAAGGCGGTTGCGATGGGAAGCTTTTGATCTTCACGGTAGAAGAAACGAGCATCGGAAAGCCTTGCGCGCAACACTTTCTCGTTTCCTTTCGCGACCTGTTCCAATGCAACCTCGTTACCATTTCGAACCGTTACAAAATAGGGCAGCAATTCCCCATCATGATTCAGCACCGGGAAATAACGCTGGTGCTCCCGCATGGATGTGATAAGCACATCTTGCGGAATGGTCAGGAAATCGGGATCAAACGTACCGAATAATACAGTTGGATATTCAACAAGGAAGAGCACTTCCTCCAGCAGATCCTCTTTAATAGATATGGTCCAGCCTTTGTCTTTGGAGAGACTTTGGATTCCCTCCAGGATGAGTCCCTGTCTTTCTTCCACATCCACATAAACAGACTCCTCTTTCAGAGTGTCCGCATATGCGGAAGGAGAGCCAATTTCCGTGTCATTACCCAGAAAGCGGTGCCCCCGGGAAATACGACCCGTGCTTACTCCTGCAATTTCAAACGGAACGACTTCCTCTCCAAACAGGGCAACCATCCACCGTATCGGCCGGACAAACTTAAGATCCCAAGCTCCCCAACGCATATTCTTCGGAAAGGTCATAGAAGTAATGATGGCAGGCAGGGCTTCGTTCAGTAGCGATGAAGTGGCTGTACCGACACTGCTCTTCTTGGCATAGATGTATTCCACGCCTCCAAGTTCCTGGAAATAGAAGCTTTCCGGATCCACCCCTTGGCTTCTGGCAAAACCCTGTGCCGCCTTGCTCCACGCACCAGTTTCATCTAAAGCGATTTTGCGGGAGGGTCCTTTAACTTCCTCATTCACATCGGTTTGCTTCTCTTCAACGCTTTGAATATACACAGCTAATCTCCGCGGTGTGGCATATGCCTTAACCTCGCCGTGACCGATTCGCGCCTCGCTTAACCATTTCACGGTCTTTTCCTTAAGTTGCTCCATAGCCGCGCGGATAAACCGTGCCGGTACTTCCTCAAGGCCAATTTCAAGCAATAAATCTTTAGGCATTCGCGTCCACTCCCTTCTCAGCCTTCGCCAGCAACGGGAAGCCCAGACGCTCCCGCTCTGCCAAATAGGTTGCTGCGCATTCCCTTGCCAGATTCCGAACACGCATAATGTATCCGGTACGCTCCGTCACGGAAATGGCACCCCGGGCATCCAGCAGATTGAACGTATGGGAGCATTTCAACACATAGTCGTAGGCCGGAAATACAAGTTGTTGTTGCAGGGCGCGTCGAGCTTCCTCTTCATAGGTTGCAAACAGCCCGAAAAGCATCTTGGCGTCCGACACTTCAAACGTATATTTGGAATGCTCATATTCCGGTTGCAGAAAGACGTCACCGTATGTAATGCCTTCCACCCATTCCAGATCAAACACATTCTCTTTATTTTGAATATACGAAGCCATCCGTTCCAATCCGTACGTAATCTCTACAGCCACCGGACTGGCATCAATGCCGCCGACTTGCTGGAAATACGTGAACTGGGTAATCTCCATGCCGTCAAGCCACACTTCCCAACCCAATCCCCATGCGCCTAACGTAGGTGATTCCCAGTTATCTTCCACAAACCGGATATCATGTTGCAGGGGATCAATGCCTAAACGCTTCAGACTTTCAAGATAAAGCTCCTGAATATTGTCCGGGGAGGGCTTCAAGATCACTTGAAACTGATGATGCTGATACAAACGGTTCGGGTTTTCGCCATAACGTCCATCTGCGGGACGACGGGAAGGCTCCACATAGGCCACATTCCACGGCTCCGGACCAATACTGCGCAAGAACGTCATCGGGTTCATTGTACCCGCGCCTTTCTCCGTGTCATAAGGTTGAACAATAATACATTTCTGTTCGGCCCAAAAGTTCTGCAGGGTCAAAATAATTTGTTGAAAATTCATGACAAGACTCCTTTACGAAATATAATCTTGCAGACACAAAAAACCCCCATCCATACACCTGCGGTACAGGTATAGGGACGAGAGTTGTTGATTCCCGCGGTTCCACCCTAATTGGCCGAATACATCTTCTCGACCCGCTTTCTTACAGAGAACACTCCGGAGTGCCGTGTTCACCAGGTGGTTGTTCGGGCTCGCACGGTCCCCGATCGCTTAAACAAACCTTATCCGGTTACTTTCTCCTTCATAGCGTCTTATTCGTTTACACATTAGATTACATTATGATAACTAAATCTTCAGACGATGTCAAACAGACTGCTTCATGTTAAATATCGTACTTATCCATCTGATCCAGGAAATGCAAAGATCGAAACGGAATACTGACATGTATATCCATATAGGCACGCATACATTGTTTAAGTTGCAAACGGGTTTCATGTTTGACCGTTATATTGCCCAATCGTCGTAAATCAACCTGTTGGAACACATTCAACAACTTCACGGTCCCTTCTGTTACTGAAATCCCCCTAGGATCGCGCAATCTGCATAGTCTGCATAATAACCCGCCCATTCCGGGGCTAAGCGAGAACGGAGGTTCATCCCTGCCGCAATGTACGCAAGCATCCAAAACAGGGGCGACGCCAGAGAAATGCAGCATCTTCATCTCAAACATACGTACTATAATTTGAGGATCTTTTCCCTCTTCAAATGCGTCTAATGCGGCTTTAAGTTGCTCAAAAAGAAACTCGCTGGCCTCTGTGTCCTCCACCATCCGGTCTACCATCTCCACCAGGTAAGCAGCATACGCGGCCAAATGAAGATCTCCGCGAATTTTGTGATGCGCGGTCAGAATTTCCCCTTGATTTAAAGAACCCAGACCGCTGGTTTTATAAAACATAAATTCACCATATGTAAACAGCTGGCTTACGCCAGCGTGTCGGCTTTTGAGCTTCTTTGCTCCTTTTGCCATGATTCCGATTTTGCCGTGTGTTTTAGAATAAATCGTTATAATTTTGTTGCCCTCACCATAGTCCATACTGCGAATAACGATACCTTCAACTTTGTACAGCATATCCTTCCCCCGCTCCCATGCGTTCATTGAAGGTATGTCAGTTTAAGGATTCCGCCCACTCTTCCTGGTGTTCCTCTTCGTGCTCATTCGCCTCATTCTGACCGCGGTTATCCCAATCCCGATAAAGCATATATGCTTCCACATCACCTGTATTTGCAAATACATTCCATGAAAAGTCTCGCATCGCTATCATCCTTCCGGTTGGAGTGTTTGGACCTTGTGAATTAAGGCTAGCCAAGCGTAAACTCCTCTTTAGGATGATGAGAATCGCAGGGATCTATGCGTTACAATTAATGTCAGTCATGACGGAATCCCAGATCCTTCAGCACGCGCTCTTGATTGCGCCAATCCTTCTTCACCTTTACCCATAGCTCCAGAAAAATCTTGGAACCCAGCAATCTTTCGATATCCATACGTGCTTCTCTGCCGATCTCTTTAAGCAGTGATCCCTGTTTTCCGATAATAATACCCTTTTGTGAGTCCCTTTCCACAAAGATGACGGCCCCGATATCGACCATTCCGTTAGGTTTAACCCGCATACTTTCGATTTGCACAGCGATGGAGTGCGGTATTTCCTCGCGGGTTTTGTGAAGAATCTTTTCCCGGATTAATTCAGCGCAAACAAATTGCTCGGGGTGGTCCGTAACTTGATCGGACGGATAGTATTGAGGACCTTCGTTTAAATATTTACGAACTTGATCCAGCAACGTATTCACGTTATTGCCCTGCCTCGCGGAAATGGGCACAATCTCTGCAAAGTCATACAACTCTTTATATTGTGAGATGATAGGGAGCAATGCTTCCGGATGTACCTGATCAATCTTGTTCATGACCAATATAACCGGGGTTTTCACATGCTTGAGTTGTTCAATAATGAACCGGTCGCCGCCTCCGATTCCGTCCACAACGTCAATCAGGAATAGTACCGCGTCCACTTCGGAAAAAGTGCTTTGCGCAACCTTCATCATATAATCGCCAAGCTTGGACTGGGGTTTGTGAATACCGGGTGTATCCAAAAAGACGATCTGATAATCATCGGTCGTATAAACACCATGAATTTTGTTTCGTGTAGTTTGAGGTTTGTCTGACATGATGGCTATTTTTTGGCCGATGACCTGATTCATTAAAGTCGATTTCCCGACGTTAGGACGGCCGATAATGGCAACAAATCCGGAGCGGAATTTTTTTGAAGCGTTTGACATGGATGTTCCTCCTGCTTATTTAAGACTCGTTTGGTCAAAAGCGCCTGGAAGCAGCTCTTTCACGGTTGTTGTAATATAGACGCCTGCAGTGTTTCCGAGAATAACGGGCATATCCGGCCCGCAGATTTCAATCATAACCTGACGGCAAATGCCGCAAGGCGCAATGGGGCCTTCCGTATCGCCGACGATAGCCATGGATTTAAACGTCCCTG
Organism: Paenibacillus swuensis; assembly: GCF_001644605.1. NCBI lineage: Bacteria > Bacillati > Bacillota > Bacilli > Caryophanales > Paenibacillaceae > Paenibacillus > Paenibacillus swuensis. The sequence goes on along the minus strand of NZ_CP011388.1, from coordinate 3,356,793 downwards.
CTTTGCGACCCTCAGAGATCGCCCGAAACATGCTGGTGCGTTCCGCGCAGTTCGTCGCGCCGTAAGAAGCATTTTCGACATTGCAGCCATGGATAATATCTCCGCTTTCGTGCAACAGGGCCGCGCCTACCTTGAAATTGGAATAAGGGACATACGCTTTCTCTCTGGCTTTTAATGCTTCACTGATTAAGGCTCTTTCGTCCATGGAATTCACCCTTTGCTTTCAATTTTTTATAGAATTGCCCACAGTTTAAAATCCAAGCCATTCCTTAAGGGGAAACGCGAAAACATATATAAAAACAATAATGGCAAAAACCGCAGTGACCAACACGGCTCCTGCGGCGGTATCTTTCGCGATTTTGGCTAGCGGGTGTTCCGTCGGCATCGCCAGATCCACGGTTTTCTCAATAGCTGTATTGAACAGTTCGGCGCTTAAGACCAACGTAATTGCCAGAAGCACAAACATCAATCGGTCTCCCGGAATATGAAACAGCCAACTCAATCCCAACACCGCGCCGGTTGCAAATACATGAAATTTCATATGCCGTTCATGTTTAACCGCGTAAATTATACCTTGCCAAGCTACGGTGAAGGCCGAAAGACCTCCAAGACGGTGTCTCACCTGCTCAGTCCCACTTTGCCCAGAATCGCTTCCTGCTTGTCCATCATGGTCTTCTCCGCAGCTTCATCTTCATGATCATATCCGATCAAATGAAGGAATCCGTGTACAAACAAGAAACCTACTTCACGTTCAAAAGAGTGTCCATAGTCCTCAGCTTGGGCTTTCGCACGTTCCACTGAAATGACGATGTCCCCCAGAACATCGGAGAAATCGTCCGGTTCGGCCTCGCCTTCTTCAAGTTCATATAGAATTTCCGGCTCCTCGTCCACAAATTCCTGCATAGAGAAGGAAAGTACATCCGTCGGTTTGTCCATGTTCCGGTATTGTTTGTTAAGCTCATGAATTTCCTGATCGGTGACGAACGTCAGGGAAACCTCGCCTTCTTCCACCTTCTCGGCTTGTCCCGCCTCTTGCAGCAAGCGTTCCAACAGGCTTGCCAACTCCTCCGAAATCGGATGAATTTCTTGATTATCGCTCCACGTTAAGTTCAACGCCATGGTTAAGCTTCTCCTTTCTTCACGCTTTTGGTCAAATCTTCCGGATATTCAATTCTGGAATGGAATATGCCCAGCAGCGTTTCCTTGAGTGTTATCGCTATTTTGTCCAATTCCTTAAGGGTCAAGTCACATTCATTGAACTGGTGGTCATCCAGCCTGTTCTTGATAATCTTCTGTACCATGGATTCAATCTGGTCCACAGTCGGATTGCGAAGGGAACGGACGGCTGCTTCCACGCAGTCGGCAATACCTACGATAGCGGCTTCCTTGGACTGCGCCTTGGGACCGAAGTAACGGAAGTCCTCTTCTTTGATTTCACCCGGATCTTTTCCCTCATCTTCAAGCATCTTTCGCGCTTTGTGGTAGAAGTATTTCAATAATGTGGTACCGTGATGCTGTTCTGCGATTTCCCAAATCGGTCTTGGAATCTTGTGATCTTTCAACATTTCAACTCCGTCGCGCGCGTGCGCGATAATAATGGATTTACTGAGTTTAGGGTCAATCAGATCATGCGGATTCTCTATATTCGATTGATTTTCAATAAAATAGCTGGGTCTCTTAGTTTTGCCGATATCATGGTAGAACGAACCCACCCTGCACAATAAACCGTTGGCTCCGATAGATTCAGCGGCCGCTTCAGATAAATTCCCCACCATCACGCTGTGGTGATATGTACCCGGCGTTTCCGTCAGCAACTTGCGCAGCAAAGGGTGATTCGGATTGGACAGCTCAACAAGCTTTAATGCTGAGAGGATGCCGAACGACACTTCAAAGAACGGCATCAAACCAATAACCAGTACGGCGGTCAGTAAGCCGCTGCCGATCATTAAGGAGATTGATTGAAGCATACTGCGCAAATTGTATTCATCACTCAATAAATTTAGCGCCGTAACGGATGCCGCGCCTACCAAGCAAACCATAACCCCGGCCTTCAGAATTGTGGAACGCTGACTCGCCTTATGCAAGGCGAAGATGGCCGAGAAACACACCAGCAAAGAGACGAAGCCAATCCTGAAATCAAAGATGACTTCATAGCCCGTGTTGAAAATAATGCTGGCCGCCAAACTGAACAAGACGGAGGAGAGAAAGGCCAGCGGGATATCCAGTAACAGGGTAATCAGCATGGACCCCAGCGCAACCGGAGCCAAATAGGCTAACGGAAATTCCGGAGTCTGGCCGATGGATACGAGTTTCATGGCCATAATGTTCAGGAAATAAATCAGGACCAGCATGGCCAGCCTGGAATTGTTCTCCGTAAGGGTTGGGCTGCGTTGCATAATATACATGACAAGCAGCAGTACCATTAAGGTTACCAGCAGGATGAGTCCCACCTGAGGCATATAATTGACTTTATCCCGAAGCAGCCCGGCTTCGTTCAACAACTCATACTTTTCCTTGGTGATGACTTCGCCTTTCTTTACGAGTTCCTCCCCTTTGAGGATCATGACAGCGGGGGTGTTCTCTCTCGCCTGGGCTCTTGCTTCTTCCGTTGCCTGTTTATCAAAAAACACATTCGGCGTAATGACAAATCGCGCAATTTCCTGCACCATTTTGCGTTGCGTGTTCTTCGTCAAATTGGAAGTGTTCACGATTTCCGCCACTTGGGCTCTTGCCGCTTGCGCGTCGGGACGTTCGTCTTTCATGATTTCGTTGACGACATCTACCGTAACCGGGCGCATAGCTTCCAGATCCTCATTCGACAATCGCGGCAGCTTAAAGAATGCGTCCTCAGGAAAGCGATATTCCTGCTCGGTGATGCCTTTCTTCACTTCCGCAAGCAAAGATTCTGAATGAATACTTGTTGTCGCGCCGCTTCGCAAGAAGGCGTTAATGAACTCCTCGCGTTTCTGCGGGAGCTCCCGACGATAAATATTGACTTTATCATCAAAGGTAACTTGCGTATCCGCATTCAATTGTTCGAGTTTGTCGTAGAGTCCTTGGACTAAATTCTCATTGGTTAAGGAGACGAAGGTTTCAACAGGGTCCACACTCTCAGCCGCTTCATCCTGCGCCTTCAATGTAGCTTTCTCATTCTCCAACGGTTCCGGAGCCCAGATGGTCTTCTCACTGGCCACATTCAATTGGATGTCATAACGTTCGGGAATCAGCTTGCCCGCGAAAGAAAAGTATAATAACAGCCACAGGGCCAGAAACAGAAGAAAGCGCACGAGTGCGCTATACTTCCAGCCTCCGGTCTGATATTGAAATTGTTCTTTAAACGACTTGTGTTGCTGGATCAATGGAGGTCATTCCTCTCTGTCACCCTTGGTTTTCACTGTCTGCGTTGTAGGCTACAATAATTTTCTGGACCAAAGAGTGCCTTACAACGTCCTGCTCAGCAAAATAAATGATTCCGATTTCCTCGATTTCTTTCAAAATACGCTGTACCTCCACGAGGCCGGATTTCTTACCTTTGGGCAAATCAATCTGAGAAACGTCGCCGGTGATAACCATCTTCGAACCGAATCCGAGCCGGGTCAGGAACATCTTCATCTGTTCCGGCGTGGTGTTCTGGGCTTCATCGAGGATAATAAATGAATCATCCAATGTTCGTCCCCGCATATAAGCTAACGGTGCGATTTCGATTAATCCTCTTTCCAGCGATTTGGCTACTTGTTCCGGACCGAGAACATCATTCAACGCATCGTACAATGGACGCAGATAAGGATCTACCTTCTCCTGCAGGTCACCCGGCAGAAAGCCCAGACTTTCGCCCGCTTCAACCGCCGGTCTGGTCAGAACGATCCGCTTGACTCTTCCTTCTTTCAGCGCGGATACGGCAAGTACGACCGCCAAGTATGTTTTTCCTGTACCGGCCGGTCCGATGCCCAGCACGATGTCTTTCTTCTTGATCGTGGTGACATAGTGATTCTGTCCGATCGTCTTCGGACGAATGGGCTTGCCTCTGTAGGTCATCGCCACTTCGCCTTTATATAATTCAAGCAATTGGTCGGCTTTCATCTCTTTGGCTAATTCCAAAGCATAGACAATGTCCCGCTCCGTTAATATGTATCCATTGCGCACAAGCTGCAGCAATACTTCGAACAGCTGCTGAAGCGAATCCGTTTCTTTACGTCCGCCTTGAATGACGATGTCCGCTTCCCGTGTATAAATCTTGGCTTCAATGGTCTTCTCGATAATGTTCAGGAATTTGTCTTGGGGTCCAAAGAGCGAGAGCCCCTCCGATGCATTCAATAAAGGTACTTTAATGACTCCTTCAAGTTCTGACAAAAAGCCTCATTCCCCTTGCCCTATGATTGGTTGTTCCACACTAATATTTTCTTCCGCCTCAATCAGCACTTTCATATAAACTTTACCATTGTCCGTCTTATCATGCAAAATTTTTTCTGCAACGATCTTCGGTTTAACCTCTGTTTTCGACAAAATCTCAGCGCGTGCCTGTTGAAGTCCGATCTCCCTTGCCGCAGGCACGTCCAACTTGCGCTCGTCAAACCGCACCTCCAACAGCTTCTGGGTCATCGTCCCGACCGGGATTCCATAGGATCGCCACTGTAATTTATGCATCACATTTATCGTCTCATACTTACTAAACGGCACCTTGCCGTATCCCCAAATTTTCAATGCGCGGTTTCCGGTAATGATATAGTTTCGATTCATGGTTGCGCCTGTATAAACTTTATATTTTTGCTTCAAGGGTGAAACGATCTGAAACTCATGCCATACCAGTCCCCTGACCGTCCCCTCGGAGATAACGGCCTCTTGATTTTCCTCATCGCCGTAAATGCCTTTAATAAGTACTTGTCCCTTCTGAACACGGTCATGAACCTTAACAATGGGCCTTCCCCTCTCGGCAAAAATGTGGGTAATAACCGCATCGGAGGAAGAAACCAGGTTGCGAGGGCTCATCAGCTCCCTTTTCTCCGGAGAGTCCGCCTCGACAATATTGAAATGAACCCGGGATCCCTTCACTTCCATACCTACCCAGGAAACGCCGGGAATGTTGTTGATCAAGATTTTAGAGGTGACGGCGGGGTCTTTCATTCTGAATTTCCATTGCATGCTGTAAACGCCTTGCTTACGAGCTTCTGCCAGAATATCTTCATCAGGGATCGTATCATTACCGGACACGGTAACTTGCCATACGATGGAAGACAGGAGGTAGATTCCGGCCAGAAAACCCAACATGCCTAAACCGAACCACTTACGCTTCTCCGCCTTCCGAAGAAAGAAGGGAAATCCATGACGCTTCTTCACCCGAAGGACACAGCCTGTCTGCCTTAAAAGCGGACGAATACGAAAAAAATCCTTTAACAGGATATTCAATTGCAATTCATGAGAATCCATATTTTGAATGTTCCACAAGGTAAATTTCTTCGCGGCCGCCAAGTTAATCAGCCTTTCGGGTTCTCTGCCCACCACACGAATGGTGACATAGCCTTGCAATGCCAAGATCGATTGCGATTTCAACGCCGATTCCTCCTTGAGCGACCGTTAAGATCATTTATGTAACGCATTTCAGATGCGAAAGGCTTGTCAAGGCAAATACTTCAACCCGAACACTTCACCTTCAACAAACATTTCTTCTGTCAAAATGGCGCGGATCACCAAATTTTTACCGTAAATCTCCATCGCGCCTTTACTTAAACTCAATCGCAGCATATCGCCGGAAAACTCGCTGACGCCGCGGTGGTTCTCAATGTAAAGCTGCATATTGCCGATCAGCGTAATCCTCGGCAGGTCGAAGATGACGTCCTGTGGAAGATCCAGCATATTAGCGGTAAACTTACGCAGCCTGCGATTTATGCGGCGCATGAACGACAGCCCCCTCCCGTACTTTAAAATATATGCGCGGAAAACACGGGTTATGAGTAGCTCCGCAATAACCCGACAGGACAAACAAAAGAAGCAACCCGTCCTTTGCGGTGGCTGCTTCTTCTTTGGCGCTAAGTATGTGATTAACCCCTGTCTCGTCTCCACGGCTTCTTGGCCCGGGGCGGTCCGAGTATTTCCGCCCATACCACACCTTGAACAACAGACTTACGCCCGGCATCCAAAGAGTTTAAAACAGCTTCACGGTCCGACTTACTTGGTGACGATACGTGTTTAACCTGTTCGAATCGTGTAACTTCAGAAGGAAGTTCATTGAATCTCTCCATCGAGATTCCTTCCGTTTCCGTTGTTGTATCTAAGGAATATGAACGATAAACGGGTGTGGACGTTCCATCTACGGAGGTTGATTGATTTCGGTACGCCTTTGTCAACACCCGACCCGTTAAAGAACCGTCTTCACCTCCGAAGGATGGCATCCGCTGAACGGGGCTGGACTCAGGCCGATCCTCATCCGAACCGGCAACCGGTGTTTCTATACCCCTCCTTGAATTTCGCACATTCTTTACATATAAGGAGTATAGAAAACCACCGATCGCAATGACGAACACGATATTTTCTAACAACAATTCAATGACTGTATTCATACCTGATCACTCCGTTCTATTCCTCACGGTCTGTTCCAGGATCTGATATTTTTCCCAGGTTCGATCTCATTTGGGTATCCGATTCAATGTTACGCAAGTTCATATAGTCCATAACGCCAAGCTTTCCGCTCTTCAACGCTTCCGCCATCGCTAACGGGACCTGGGACTCGGATTCCACAACCTTCGCCTTCATCTCGACTACTTTAGCTTTCATCTCTTGCTCCTGCGCCACCGCCATCGCACGGCGTTCTTCAGCTTTGGCTTGGGCAATGCGCTTATCCGCCTCGGCTTGCTCTGTCTGGAGGTGCGCGCCGATATTCTTGCCTACATCCACATCCGCGATATCAATCGACAGAATTTCAAAGGCAGTGCCTGCATCCAAACCTTTGCCCAAGACCGTGCGAGAGATCATGTCCGGATTCTCCAGAACATCCTTGTGGGAGCCGCTGGAACCGACTGTTGTTACAATGCCTTCTCCGACACGGGCAATGATCGTCTCTTCGCCGGCGCCGCCGACCAGACGCTCGATGTTCGCTCGAACGGTTACCCTTGCTTTAACCTTGACCTCAATACCGTCTTTAGCTACAGCGGCTACGATCGGCGTTTCAATGACACGCGGATTAACGCTCATTTGCACGGCAAGCAGCACATCACGACCCGCCAGGTCAATCGCAGCCGCCCGCTCAAACACCAACATTATATTGGCGCGTTCAGCGGCAATCAGCGCGTTAACAACCCGGTCTACATTACCACCCGCCAGGAAATGGCTCTCCAATTGGTTAATGTTAAGACCTAAACCCGCTTTGCGCGCCTTAATCAAAGGATTTACAATCCGACTCGGCACTACTCGGCGCAGTCTCATGGCAACCAAAGTTATAATGCCAACCGGTACACCGGACGCCAACGCGGAAATCCAAAGCATAATCGGGAAAAAGCTCAGAAAAATAGACAGCACCACCACAGCAACCACTACAATCAACAATATAGAAACCATCGGATCCAATTCCATGCCTTCACGCCTCCAAATGTGTTATTATTCTTTCGTTTCTCTGACAATCACTCTCGTGCCTTCAATACGGATAACCTTTACGTTCTTGCCTGAGCCGATAAACTCGCCTTCTGTCACCACGTCCACCCGTCGTCCGCCAATATCTACCATACCCGCGGGTCTCAGCGGAGTAATGCTTTCGCCGCTGTGGTATAACAAGTCTTCTTTCGCGTCAGCCGGCACATACCCTTGATCTGTCGTGAGTTCATCACGCAATATGAATTTGTGCCATATGCCTCGATGCTTGAAATAACGTACGAACACAGTAACTATGACAGCTGCGACGATCGTTGCGACACCAAGTGAAAGCAATGCATTGTCAGAGTCATAGGCGGCCATGATGACGCCGCTGATTAGACTGACAATGCCCAGAATGCCTAGGATCCCGAAGCTTGGAACGAAGAGTTCACTGGCCAAAAGCACAATCCCGACGATAAAGAGCAACACCTCTTCCACCCCCGCGAATCCCGCAATATAATGACCGAAAAAGTAAAGTCCGAAAGACAGAATTCCGATGATACCCGGTGCGCCAAAACCCGGAACAAGCAGTTCAATGGCAATGCCCGCGAGTCCAAGTATCAGGAGCAAGGTCATCACCACGGGGTGAGTTACCCACGAAGCCACCTTCTCGGCCCATGTTGGAGCGACATGCTTAACGGCCGCCCCTTCCGGAGTTAACCAACTTACAACGGCCTTCAAATCCACTGCGGTGTGATCGGAATAGCCCACCTTACGCGCTTCTTCAGCGGATAGCGAGATGATCTGCCCCGCCTTTTTCGTTCGCTTGATTTCCGGCATCGCCACTTCCGCGCTCTCATCGACCATACCCGCGGCGATATCCCCGTTCCTGCCGTTCAGTTCCGCGGCGCTTCTCATCATGCCTGACCAGAACGATATGGTCTTTGAATCCTTGACTCGCTCTCCGGAGCCGTCAACTAATGCTGCAGCGCCAATCGTGCTGCCCGGGGCCATCACGATGCGATCCGCATTCAGCGCGAGATAACTTCCGGCTGATGCCGCTTTCCCCTTCACGAACACGGTCACCGGCACGTTACTGTCACGAATACTCTTTCCCATGAATTCCGCGGCATCCACACGACCGCCTAACGTATCCATTTCTAGTATGACATGAGACGCTCCGTCGGCCTCCGCTTTCTCTAAACCCCGATTCACGAATTGGCTTAAACCCGATTCGATGCCTTGTTGGACAGGAATTACCCAGATCTCGGTTGTTCCTTTCCCATGATTACCTTCTGCTCCAGCTGTCCCGGCCCCGAGAGCCGCTATCCATTGAAGCAGGAATACCCATACGATGAACCTGCTTAAGCCAGGCTTTCCATCCATCTTACTCACCCGCTTCCCTCTATGTAATCTATTACCTATTACGGTTATCATTCACAAATCGTTTCAATTTTAAAGAAATGGTCAAAAAATCATCATGAAAAAAACACTCCATTGCTGGAGTGTTTTCTTTTTATATTATTGCAGAAACTGCTGAACGGCTTGATTCACTAGCTTTCCGTCAGCACGCCCTTTGGTTTTAGGCATTAATGCGCTCATGACTTTCCCCATATCAGCTTTCGAAGAAGCACCGACTTCCTGGATGGTCTGCTGTACAATCGCTGTGATTTCTTCTTCTGTCAGCTGCTGCGGAAGGTATTGCCCGATAATTTCGATTTCTGCTTTAACCTGGGTGGCGAGATCCTCGCGACCCGCTTTGTCAAACTCTTGGAGGGAATCTTTACGCTGTTTGATTTCACGAGCAAGAATATCAAGCACTTCGTCGTCGTTCAAATCTCTCTTGAGATCAATTTCTTGATTCTTGATATTAGAACGAATCATCCGAATGACGGAGAGTTTAAACTTGTCTTGGTCCCTCATCGCCTGCTTCATATCGCCGTTCAATCGTTCGCTTAAGCTCATTGGCTGATAATCCTCCTAAAACTTTCTCTTACGAGCAGCCTCAGATTTCTTCTTGCGTTTTACACTTGGCTTCTCATAATGTTTACGCTTTTTCACTTCTGCAAGTACACCGTCTTTGGCGATGGAACGCTTAAAGCGGCGAAGTGCAGCATCAATTGTTTCATTTTTGCGAACTTTAGTTTCAGACACCAGTTTTCCCTCCCTCCGAACAGACCGTCCAAGACGAACAACACGGTTTATCAAACTACATTATATGTTATAGCGAAAGGGAGTGTCAACCTATGCACCATACTTTTTTCGTAACGCCATGTCCTGTCACCAGCTTTGTCCAAAAGGAGTCCGCCTAAACCTGCCAAATGACCTAAGCTTTAGATAATAATGGTCCCAAATTCTCCCCGCCGACCAAATGATAATGGATATGGAACACCAACTGCCCGCTGTCGGTTCCGCAGTTGTTAATCAAGCGATATCCCGTTTCCGCAATGCCTTGCTCCCTCGCAATATGCTGGGCGGCACGGTGAATATCTCCGATTATGGCGTAGTCTTCTTCCGCAACATCGTTCATCGTGGCGATATGCTTCTTAGGGATGATCAGAATATGCGTCGGAGCCGCGGGCTGAATGTCTCGAAACGCCAGAACGAATTCATCTTCAAATACTTTACTGGAAGGGATCGAGCCCTCGACAATTTTGCAAAAAATACAATCCAATCTATGTACCTCCTCTACAAGACTATTCTGATCACATCATACCAAAAAAAACAAAGGCTCGTCCAATATACCTTATGGAAAAACCCTCTGAAGAGAGGGCTTCCGGCATTTTAATAATACGGCAGCAAAGATAAACCCAACAACCCGGCTAACGGCAATCCAAGACGGTTGAATCTGCGACGCCCATAAGGATACTGATAGTAAGGGTATTGTGGATAATACGGGTAGTAAGGGGGACGTTGGTAAGGATAACCCAGCGGTGAGAAGCCTCTGTAGTCCGGTTCCGTAGCCGGAACGGCAAGGTAAAGATACTCATCGTCCAGATCTTCCACAATACCGTCGTACAGACCTCCGTCTGTCGTCTGCACGGAAACGTACCGGTGCATGTGATCTTTGCACAATTTCTTCTTTTCTTCCAAGTTCATCGATTCAGCCTCCCAGGGTGGTGTCTTACATATCTTTGTTACAGGATATTCACCCATGGGCAAACGGCTACACAATATTATGTAAAATAGTTTTAAATTACTATGGTTCATTAATTTAAGTAGTTAATAAGGAGTGTACATTGCAGAAAATTATTATTTTTATAGTAGAATGGTCGCATTTTATTATATACTGAATATGATTCGACCAAATATTACATATTTCGAGTTTTTCAGAGGTGAATAATGAATTCTAATAATGCTCCCTATTTTGCGTATGGTCATGCGTTAATTCCGTCGATTCTTACGCTATTATATTTGTTTGACGGTCAATCTGCCGCTCTGTTACCTATCATTGTTCTTTCTGTTATATGGACGATCGTGCTGATCTGGAGACATACCGTCTCCAAACACTTGCAACAAGACTTGCTTACCCGTTCGGTGGGCATCTACATGGTGGTGGACAGTCTCTTAATTTCACTTATCTTCACTCTACCGGAGTGGGGGTTGCAGGTACAGCCGACTTGGTTGGTATTGCTGTTTCTGGCTTTTTACGCATCTGAAATCGGTATTGCGGCAGCTGTCATTTTCACTGTTCTCGGCATGGCCAATCTGTGTCTGTATGCCGTCGTTCAACACGAGCCTTTGGTTACGATGGAAACATTCTTCATCTGTATGGGTATGGTGCTGTTCATTATTTATGTAAGCAAAATAACCAGTCATCTTCGGCAAATGGCGCACTATGACGCGTTGACGTTGTTGCCAAACCGGTTTTCGTTTCGTGAAAAACTGGCGGCTTCCATTTCAGCAAAGGGAAAATCAGATATGGAGCTGGCGATTTTCTTCCTTGATTTGGACCAATTTAAGTATGTGAATGATACGATGGGTCACTCCGCCGGCGATTTCCTGCTCAAAACCGTGGCTGATCGGCTAAAATCCTGTCTGCCTCCCGGGGCTATGCTTGCCCGTATGGGCGGTGATGAGTTTGGTTTGTTAATGACAGGTGATTCCACGGCTGCCTTGGCGATTGCGGAAGAGATGGTTGCCGCGCTTAAAACTTCTCTCATGGTCGGAGGGAAAGAAGTGTTTACGACTTCAAGTATCGGCATCGCCCTGTATCCGGATGACGGTCTGGATGCCAATACGTTGATGAAGAACGCGGATACCGCTCTTTACTCGGTCAAGAAAGAAGGCAGGAACAATGTCCGTTTCTATGAGCATCCCGCGTCGTCCCATCGGTTTGAACGGGTTACGATGACAACCATGTTAAGACATGCCGTGGAACGGAAAGAATTCGTTGTTTATTATCAGCCCCGTGTGGCTACGGCCAGCGGAAAGACCATTTGTTTGGAGGCGCTTGTTCGTTGGATTCATCCGCAGCAAGGGATCATTCATCCGGATGAGTTTATCCCGCTTGCGGAAGAAACGGGGCTCATCATCCCGATTGGTGAACAAGTGCTGGAGTTGGCTTGCAGGCAGCTTAAACGATGGATGGATCAAGGTTACCCCGCCTTGGGAATCAGTGTGAACCTGTCCCCTCGTCAGTTCAGTCACACCCACCTGGCCGAAACCATACGCCGGGTATTACGGGAAACGGGCTTGAGTCCTTCCTTGCTGGAATTCGAAGTCACGGAAACGGCAGCCATGCAAGATGTGAATCAAGCCATCGTAATTCTTCAGCAGCTTAAAGATATGGGGCTGCGCATCGTAATTGATGATTTCGGGACTGGCTATTCCTCTCTCAATTATCTTAAGAAGTTCCCGATTGACGGCCTTAAGATTGACCGTTCCTTTATTAGCGGCATCCATGACAACAGCGATGACGCCGCCATCGTAACGGCCATTATTCTGCTGGCCAAGACATTGGGCCTGCAGGTTACAGGCGAAGGCGTTGAAACGGCTGAGCAATATGGTTTCCTTCAAAGCAGACAATGCGATGAGGCGCAAGGCTATTACTTCGGCAAACCGATGCCGCAGCATATGCTGCAGGAATGGCTGGAGCTTGGACAAATGAGACAAAGCGGATAAGGCTTAAGCCTTATCCGCTTTGTTTCGTTGTTGTATGAGTCACCTTATAATGTTTCCAGATGAATTCTGCTGCCTTTGCCCGATGACTCCGCCGGCGATACGACCAGCTTACGCGGTAATCTCGCCCGAAGCTCCGGAACATGGGAGATGACGCCGACCGATAATCGGTCCCCGTGCAGCTTTTCTAAGGATGTAATGACCGTATCCAGTAAATCCTGGTCCAGCGTTCCAAACCCTTCGTCCAAGAAGAAAAATTCCAGCGGATATTCTCCCCGAAGCTGAATCTGTCCGGATAGAGCCAATGCCAACGCCAGGGATGTAAGGAAAGTTTCGCCTCCTGAAAGCGTTGAAACCGGCCGTCTTAATCCTCCGTTCGCATCATCGCGGATCACAAAGCCGCCTGAAGAATCGACCTCCAACGCATAACGCTGCCTGGTCAGGAAACCCAACCGCTCAGAAGCGGCGCGGCTGACTTGCGTTAATTGTTCTTCCGCAATGAACTCCACGAATGCGTTCCCCCTGAACACACTTTGCAACTGACTAAGCCTGTTATAAAGTTCTTGAAGCTTCCCTCTTCCGGCTTCCAGTCCCTTCCACCGCTCATGACGTCCTGTAAGCTCTTCCAGATCCCGCTCTGATTTGGCAAGCTCCCTCAACGCGGCTTCATCGGCTTCCTTGACAGTTACGCATTGATCAACGATCTCTTGCCACTTGGACTCGGTTACCACGGCGCCTTGAAGCTGAGCATCAATATGTTCAAGCTTTCCACGCAAGGCGTGTTGACGCTCCCGATGTTCACGAATGGCCTTCATCCAATCTTGAGCCTTCGCTTCTGAAAGTAAAGCGGCGCTTACTTGTTCCGTATCCTTGAACAGTGAAGTCTCTAACGCCTGGCGCCAAGCCAGATCCAATTTATCGCATTGTTCTTGGGCGGATTGCAGCGCCTGCGTCAGCATACTCCATCTTTGTAATAGCTGCTGGTAAGCACTAGCTGTGTCTGCGGATTCCTTCTTCGTGTGTGCGACACGGTCTCTCAGACCATCCAACCGGACCGTAGTCTCTACTATTAATCGATCAGCGGGTATCTTGCCCGTCCATTCATCCAAGCGCTCTTCTTTCTCCTGAAGCAGTTCCCGCTTACCGCCAAATATCGCTTTCCTGTGCGCCTCCTCACGGTCCAGATCAGCCAACGCAAGCTGAAGGCGCTCGATATTTAATCGGGCTTGATCAATATACGGCACACTCTTCTCTAAAGACTCACGTATGGATTGTACCTGCCGGTCCTTCTCCGCTAACTGTTCCAAAGCGCTTTCTAAAGCCTCCTCGGGCAAATCAGCATAGCGTTCGGACCAGAGCTTCTGGGTGTCGAGCAGCGCTCGGTTGGCTTCTTCATATTTACGTAAAACCTCAGTTGTAATTCCTTGGGACGCTTTGAGCTCTGCTTCGTGTTCATGCCTTTGTCTGCGCGTCATCTCACCGTGACGAATCAAAGTCCTTAGCTGCTCCGCATGTTGTTGCGCCTTTGAAATCGCGAGATTCAGAGACTCTTCCAATTCATCTGTTCTTGACAACAAGCTTGCCAGCGCCGCTTCGGCAGATAAAGCTGACGGTGTCGCGGATAACCGCGACACCTCCGCATCGGCTGCCGATGCAGGCGCCGCAGGCGTTGGCTCGGCGGCCAATCCCGCCGCCGCCAGCGCCCCGCCGGCTGGCAGCCGCTCCGCGAGCTGCGCGGCCAGCCCCTGGTGAAGCAGCTGCAGCTGCTTCACCTCAGGGCTCAGGCCGCGCAAGCGCTCCAGGAGCTGCTGCAGCCGCTCCGCGGCGCCGCCGTCGGCAGGAGCCGCCTCAGGCCCTTGCGCAGGCTGCGGATGCGCCGCCGACCCGCACACCGGACACGGTGTGCCGTCGTGCAGATGCGCCGCCAGCTGCGCCGCAAGCGCCATCGCCGACCGCTCCCGGTCGGCGATGCGCTCCCGCTCCAGGAGCTGCGCCGCTTCGGCCAGCAGCTCCCGGAGCCCGGCCGCGCCGGCATCCGCGGCGATGCCGGCTTCGGCCAGCTCGGCGGCGAGCGCGCCAAGCTGCGCGTCGCCCGCCTGTTCCGCGCGGAGCAGCTCCGACGCGGCCTGCTCTTGCGCATGGCAGGCGGCGCGCTTGGCAGCCGCCTCCGTCGCCAGCGCGGCCTGTTGCTTGCGCAGGCTCAGCAACTCATGCCGCTGCCTGGAAGCCTCATGCAGGCGCTGACGCTGCTCCGGACGAACTTCGTTCCCTTTCAGCGCTTCCTGCAGCTCCGCTTGGCGAACAATCGCTTTCTCCAGCATAGCCCGTTCCTTGGCTATACGCTGCCGCAAGTCAGCCAACTGACCTTCGGCTTCCGTTTGCTTCGCGGTCAACTCGGATGCCTCACGACGCAGTGCCCCGATTTCCGTTTCCAGTTCTTTGGCTTGTTTCAGTTGATTTAACCGCAGAATCAGACTTCCTTCATGTAAGGACAATTCCTGACCGGCCTTTTTGCAAGCTTCCTCAGCCTGAGTATGCAAGCTCTCCGCCTCATTCCGCAGACGCTTGCCTTCCTCCAGCTTGCGAACACAATCCTCAACCGCCATGCCCGCGCCCTGCCAGTCCTTAAGAAGGGGAAGCAAACGTTCCGCCGCCGCGTGCAAGGTCAACAACCGTTCCTGTTCCTGTATTTGACCGTCCGACGACTCCAATACCTCCAGTTGAGCATATACGTTTGCCCGCTCTTGATGACGATCCCGCACACGCTTCAGCCGCTCATAGGTTTCGTTGACTTCCAGAAGAAGCTTTCGCTGACGCTGAGCCGACTCTGAAGCAAGCTGCAACCGGCCCTCCGCCGCTTGCAACGCTTCAGCGGATGCATCGCCAAGACCTTGCTGCTCCGCCTCCGTCTGCTTTAGAGACATGTTCGTTTCTTTCGTTCTGTGGTTCAAACGACCGTTAAGCACGTCTCCGTATGCTTCAAGATGAAACAAGCGCTGCAGCATCTGACGGCGGTCACTCCCCTTAAGAGACAGGAATTCAGCAAATTTCCCTTGGGGCAGTACGACAGCGCGGGTGAAATCCTGCATCGATAACCCAATCAGGTCTTCAACCGCCGCATTGACATCCACCTGCTTGTCCGCTGTAACTTCCTCACCTTCCGGAAGGATATGTACAAATCGGCATACCGTATTCGACACCGATACTTCGCCGATACGCTTATATTGTCGTTCGATCCGGTAACGCCGCTTGCCTGAAGCCGATGTTAATTCAAAGGTGAAGGCGACCGTCAAACTCTGTTCGAATTGGTTCAAAATACCCTGTGTACCTAGCGGCGCACGCTCAACCTTGCCGTATAGCGCCAATGTAATGGCGTCCAGTATGGAAGATTTACCGCTTCCGGTCGGTCCGAAGATGCCGAATACACCTGCTTCCGTCAACTCCGTGAAGTCAATCTCCTGGGCTTCCCTGTAACTCTGTAAGCCTGCTAATTTCAACCGGATCGGTTTCAAGAGGCATCTCCCCTTTCCGACGCGTCTCCGCTCTCGCCTACCAATTCCAGAAATAATCGAATCGTTTCGGCATCCGCTTCCGCTCCGCCGGTTTGTTTCGTGTAGAACCTTCGGAACAACTCATCGATCGGCAGTTCTTCCCGGGCCGCGGATCGCTCCGCATCCAAGGTGTCCGGATAGATTACGCGAATATTGACCAGCTTGCCGCGTTCCTTGCGCAGCGTCTGAATTTGTTCCATGGAAAGAGCTTCCGTCAGGTGGAGCTCCAAATCAATCCAGGCGGCCAGATCTTTCCCCTCATCAAACCAAGCGTGTACCTGACTGATTCCTTGAACCGCGCGCCAACGCACCAGCGGGTGGCCGCTGGACAGGAACACTTCCCGCAGCTGTACCGGTTGTCCGGGCGCCGCTTCGAGAATGGTCACGGACTTCGCCTGACCTGCTTCGGAGAAGCTGTAAGCCAGCGGGGAACCGCTGTAACGTATCGGTACTGACGCTTTAAGCGTTTGCGGCCTGTGCAAATGCCCCAAAGCGACATATTGTAAACCTTGCGCAGTAAGTGCGGCAGTATCGACGGTATAGGCTCCACCTACTTGAATCGGGCGCTCCGAGTCGGTTTCCGCTCCGCCCAAGACGTAAATATGACTCATCAATAAATTAACGGTATCCGGCCCAAACGCAGGAGCTTGCTGAGCTACCAGATGGGCGACTTTGGCCGTATACGCGCCTCGCAACACCGCTTCATCCGTACTGTCCGTCAACACTTCGCGCAAGCGCGATTCCGACGGATAGGGTAACGAAAATAATTTGGCACGCTCACCCGTGCGAGAAATCCCAATTTCCTGGACATTCGCTGTTGGCAATCCGACAAGCGTGATATTCCTTTCATTCGCAAGCGGACCCGCGGCGGCTATCCGATCGGGGTTGTCATGATTACCTGCAATTACCACGACAGGACGCCTGCCCCCATCGGAGAGACGAGATACACCTTCATAAAATAATTGCTCAGCCGCCGCCGGGGGATTGACCGTATCGTACACATCTCCCGCGATCAATACGAGATCAATTCCTTCCCGCTCTACAATCTCAATAATTTCATCAACGAATGCGGCCTGTTCCTCGAGTCGGCCCCTGCCTTCGAGCATTCGACCCAGATGCCAATCCGCTGTATGCAAAATACGCATGTGTTAAACCGCCCCGCTTCCATCCGAACTTTTTGACATCTCGACAATCCGTGCCCCGTCAAAGAAAAAGAGATACATTTCCGTCACAGGTCTCTTCCAGATTTGTTCCACGGCTTCAGCATACAAGTCCAGTTGCACTTGATAACGCTCTGAGGCCGCCTGCCCGTCGCCACCATGAAGAGAGTCCGTCTTGTAATCTAGCAAAACAAGTCCGCCGTCTTCTTTCTCAAATACACAATCTATCACACCTTGGATCAAAATATTCTCGTTTGCGGAAGACGTATCGATCGCGTCTGGATACACGCGGCGCGCCTCCAATATTCGGCTGAACGGAATTTCCCTTTGCACCCGCGGGCTTCGGCAAAGCGCTTGTCCCAGGGGACTTCGGAAGAAGTCGCTGACGACGGCTGCGTCAATCACATTACTCTGCTCTTCTGTCAGCTGCTCACGTTCCACCATAGCCGCAATTTCATTAAGGATGACTTCGTGATCGATATCCGCGGACAACGGCAGCTGCTGCATCACCGCATGATAAGCGATTCCCCTTTCTGCCGGCGTGAGCTTACGCGCCTCCAAGAACCTCGGTCTTCGAATCCACGAGCTTTGCGCGCTTTCCGAGTTACTGGCCGCTGCCGGTCCAACCGGCAAAGCCTCCGCTTCCTCTTCCGACGGCATCCATGTCTTCAGACGTTTCATCTCCGTTACTGTCGTCTTGGTAAAATACCCGGTGGCTTCCGCGTCAGGGTATTGCCAGTTTAAGCGTGAGGATACTTGACTTTCTAGCTTATCCTCCGTTTCCGATACCTTCTGCAGGGGTACGGCTTGTTGCAGATATGACAACAAAACTTCCCGCTCCCCTTCACCTTCTGAACCGGCGGCCGCTTCCAAATCAGCCTGTATTCCGCCCGAAAGCACATGGATCCGGAAACGGGAGGGTTCTTCCGCCATCAGGACCGGTGTATGCACAGCCAGACCCCATTCCTGTTTTAGCGTAATGGAAGCGGGATGTCTCATCAGAGCGGGGCCCAGCCAATCCAAATAAGACCTGGCGCGTGCCAGCATCGGTTCCGGAAGGGACCAATCTGTCGCTTCCATCGCGGCGCTCCACTTGGCCATCTGTTTCTCCAAATCTTTCACCGCGGAGACCAAATATAGCTTTTCTTTGGGACGCGTCAGTGCCACATAGAGCACGCGCATTTCTTCGGCGAGCATTTCCATACGCATACTCCGCTTAATCGCCAGATTAGGCAACGTTGGATAACTGAGCCTCAGCGCGGTATCCACAAATTTAGGACCGAAGCCAAGTTTTTTGTGCAACAGGAAATTACTCTTGAGATCCGACTGGTTGAAAGCCTTGGATAAACCCGCCACAAAGACGACGGGGAACTCAAGCCCTTTGCTTTTGTGAATGGACATAATCCGGACCACGTCTTCCTGCTCCCCAAGCGCACGCGCCGCGCCCAAATCTCCCCCGCCGTCCTGCATCCGCTCAATAAACCGCAAAAAACGGAACAGCCCTCTGAACGATGTCGCCTCATATTGACGCGAGCGGTCATAGAGGGCTCTCAAATTCGCTTGCCGTTGAATCCCCCCCGGCATGCCGCCTACCAAATCGTAGTAGCCGGTTTCCCGGTAGATGTTCCAGATTAAATCGGCCAAAGAGCCTTGTCTCGCCTCTTCCCGCCAACGATCCAACCGCTCTGTAAAGGCTGTCAGCCGGTCACGCAACATATCCGATAATCTGTAGGGAGTGTCTCCAAGCGGTGTATGCTCGGGGTCCGGTTCCAAAGCCTGCAACACAGCGCCGTAAAAGCCTTGTCCGCCTGTAGCCCCTGAAGCGGAAGCCGTTCCCGCAATTCGAATTTGAGCCAGCTCTTCCGCTGTAAACGCGTAAAGCGGCGAACGTAACACACCTGCTAAAGGAATATCCTGATAAGGATTGTCTATGATTTTCAGCAGAGACAGAATGACTTCCACTTCCGTTGCTTGAAAATACCCCGTGCTCAGCTCCGCATAAGCCGGAATGCCCGCAGCCCGCAGCCGTTCCATCATGACAGGAGACCACGCCTGCGTAGCGCGCAGCAAAATAACAATGTCGCGGAACGAACCGCTGCGCATGCCTTTCGTTCTTTTGTCATACACCTGAAAGGGTCTGTCACCGCCGTCCAATGCGAGCAATTTGCGAATCTGCAACGTGATCAGTTCCGCTTCAAGCTCCGCTGTCGCCAGTTCGCGCAAATCCGATAATGCCGAGTCTGTCGGCGCACCGCTCCCCTCATCCGAATCCAAGGAATCTGCACTGCTTGTTCCGTTTGCATCCGAAAGCTCATCATCTTCATCGTCGTCCGCCGCATTCGCACCGCGATTGTACAGCAACATTTCTACGGCATAATCCTGATACCCGGTCTCCGCGCCTGTCGGGTATGTTGCCCCGCATACCAGTTCAGCCCGTTGATCATAGTTAATTTCGGCAACGTTCTCGTTCATTAACTGTTTAAAGATAAAGTTTACACCGTCGACAATTTCCGCACGGCTGCGAAAGTTCCGGGCCAAGTCAATTCGTAGTCCCTTTGTTTCCTGTTCAGCGAAAGATTTATATTTAGCCAGGAATAAACCGGGGTCCGCAAGTCGGAAACGATAAATGCTCTGTTTCACATCGCCTACCATGAAACGGTTGCCCGCACCCTCCCGGGAAATGAGCTCCACAATCGCTTCCTGCACCATGTTGGTATCTTGGTATTCATCCAGCAGCACTTCCATAAACCGCTCTCTGTACTGTTCGGCCGCCTCGGACGGCAACAACTGATCTGGCGTGGAATCCGGACTGCGCAGAATCTGCAGGCAAAAGTGTTCCAAATCCGCAAAGTCGACGAGGCCTTTTTCGGTTTTCGCTTCGGCGTATTTGGCGCCAAACGAAATGACAATCCGCACGAGCTCCTGCATCAATGGAGCCAGCGCTGTAAGCTCCCGCAAATATTCGGCCGGTTCCCGCTCGAAAAGTTCGTCCCTGATGGAAACCAACTGTTTCTTGGCTTGTTCCCGGAGCGCCTTAACCTGATCTTGAACGGCTTTGTCGGTCTCGTCAGCCTTGCAAGGCTTCAGCTTTCCGAATCCCGCTCCTTGAAATGCGTGATACAAGTGCTCCCAACGCTCTCCGTCAGCCACTTCCAATAAATAACCGATCAGAGCCAAATCGTCTTGTAAATTAGCCGCATATGGCTTCGGACCGCCGGGGGACTCCGCTAACTTCAGAGCTTGACGCAGGGAGTCCAACGCTCCTCTAAGCTCCATCCGGACATCGCTGCGAATCGCAAGAAACCACTCCGATTCTTCCAGTTCCTCCAGAGTTTCCATTTCAAAGGATTTCGCGGTTTGTAACAACCACGCCTCCGGCCAGGGATGACTTCGGGAGAAATCATACAGATTCTGTATCAAGGAGAACAACACATCATCATTGCGCTCACCGCCGAAGCTTTCCGCTAACCTCCAGAAACGGCCGTCCACTCCTCCGGTTTCATACAACTCTTCTACCTGCTCTTCCAACACATCCTGACGCATCAGTTCCGCTTCGGTTTCGTTAGCAATACGGAAGCCTGGATCAAGCGGTACGAGCTGGAAGTACTTCTGAATAACCTCCATGCAGAAGGAATGCAGTGTCGTAATGGAAGCCCGGTTCATAAGCGCCAATTGGCGCCTTAAGTGGTCGGAGTCCGGACTCTTTACCAATTCACCCTCGAGCGCTTCACGGATACGCTCTTTCATCTCGGCCGCCGCGGCTTTCGTAAAAGTAGCCACCAGTAGGCGATCCGCATCCATCGGCTCCTCCGAGGAGGCGATTTTTCGTATAATTCGCTCGACGAGTACCGCCGTCTTCCCGGATCCGGCCGCCGCCGCAACCAGCATATTCTGTCCGCCTCTGGTAATGGCGCTCCACTGATCATCCGTCCATGTCGCATGGGCAGGCTTGGCCACCGGGATCCAGGCGTTAACTTTGTCTTGTTCAGTCACTGCTGTGTTCCCCCTTTTCCCGTAGCAAATCCCATAACTGATCTTTCCCCTGCTTCGCCAAACCTTGGTATCCGTTACCCTCGATCAAAGTATCGAACTGGCACACCGGCTTGTACGCGCAAAAAGCGCAAGGCGTCTTCGGTCCGAGCCGGATGGGTGATATGTCCACCGTTCCGTCGGTAATCTCGGTTCCGATTTCACGGATCGTGCTGCGGACCGCCTTGCGTAACACGCCCCATTGATCGCGGGTCATCACCGATGAAGTGCTGTAGAAGCCTCCGTCCGCCTTAAGGGCAAGCGGCAGCAACGCGGAATGCCCTTTCTCAAGTGAGCCGTCCATCAACTGCACAGCTTCCGGTTCGGCCAGAACGAGACCTTTCATCTTGAACCTCTTGAACACCCGGTCCTCCGCCTCTTCCGCCGAAAGGGCCGCGCTAACCTGTAACAACGGGTTATGTACATGGAAATACAAGGCTCCCGCCGGAATGGCTTCGCGGCCAAGCCAACCTTCCGCATGCGTGACCAGGACATCCAGATAAGTAAGAAGCTGTAAGGCCAGACCGTAATATAATTCATCCAGACGTAAAGAAGTCTGGCTGGATTTATAATCAATTACGCGCACCATCAATCCGCTCTCGCCTTCCGCGCTGTCCACGCGGTCAATGCGTCCGATAATGTCCATGGTGCATCCGTTATTTAACTTGAAAGAGAGCGGCGGAAGCTCCGAAACCGGACCTCCGAAATCCATCTCCAGCCGCAAAGGCTCGAACGATCCGCGGCGGGCGTGCTCGCCCAACACAACGGACGCGCGGCCAACGATGTCCTTCAGCTTACGGGAAATGTAAGTAAATCGCTTGGAGCTTAACAGGATTTCGCTTTGCAATCTCGGCGTAAGCACGTCCACGGCATCGTTCGCCTCCTTGCGGCACTCAGCGGCGCTGAGCGCGCCCCAGCTAACCCCCTCGCGCATCAGATTCTGCGCGATCATACTGAGAGCGGCATGGAACAGTTGCCCAATATCCGGCGCTTCCAGCCTGTAAACCCGCCGTTCCTGCAAGCGGAGGCCGTGCGACATGAAATGGCTGAACGGACAGGCTACGAAACGCTCCATCCGCGACACGCTTGCGCGAAGATGCGTGCCGTACAAGCGCCTGCTCGTATCCCGGCTGAGACGTTCCACTTCATTCGTATAGAACAGAGATTGCAACAGGGTTTGTAACTTGGGCCTCCACTCCGGTTGTGACACAAACCAGTTGTAAACTTCCCACCAGACCGAGGCAATCTGCGACCCTTTCTTCCATTCTCTCAATTGCGCGATCAGGTAGGATAAGGCGCGTTCTGGATGCGCGATATAGTCCAATGGTGTCCGCTCATCTTCTTCATGGCTTGAAGGTATAAATACACCGGGATCCCCCATGAGCGTACCTTCCTTAAGGGCGGGGAAAGTTTGCTTCAACCGTCGAATCAGTTCAGACGGCAAGAGGGATTTGCCTTCTTCGTCGGCGAGCGGATAGCTCACCCACAGCCGGTCGCTGGCAACCGTCATGGCTGTATAGATCATGAAGCGTTCATCCAGCAGTCTTCTGCGGGCGCTTGGCGCAAGCAGGAGTCCCGTCTCCGCAAGGCGGTCGCGCTCCCCTTCGGAAAGCACGCCGTCTTCGCTGAGTCTGCCAGGAACAACGCCGTCGTTCACACCAAGCAGGAACGCGTAACGCACCTTTCCTGAGCGGGTGCGCTCCATGCTTCCCAGCAGCACTTGATCCAGCGTAGGCGGGACCAGACTGAGCCTGATGCTCTCGAGCCCCGTCTCGACAACGCCTGCGAATTGCTCCGGCGTCATGGCTTCGTCGCCCATCGTCTCGACGATCTGGTCGAGCAAATCCACCGCCGCGCCCCACAGCTGGCGGTGTTCCCTCGCCTTCTCCGCCCTGCCCGCGGCGAGGGCGTCCATACTCCAGCGCTCGAGCCGTTCGGCCGCCTTCAGGCTGTCCAGCAGCCCGTAAAGCGCCTCGGCCATGCCGCGCGCGGTCTTCGCGGCTTTCAGGCCACGCTCGAACGCCGCGAGCGGCTCCGCCACGGCCCGCCGGGTCACGTCCACGCGCTGAAGCTCCGCGCGTTCCCGCTCGTTCGGCCCGGTCGGCTCGTCCTCCAGCGAGCGCTGGAGCTTGTAGGTCCAAGGCCGGTCGTCCGTCCACCGGCCGCCCTGGATGCCGAACGCGAGCACGTAGTTCTCGAGTTCGTCCAGGTTTCGGCGCGTGATATTTCGCGCCGTAAACGCATCCCCTTCGACGTGGATGTCGAAAGGGGAAGGGAGATCTTGCTGCGCGAACGCAGGCAGCAATCCGGTTTTGACGCAGCGGAACACGGCGTCATATCGCCAGTAGCCCGTGACGACCTCCAGGGCGGAGCGGATCAGTTCCGCCAGCGGGTGGTGGAGCACGGTGCGCTTCTGGTCGAAGAAGTGCGGGATGCCATGATCCGTAAGCGTTGTGGCCAGCAGATCCTCGTAATCCGGCATGTTGCGGACCAGCAAGGCCATATCCCGCCACCTGACATTACGGTCCCGCGCAAGACGCACCATCTCGCGAGCGGCGCCTTCCACTTCCGCACGTCGGTGAACCGCTGAATGCAACACCACACTGGGCTCCATTTCAATCGGTCCTTTATACGGAATCCGACGATCAAACGTAGATTCCAGATGCGCCAGCATGAAGCTCCGCTCATAGCGCGGCAGCGGTTCCCCGCCCATCACGAAATGAGGCTCTGTCATCACGCCGTTCTCATCGGCAAGCTCTCTGAGCTTGATCATCGTGGTTGCCGTGGGATGAAACAACTCCAGTTCATGGGGTTCACGGCCCGATTCATAAGGCTTGTCCAGCGTTAAGGCGATATTTACTTTAGCGGAATGGATCATGAGCTGCTCGAGCACGGCGAATTCCTGAGGCGTAAACCCGTGAAAACCGTCGATCCAGAACACGGTTTCCTTAATAAAGGAAGAGGAGCCTGCCTGCTCGGTCAGCGTCGCCAAATAATCCTCGGAATCGATATGATGCGGTCCCAGCTCTTGCTCAAACTCATCATAG
Organism: Paenibacillus swuensis; assembly: GCF_001644605.1. Taxonomy (NCBI): domain Bacteria; kingdom Bacillati; phylum Bacillota; class Bacilli; order Caryophanales; family Paenibacillaceae; genus Paenibacillus; species Paenibacillus swuensis. The sequence continues at coordinate 3,332,325 of NZ_CP011388.1, read as the reverse complement.
ATCAGCAGCAAATCATGCAGCTTGTCCTGCAGCATCCGCTCCTTGTCAGGCAGGATTCCGTTGGTCTGAATATGCTGAAGCAGGCCGCTGCCGTCGATTTGATACCTTTTGAACTCATTATATAAATCATTGACACGGTCGATAAATCCGCTCTGTCCGTTCCCTTTGGCGAATATACGCAAATCCTTGGCACGGCGGCGGATGATTTTGTGTAAGAGCATTTTTTTGCCGGTATCATCGATATGTATTCTTGTCGAGCGCCCCACTTCTTGCATGACCCGAAAGGCTAAACGGCGAAAGCTTAGCGCCTGTACGCGAATGATCCCTTGAAGTCCCGGTGTCTGGGCGAGTTCGTACTCCGCGCCGAAGGTCGCTTGCTCCGGCACCAGCAGCACCATTGGCTCACCGTCCGGTTTCTCCCTCAGATTGTCTCTGATTTCATCGAGCATATGCCTCGTTTTCCCGCTGCCCGCCCGACCCAAAATAAACTGTATCGACATCTTCCGACCTCCTCTATCATTCTCCTATTTTACCATTAAAAGTTTGTCGAAGCACTTGGTAGAATCATGAACAGAACGGGTCTCCGGGAATCCGTTTCAAAACTTGTGCTGTAGTTTAAAATGGTTCATACTTGTGTCATGTTTTTTGGGATGGATGATAATTTGAGAAGGAGTGATCGGAATGATTATAGATGTTTATCAGGATACGGTGTGTCCATGGTGCCGCATTGGCAAAAAGAACATGATGGAAGCGCTGGATCGCTGGAGCGTGGATCATAAGGAGCCTTACAGTGTACGCTGGCACGCGTTTCAACTGGATCCGACAGCGCCGAAAGAAGGCCGGGATTTCAAAGAAACGATGACGTCGAAGATGGGAGGTCCGGAGCGGCTGGGTCAGGTGATTGAGCATACTTGCGAAGCAGGCCGGGCTTGTAATCTTGAATTTAACATGGATCGGATCGAGTACATGCCGAATACGGTGAAATCGCACCAGTTGATCGCGCTCGCGTCGGATGAATACAAGCAGCCATTAATTGATGCGATTTATAAGGCCTATTTTGAAGACGGGCAGAATATCGGCAATTTGGATGTGTTGATGAACCTGGCCAAGGAAGTGGGCATGGGGTATATTGACGCTCTGCGGAAGCAGATGGAAGACGGTCAGGGGCTGAACGAAGTCGAGGAGGATGTGAACAAAGCGCGCGAAATCGGGATTACCGGCGTGCCATACTTCATCTTCAACAACAAGTACAGCTTCTCCGGTTCGCAATCGCCCGAAAACTTCCTGAAGGTGCTGGAGCAGGTAGCGGAGAAGGATCGCGAGAACGTTTAAATTGAGTTGCAAAAGAAGGCCCTGCCGCATCGTTTCGCGGCAGGGCTTTTAGGTTTTGTGGAGTTAGCATACTATGAAACGGTAAATGGTTCACTAATTAAAGTGATGGATGTCAACGTACGCCGTTGAACAGTTTTTGAGATGAAGAGTTCACTATGGAGTAAGTTATATGCTCATCAAGCCCATATTGTTGTTTATCCATTCCAATTCTAATCGTGTTCTGTTGATGTGAATCGTGATGGTTACAGCCAGTGCTCAGCAGTAATATCAGCGTCACAATGCAAATCAGTTTATAAGTTTTCATATTTTAACCGCCCTGGTGTGTGTTCGAAAATAACGATAGTTTTTCACGCTAATTTTATTTTCCACAAAAATAGTTTTTATCGTTATTTATGCGGAAATAAGCTGGTGACAGTTAGTTTATTACCAATCCAAGGAAATAGCGTGATTTTTTATCGTTATTTGGGGTAGAAAATATAATAGCGTGATTTTTTATCCTTATTTTAATTCACTTCACTTACACCGGATTGTGCTCAGCAACCTCTTCTTTCCCCACCGAGACTTTAGCCCCTTGCTGCAGCTGATACATCTGGTAATAGCGTCCGCCAAGGCCCATCAACGATTCATGGTCGCCGCGCTCCACCACTTCACCCCGATGCAGAACCAGAATCTGATCCGCGCTCCGGATTGTAGACAGCCGGTGGGCGATGATGAATGTGGTGCGCCCTTTTTTCAGCACATCCAGCGCGTTCTGTATGATCGTCTCCGTTTCCGTATCGATGCTTGCGGTCGCTTCATCCAGAATCAGAATAGCCGGATTAAACGCCAGCGCCCGCGCGAACGAAACCAACTGCCGTTGCCCCGCCGACAGCGTGCTGCCCTTCTCAATGACCGGTTCATCATAGCCTTTAGGCAGCGATGACAGCAATTTATCCGCACCGACCGCGTTTAATGCATCATTCACGGCTTTCCTGCTGATCGCGGGATCATCCAGAGACACATTCGAGGCAATCGTCCCCGTGAACAAGAACGGATCCTGCAGCACGATGCCCATATGCTGGCGCAAAAGCTGTTTCGGAATCTCCACAATGGACTGCCCGTCGATCGTAATCGCGCCTTTCTGCGGATCATAGAATCGGAACAGGAGGTTCATGATCGAGCTTTTGCCCGAACCTGTATGACCAACCAACGCCACCGTCTGCCCTTGTTTCGCCTCAAACGTGATATTCTTCAGAACATAATCCTCTTTGTAGGCAAAAGATACGTCCTCAAACCGCACATTCCCCTTATATCGAGGCAATTGCCCCTCCGCAACGTCGGTTCCTTCTGTGTCCATTAATTCAAACACCCGCTCTGCCGATACGCGCGCCGTCTCGAGTTTGCCCAGTTGATTCACCACATTCGTAACCGGACCGAACAAACGGGTTAAATAGTCCACAAACGCGTACAGCACACCGATCGATATGAGACTTCCCGCTTGCAACGAGGCTCCCCCGAAATACCAAATCACCATCACAAAAGCGATATTCCGCAGCACGCCGACTAAATTGTGAGAGGTGAGGGCATTCAGGTTCAACAACTTATTTTCATTGGCAAAATGCTGCTCGTTAAGCTCGTCGAATTCTCTCTGCGTCTCTTCCTGACGGCGGAAAGCGCGAATGATGCTCATGCCTTGAATCGACTCGTTAATCATCGCGTTAATATCGCTGAGCAAAGCTCGAATACGGTGGTTATACCGTTCGGCTGATTTGCGATACAGAACAATCCACAGCAAGACAATCGGGATTAACAGCATCGACACTGCGGCAAGCTTGGCGTCCAGAAAGAACATCGCGGCAAAGATTCCCGCCATATAAATCGCGCTGTTCACGAACGTTGCCAGCACCGTCACATACAGCTCCTGAATGGACTCCGTATCGTTCGTTACCCGGGAAACTACTTTGCCCGCCGGCAAATTGTCAAAGTAATGTATCGGAAGCCGCTGAATTTGCTTAAATACGTCCATCCGCATCCGCTGAATAATTCGATTAGCGGACGATTGCAGAAGCAGCTTTTGGTAATATTGGAAAAAGGATGCGACCGCAATCAATCCCAGATAAAGGGCCATCAACTGAATGAGGGCCTTTATTTCAGGCTTGTAAAATGCGAACAATTGTTGCTTCGTCAGTTGCTCAACAGCATACTCCGCGCTCTGATTCTTCGACTTCACCGTCAGCGTTCCATCCGCTACTAAACGCTCCCCGTCGAAAGGCAGGGACTGATTCAGGAAATAGAAGCTTACGCCGGATTGCAGCAACCGCACTTCTTTCCCCCGCTGTTCGCCTTCCTCCAGCCGATCGCTTCGCTTGTAAAAGCCACCTTTATACTGCACGGCATCTTTGGTCCCTTGCGCCGTTTCCACCCAAGGCTTTTCGATGCCCAAAATATTGTTGTCAATCATCTGCTTCGCGATCAACGGACCGGATAACTCGGCACAGACCGCGATCGTCAGCATAACCAGCGCGATGCTGATCGTCTTCTTATAAAATAAGGCGTATTGTAACAGTCTTCTTCCTACGCTCACGGTCTTCACCCGCTTTCCGTCAAATGCGCTTCCACCTGCTGCAGGTCGAATTGCTCTTTGTACCACCCGCCGAGCCGCATCAGGTCCTCATGGGTACCCTGCTCGGAGATCGTGCCTTCATCCAATACCAGTATCCAATCCGCATGCTGTACAGCGGAGAGGCGATGGGTTGAGATGAGGGTTGTTTTGCCTTGCCGCTCTTGGCGGATATGGCGAATAATATTCGCTTCGGTCTTCGCGTCCACGGCGGACATCGCATCGTCCAGCAGCAATACTTCCGGATCGGTCATTAACGCCCGCGCAATCGAGATCCGCTGCTTCTGTCCGCCGGATAACGCCACGCCTTTCTCACCGACCAACGTATCCAATCCTTGTGAAAGGACGTTGATATCTTGAGCGAACGAAGCGGATTCGAGCACATGCATCACTTGCTCTTCCGTGCCGTCCGGACGTCCGAACTTAATATTTTCCCTTACCGAACGGGAGAACAGAATCTGCTCTTGCGGCACATAGCCGATCCATCCATGAATGTCGTTTACGGCAATATCGGCAAGATTGGTCCCGGACACCGTTACGGAGCCTTTTCCCAGCGGATATTCACGTAATAGTTGCTTTAGCAGTGTCGTTTTCCCGCTGCCTGTGCGACCGACGATGCCTAACGTCTGACCTCGCTCAATTCGGAACGAAATGTTACACAGATTCTCTATGGAAGATGAAGGATACTTAAACGACACTTCATTAAACTGAATAACGGAAGGTACCGGTGTAGGAGCCGGTTGTTTAGGACCTGCCACATCTTCCGGATAGGACAGCGTTTCAATGACACGATCTAACGAGGCGTTCCCCCGCTGCAGAATATTGATCAACTCGCCCAAAGCGAACATCGGCCAAATCAGAATTCCTAAGTACACATTAAAGGAAACCAGTTCACCTAACGTCAGTTCGCTTGTAAATACCAGATAGGCTCCGTATCCCAGGCCGATCATATAACTCATACCGACCAGAAGCTTAATCGTAGGTTCGAATAAAGCGTCGATTTTCGCAACGGACAGATTTTTGCGAAACACATCATCCGTTAAGTCCTGAAACCGTTGTTCGACCGCCTTCTCTTGCACATAAGCGCGGATGACGCGAACCCCTGACACATTCTCGAGCACCTGGTCGTTCATATGACCGAAAGCATCTTGAGCCACCGTGTAGCGCTTATGGATCGCACCGCCGTAATAGGCCATCGCCACCGCGATAATCGGCAAAGGCAGCATGGAGGCCAGCGTCAGCTTCCAGGAAATAAACACGCTCATAACGGTCAGGATCGTGATCATAAAGAAGGTGGAATCCACCAGAGTCAGTATCCCGAACCCGGCCGTCATCGATACCGCTTTAAGGTCATTGGTCGCGCGCGCCATCAAGTCTCCTGTGCGGTTGCGTTCGAAGAAGGTCGGCGTCATTTTGAGAAAATGCTTCATCAATCGCGATCGGTACGCCCGCTCCACCAGGAAGGCGCCCCCGAACATTTGGTACATCCACACGTAGGTTATGCCGTAAATAAACACCGTTAACGCCAGATAGCCGGAAATCATCCAGAACAAGCGGGATGCCGTCATTGTATTCGTTTGGATGTAATCAATGGCAACCCCCAGCAATTTCGGAGGAATCATTTCCACGACCCCGGCAATAATGAGCAGAATAATGGAGATCGTATACCGTTTCCAATGTTTACGGAAAAACCAGCTTAATTTCTTTAGTACATCAAACATGTTACCTACCTCCTTCAGTCGCAAAATAAAAAAGACATAACGCGGGTATGCGCTATGCCGTGGTTGGCTGTATTGTTATGCGCAAGCATTGGAATGCGGTGCGCGCGCAGTAAGCAGCAATCAGCGAGTTCCTTGCTGACCCGTTTACTACATTCATCCGTTAAAGGAGAGGCACCTGTCCCGATCTGAAGTTGTGTTGACGCGTGCGGCGAAGTCTGCGGTTTCCAACTCCAATCATGGCAAGGCCCTCCTTTCCTCTGTCGTTTCTGAATTATTGCTAATTTACCATGGTCTTCACAAAACTGTCAACGCGGGAACATCATTTTAACGATACTTTACAATGTTTTTGTACGTGTTCGCGAAGTAAGGATAAGCTTTACGATTTCTTGCAAAAGCGATATAACTTAGGGGTATGGTTTGTTACAGAGTGAGGAGAGGACGAAATGATTAAAGCGATTATTTTCGACTTTGACGGGTTAATTCTGGATACCGAAACCCCTTGGTATGAAGCTTTTCGGGAAATCTATGAAGAACACGGGGCGCATCTGCCGATCGAGCTGTGGGGATTGGGTGTCGGCACGTCGGGCGAGCATTTTGACCCCTATCTGTATTTGGGAGAATGCACCGGGAAACCGGTGGTCAAGGAGCAGATTGATGCCTTGTTCACGGTAAAGCACGGAGCACTGATGGAGTTGCAAGGCGTGCGCGAAGGGGTTGAAGATTATCTGAAGGAAGCGCAGGCGAAGGGAATTCGCATCGGCCTGGCTTCCAGTTCCCCGCGGGCGTGGGTGGAGAGCTACCTTAAGCAGCATGGGTTGTTCGAGTATTTCGAGGTCATCAAAACCGCGGATGATGTTCTCCGGATCAAGCCGGATCCGGAATTGTATCTGGCGGCGTCAGAGGCGTTGGGCGTAGCGCCAGCGGAAGCGGCAGCGTTCGAGGACTCGCCCAACGGCGTGAGGGCCGCGGTAAGCGCGGGGTTGTACAGCGTCATCGTGCCGAATCCGCTGACCGCTCAGCTGGCGTTCGATGCCTACGACTTGAGGCTGGATTCGATGGCGGATCTGAGCCTTGGCGAGGTGTTGAAGCGGTTGGAGCAGACGGAGCGATGACGGTGATTGGTTGAAGCCGTGGATTGAAATTACGGACAAGTTGTTGCGTTAGAATTGCCTAGGTATGCTACACTCACTATAATAGAGCTGGATTTAATTTTAAGCACGGAGGCTTAAGTACATGGCAAAGACACCAAAGCGACCCACCCGAGATGAGTTTGTCTTGGAGGAGATCGGTAATCAGATTACCGAATCATTCAATGAAGAATCTACTGTATTGCTAACGATCTGGGCTTGGGAAAATCAGGTTCGAGGTCAGATTGTTCATCTGGATTCAAGAACAGGAAAGGTTCATGTTGATAATGGACAAGAGACAATTAAAATACCGTTTATGGACATTATGGCTCTAGATTATCCAAGAGATTAACATCCACAAAGTGAATCAAATGAATTAAACAAATAACGTCCTCAACCCTGATTAGGTTAAGGACGTTCTTCGTCGTTACAATTAACTGCGGCGCTTCGGCGGATTTACACCGGCCAGACCGAACATACCCAGCAAACCAAACCAACCTAACCAACCATAATCGTTCTGTGTCGTGTCCGCCGCTTTAGCATTATAAGTGTTCATTTGATACAGGTTGTTACCGCGTACCTGATTGTTACCGTTGGCGTTGTTTGCCGCTGTACCCCCGTAATACGGCGAACGGGAAGTACCCATGAAATTCGGTGCTGTAGGTCCGTTTGATGTGGCGTTGTAGTTTGATGTCCCGTCAAAACCGCCGATTCCCGCACCGTTGTATTGCGCTCCGTTCATGGTATGATCCATAGCGTTCCGGCCGGAGCGTGTCATCATCCCGGCAGCGCCGCTTCCCATGTTATACAGATTGTTTGTCCCGTTCCCCAACATACCATTACCATTACCTCTACCCGTCATACCGTTACCGTTACCTTGGCCGCTGCCCGTCATACCGGCTTGGGAATAGTTTGCTCCTGCGGATTCCAACGAACCAAAACCAGTACCGTTATGGCTTGTTGCCCCGCGAATCCCCATGGAATTCTGAAAGGACTGCTCATAAGCGGATGTTCCTGAATACGTCTTGAACCCTTCCCCGTCTTTTGCAAAGGTCTTTGGGTTTGTCCCGCCCGTATTACCAGCGGCTTGAACATTCACCCCTAAAGATAAAGCAATCCCTGCAGTCAATAAAAGTGCTGCTGCCTGTTTGTTCATTTGCTGGACTCCTTTAATGTGCAAAATGATCTTCAAGCTTAGGGTTTTCAATTGGGGGTTGACTTATCCGTTATGAACATCGCTTGTATGGAGTTACCAAAAAAGCCATCGCTGCGATGGCTCAATACTATTTTTTACTTCTTACTTCAAATATGGCGAATTTCAGATAATGCCCCTCATCCACACCCAGAATTTGCGGATGATCTTTGCCAGCACCGCGCCATTCGACCAGGCGGAGGATTTTACCCGCATCGATGGCAGCTTCCTGAATGGTTTCCAAAAACAGATCAGGACGCATATGGTAGGAGCAGCTTGCGGTTACCAGATACCCGCCCTCATTCACCAACTTCATCCCGTGCAGATTAATATCTTTATAGCCGCGGCAGGCGCCGGTCACCGCACTCTTCGTCTTCGCGAAAGCAGGCGGATCCAGAATGACCACATCCCATGTCCGGGCAGCAGAGGTCAGCTTCTTGGACGTATCCACTTTCTTGCCTTCCGCCGTACCCGCTGTGGATCGCTCAAGACGTTCATCCAGTCCGCGTACCTGTTGTCGCAAATAATCGAACGCATCCGCCACCACGAACTCTACGCGCTCGGAAAAGCCGTTAACCTCTACGTTCTGCCGCGCACTCTCGATGGCATGCTCCGAAATGTCCAGGCACGTCACTTTCTTCGCGCCGTACTTGCACGCGTTCAGGGTGAAACTTCCCGTGTGCGAGAAGCACTCCAGCACGGTCGCGCCGTCCCAGTAAGGGAATGTCACGACCTTGCCGTTCGCGTTCACCGGCGCCGTCACCGCGGCCCCGTCTTCGCCTTCCACTTCGCGCAGCGCAATCCCGCTGCGCCCGCCCCAGCCCCGCATCAGCTTCGCGATGGAGGCTCGGTTTTCCCGCTGGTCAAAGAAGTAGCCCGTCTTCTGCCCCTCCACGATGTCAACCTCGAACCGCAAGCCGTTCTCGCGAATCGGCACATGCCGCGGGCAGTCGCCGTAGAGCGCGCCCGTGCGCTGCTCCAGCCCCTCGAGCTCGCGCACGCTGACGTCACTCCGCTCGTAAATGCCTCGCGGCGCGAACACCTTTATCAGCGCCGCCACCAACGCGTCGCGGCGCAAATCCATGCCCAGCGTGAGCAGCTGGACCACCAACACGTCGTCGAACTTGTCGACGATCAGCCCCGGCAGGAAGTCGGCTTCCCCATACACGACGCGGCACGCGTTCGTGTCTTCGAGGAAGCGCTGCCGGTGCTCCCAGGCGCGGAGCAGCCGCTCTTCGAAGTAGGCCTCGTCCATCTCAGCCAGCGGCGTATACGCCAATACGCGAACGATAATCTGCGATTTGGGATTCCAATACCCTGTCGCCAAATATCGGCCTTGGTGGTTGTGTACTTCCACCAAGTCGCCCGGGTTTGGCTCCCCCTCAGTACGCTCCACTTCGCTGGCAAACACCCATGGGTGAGCCGCTTCCAATCGTTTCTTACGTGACTTATGTAAAATTACCGCTGCCATATCCAACATCCCCTTTTACCGATTTCACAGAAAAACCCCAGACGTTCGCCTGAGGTTTGTCCTTTATTGTTGCACTTCATATACCTGGCTATTTTTATTAAAGCCTAATAACCGCCCGTGCTCTTACCGCCTTGTGCAAGAACCACACCTGAGCTTGTCCCTAACCGAGTCGCGCCTGCGGCAATCATCGCTTTCGCTGTTTCCAGATCGCGAACGCCGCCGGATGCCTTTACCCCGATATGATCGGAAACACTGCCGCGCATTAAGGTGATATCCTCAACGGTCGCGCCGCCTTTGCCGAAGCCGGTCGACGTCTTAATGAAGTGGGCGCCAGCCTCTTCAGAAAGCTTGGAAGCGATTTTCTTTTGATCATCGTTCAGATAACCGGTTTCCATTATGACTTTCACAATAGCTTTGCCTTCCACCGCTTGAACGACTTTGCGAATATCGTCACGAACATAGTCATAGTCGCCGCTAATCAGGGATCCGATGGCTAACACCATATCGACTTCAAGCGCGCCTTGCTCCACCGCTTTAGCCGCCTCTAACGCCTTGGTCTCGCTGGTGCTTGCCCCTAAAGGGAAACCGACAACCGTACAGACTTTCACATTGGAACCTTTCAGCAACTCTGCGCAAAGCGATACCCATTGGGAATTGACGCATACACTAAAAAAATGATGTTCCTTCGCTTCCTGACAAAGCTTCTCAATATCTTCTTTCTTCGCTTCCGCCTTTAGTAACGTGTGATCAATATATTGGGTTATTTCTTTTTGAAAATCATTGCTCATTGTCCATCCACCTCATAACCTAATTTGTGTAAAGCCAGTTGTAAAACTTCGTCGTTATTATCATAACCATGCTCCCGTTGGCGCATCCAAGCATCCTGCAACTCACACCATTCCACGCCGCGAATCTCTTCCACCTGCGCTTGTAGCGTGCCTGAGGCGGCTTCCACCAGATAATAATGAACCTCTTTGTCAACTGTCCCGTGAACCTGAGATTGGTATTGATAACGGATCGTATGCAACGGCTCTACAATGCGCCCCTGAATACCCGTTTCTTCAATGATTTCCCGCAGCGCTGTTTCTTCCACGGTTTCGCCTTGCTCCATTTTGCCTTTGGCTAGAGAAATCTTGCCGTACCGATCCTGAATTAACTGTACCTCTTTACGACCTTCGATCTCGCGATATACGACACCGCCTGCTGAAATTTCCTTCATATCCCTCAACTCCTTATGTACAAAAAGGAACAAGGATTCCATCCCGCCCGCAGGCGTTACGATGAAACCCTCTGTTCACTCTGTTTATCTAATTAAACAGCTGCGGCTGACTTCAACACAACCGGAGCATCTTCGATCACACGCACAAAATCAGCCTTACATTCATTCACGCCGGCTTCTGTTACTTTTACGCGGCATAACTTGCCGATCATGTCTTCGGTACCGTTAAAGACCACTTGAATGTAGTTATCGGTGTAACCCATGACGAGACCGGATCCCGGGGCGCCTTTGTAATCCCTCTCCGGAATAACATCCAACACCTCGCCGACGAACTGCTTGGCGTAATCCAGCTGCATCCTCTCGGACAGATCAATGAGTTCGTGAACACGGCGGTTCTTTTCTTCCTCGTCCACTTGATCTTCCATACGCGCCGCGGGGGTGCCGGTCCGTTTAGAATAGGGGAACACGTGCATTTCAGCGAATTTCATTTGTTCCATGTAACGGTAGCCCGTCAGGAACATCTCTTCGGTTTCGCCGGGGAACCCGACAATTACGTCAGTTGTAATCGCTACGCCAGGCATAATTTCATGAAGCTTTGCAATTTTCCCTGCAAACTCTTCTACCGTATACTTGCGGCGCATCCGCTTCAAAACCGTATTGTCGCCGGCTTGCAACGGAACATGCAGATGCCGGCACATTTTGTCCGAATTTTTCAGTACGTCAATGACCTCATCGGTGATTTGGCTTGCCTCGATGGACGAAATACGGATACGCTCCAACCCTTGGACTTTGTCCAGATCACGCAGAAGATTGTGCAGCTTATAATCCTCCAAATCGTCCCCGTAGCCGCCCGTATGAATGCCTGTCAGCACGATTTCCTTATATCCGGCCGCTACAAGGGCTTCGGCCTGCTGAATGACACTTTGCGGTTCACGGCTGCGGGAAAGCCCCCGTGACCATGGAATGATGCAGAAGGTGCAGAAATTGTTGCAGCCTTCCTGAATTTTAAGAAACGCGCGCGTACGATCCGAGAAATCCGGAACGTCCAATTCCTCAAAGTTCCGTGTTTTCATAATGTTACGCACCGCATTAATCGGTTGGCGTTCCGCGCGGAACTGCTCGATAAATTCCAGAATCTTCTCACGGTCCTGTGTTCCGATGACCAAGTCCACACCGGGAATTGCCATGATTTTAGCTGGCGACGTTTGCGCGTAGCAGCCCGTAACCGCGATAATCGCGTCCGGATTGCGGCGAACGGCTCGCCGTATAATTTGCCGGCTTTTCTTGTCGCCGGTATTCGTTACTGTGCATGTATTGATGATATAAACATCCGCTGTCGCCTCAAAGTCGACTTGTTCGTAGCCGGAACCTTTAAACAGCTGCCAGATCGCCTCTGTATCATAGAAGTTCACTTTACAGCCTAGTGTATAAAATGCAACCGTCTGGGCTGTTGTCGCGGCCAAAGTTGTAGTCATATCAGTTTCCTCCCATCTCGCCGGTTTCATATAAAATACAGGTCAACGCGGTCATGGCCGCGGTTTCCGTACGCAAAATTCTGCGTCCCAGAGAAATTGCGCGGGCGCCTGCCGCTTCCGCCTGTTCTACTTCATTCTCGGTAAAGCCGCCTTCAGGTCCGATTAGCAGCAGAACTTTCTTCATCTGATCCTGCTGGACCGCTTGTTGCAGGAGCGCTCTGAATTGCAGCCCTTGTTCTTTCTCATAACAAATCATCGTCAGGTCAAAATCAGCCGAAAGCTGAAGCAACGACTTCCATGAACGCATCGGTTCAACCTCGGGAACACGGTTGCGATGAGCCTGTTCCGCGGCTTCTTTGGCAATCTTATTCCATCGCTCAAGACGCTTGGCTTCCTTCTTAGCATCATATTGAACAACGGTACGCTCGGATTCGAAAGGTATAAAGCGATGGGCGCCGATTTCAGTGCATTTCTGAATCACGATCTCCATCTTGTCGCCTTTCGGCAAGCTTTGGGCAACCCAAACTTTAACTTCAGGCTCGGCATCCATCGCCAGTTCTTCTATAATAGAGGCGGTCACCTGACCTGTCTCGATCTCTTGAAGTTCAACAAGCGCTTCGCGGGACTCTCCGTCGCTGCAAATGACCTTGTCTCCCGCGCGGGCACGCATCACTTTCACCAGATGATGAGCGTCATCTCCCGTAATCCGAACGGTATTGTTGTGTGTAAATTGTTCCTTCTTGAGGAAATAACGTTGCATCAAGCTCTCAACCTTTGCGTGGTAGAATAGGCTGGTATGCCTTCAAATATCCAAACATCATCTTACAACTTTTAGATTCGTATGGCTACCCTTTTACACGAATTGTCAGCAGTCTGTTACATCCCGAAAATGGAACCGATGATGTTGCCGAATAACAGGAGAATGTGATCGCTCAAACTGAACAACGGAACAATGGTAACGCGGCTGAGCGGCGGAATGAATACGAGCAACAGAAAAATAAAAGCACCCCAGTGTTCATACTGCGACATCTTCGCCCGAATCGGTTGCGGAGCCAAGTCTTCTATGATCCGGTAACCGTCTAACGGCGGTAAGGGAATCAGGTTAAACAAGAACAAGGTGATATTCAACGAGATTAAGTATTTAAAAAAAGTAACAAGCGCGGTAATCGAGCCTGTGCTTAAATTCTCAATGGCTCCCAAATAATCAAGCAGGTAAAAAAGAAAGAGTCCGATAAAAACAATTAACAAGTTGCTCACCGGTCCGGCAAGGGAGACGAAGATGCTCATCATCCGCGGCTTCTTGAAATAACTGCGGTTCACCGGGACAGGCTTGGCCCATCCGAAGCCGGCGATAAAGATCAGAATCGTTCCGAATATGTCCAAATGAGCCATCGGATTCAACGTTACCCGTCCGCGGTCTTTGGCCGTCGGGTCACCGAATTTCCACGCCGTGTAAGCATGAGCAAATTCATGAACAGACAGGCCGATCGCCAGCGAAAGCAGAACAAACGGCCATTCTTCTATCGGAAACCTAAAGAAGTTTGCGGAGTCCATTCTTCACCTTAACCCTTTCTCGCGACGAACGCGTACCAGTCCTGATCCGTATTCCTGGCGTCAATCGCGAAGCCGGCCGCAACCAGCGCCTCTTCCACAACATCCGCTTTGTTCTTCCAGATCCCGGATACGATATAGTATCCGCCTTGTTCCAACACCTGATAAACATCATCGATAAACAGCATTATAATCTCGGCAAGGATGTTGGCAACCACTACTTTAACCGGAATGTGAACGCCGAACTGCTTCTTCGCCGCTTCCCCGTCTGCCTCACTTGTTTGAAAGACGCCAAGCAGATCGCTTAACTTAACGGTAATTTGCTCTTCCATCCCGTTCAATCGCGAGTTTTCCGTTGCGCTGGACACGGCAACCGGATCTAAGTCCACGGCAAGCACATGCCTTGCGCCTAATTTAATTGCACCTATGGCAAGCACGCCTGAACCTGTACCTACATCAATCACATCATCCCCTTGCTGAATGACGCTCTCCAGCGTGCGTAAGCAGAGTGCGGTAGTCGGATGTGTTCCGGTTCCGAAAGCCATGCCCGGGTCGAGTTCAATAATCAGCTCATCCGACTGCGGCGTATAATCTTCCCAAGTCGGTTTGATCGTCAAGCGTTCCGTAATCCGCAATGGCTTAAAGTACTGCTTCCACGCCGTTGCCCAATCCTCTTCATCAACCTCGCGTACGCTCATCTCCGCTTTACCGGCATCGATGCCGAATTCACTCAACTCGGCTGTTGATTCGCGAATGTGATTCATTGCCGCTTCCACATCAACATCTTCGCCAAAATATCCTTTAATGACCGCTTCGCCTTCCGGAATGTCATTCAGAGGATGTTCATACCATTGACCGAGTGATGTGTCCCTCGGACGGTTTAACGACCCCGATTCTTCGATGGACACGCCGCCCGCTCCAAGCTCATGCATAAAGTTGGAGATCATCTCCGTTGCCATTTCCGTTGTATGTATTGTAATTTCATGCCAGCGCATGTGTTTTCCCCCTTGATTACCTGCTTAGGTGATCCATTTTGTGAATAAACATATAAAGTCTATTGTACTATAAAAAACGCCAATCACAAAACGAACACGGACGCCTTTCCCCGGCAAAATAAAAGACAGACCGCCTCAGGGCGAATCTGTCTCTTTAAGTGAATCAACCCACACTACATTTGTCCGCCGGCGTCCCGAATTACTTGCAGCGCCTGATGGTGGTTATCCTCGTCTACGACCGCCGTCAACAGGATATCCCTCCCGGTCGGCCCGCCCTGACCGCCGTCGCTCATCCCGCTAGCACTAACACTGGCCGCTGCCAGTATACCCGCTCCCGGAGATGAAATGCCTGCGTTCAGTGTCATGGTTGCCAAGGAAGGAACATCTCCCGTGGTCGGATTCATGATGCTGTTCATGCCGGTACCCGGGTACATGCCGAACCGGTCAATCGATACTTCGACAGCCCGCAATGCCATCAACTTTGCTTTAACTTCCTCTGCCTGTTCGGGGGTGTTGAAATAGGCCAGAATATTTTTCTCAGCCATCGCTTAAGACTCCTGACGCTCATCCGCCGCGGCCCCTCGGTCCTGCGCCTGCTTGTCGTTGCGGTCGGCCAGCTCTTCGGAATACTCTACATCTTCGTTCTTGGAAACCGGCAATCTGCGACCTACTGAAACATTGAAATTCGCGGGTTTATATGTATTGTTCATATTCGCCATTCTATAACCTCCTTGTGAAATGGTATTTCAGGATTAGTGTGGCATGCCGCGCATAGGATTATGCATTTAGGGCTAACCCTATAAGTAAATGCTAACCAACGGAGGTACCTAGATGAACAAGAATATACTGATTGCAGCTTTAATATTCACCGGCGCGAATGTTGCGCCTATACACACTAATGCCGTTCAAGGCCAGCCGCCCGCCTATGCCAAATGGGGACTGATTGCGGTTAAAGAAACACAGAAAGCATATAAGAACGCCCCCATCACCGATTACTTGTTTATTGGTCAAACCAAACTTTCTGCAAGCCGCGTTCAGGAGCGGTTCAAGTTGATTGTACGGAAACAGACGGGATTAATTGGTGTGTTTGTGACCATTACCCATGAGGTTCCATCGGATCGCATCATCTCTGTTGAACTAAGTGAAACCAAACCTTAAACTTTAATGATGATAAAAGAGTCAACTTATTGCATTCATTTTTACATTCACTTATAATTACTTATAAATCACTTAATACACTTAATAATTCATTAATATATTAAGATTATTAAGTAATTGTAAGGGATGGTGCAACAAATTGTATCAAGAGGAACGCATTCAAGCCATTTTGAGTCATATGGCGGAGTACGGTCGAGTGAATATCGGAGATATTTGTACCTTGTTTGAAGTGTCACGGGATACGGCAAGACGTGATTTGGTGAAGATGGATGAACTTGGATTGATTATACGAACTCACGGAGGCGCAGTCCTTCCCCTTAAACCTAAGGAAATTTACCCTTATAAAGATCGGCTCACACGCGAATCCACCGGCAAAATAAACATCGGGCGCTATGCGGCTTCACTTATTGAAGACGGGGATACTGTCATCCTGGATGCATCCACTACCGTTCAGTATGCGGCGGAACGCATTACGAGTCTGAACGTTACCGCGGTGACGAATTCTATAGATATTGCGGACACTTTATCCGGCAAGGATAATGTGCGAACCTATCTGTTGGGCGGTGAGCTTCATCCGAGGCACCGTTTTCTTTATGGTCCTGCCACGATCGCCAAGCTTGCGGAATACCGCGCGGATAAATTGTTGTTGGGAGCAGGAGCGATTGCGGAAGAGGGACTCTTTTTCCCCTATGAAGATGAGGGTTTTGTAAAAAGAGAGATGATTCGACGGGCCAAACAGGTCATTTTGCTTGCGGATCATACCAAGTTCGATAAATCTATGTTCTTCAAAATAGCCGATTTGGAAGCTGTGAGCTTAATGATTACGGACCTCCCCCCTAAACCTGACATGATGAATTACCTGGAACAACATCAAATCGAACTGATTATCGTATCGGAGGAAAATACGCATGATAAAAATGATAGTAAGTGATTTGGATGGCACCTTGTTGACACACGAAGGATCTATTCATCCCCAAGATGCGGAGGCCGTTGCCAGGGCGCATCGCGACGGTTATGAAATCTGTTTCGCTTCCGGTCGAATGTATGGTGAACTTGGAACCGTCATGGATCGGTTTGGTCTGCGGTTTCATGCTGTCGGACAGAACGGAGCTACCGTACACCGCCTTGATAGACTGCTAGGCTCGTCTAAATTCCCCTCGGCGTTGGCTTCCGAGCTATATACCCTGGCGGAGACTTTAGACCTCGTCCATTTCGTTCATTGTAATAATGATGCTTATTATTTCCCTGAGCGCAATGAACGCACGATTCCGATTGAGAAGCGTTTGCTAATTCCCGGTACGGAACTGAGAGATTTAAGAGGTGCGCTGAGCCGTGCGGAAATCGAACCTTGTAAAATTACTTTCCTGGGAGAATTGACCGCTTTGCGCCGCCTGCAAGCTCAACTTAACGTGAAATTTCCCGGGAAAATTGAAACGTATATCGCGGATGTCGATTGTCTGGACGTCATGCCGCTAGGCATTTCCAAAGGGGCTGGATTGACCATGTTGGCTAAAGAGCTTGGGTTAAGAAATGACGAGATTGCATGTATCGGCGATTCCTTTAATGATATTTCCATGTTTGAATTTACTCCGCACAGCTACGCCATGCAAGGCGCCGCTGAAGGGGTTCGCCAAGCGGCTAACTTTGTGGTTCCTTCCGTTGCGGATGCGATCGCCCGTGTTTATCGCTATAACGCGATGGAAGAGAAGATTGGTTGAGCTCCAATTGCCCCCCTAATACAAAGAAGACCTGTACCGAATTCATCGGCACAGGTCTTCTTTGTATTAATCCACGTCTGTCGTATCTGTAATATTACTTTGTGTTTCAGTCTTCAAAGCTGCTTGTTTAGCCGCTTCCGCAGCCGCAGCCGCTTCGGATTCCGGCGTTTTTGTAAGCTCATAATCCAAAGCGTCGTGAGCGGCATCCAAATCCTCCGGCTTGACTACAATGTAGGGAGAAACCCAATCCCCTTCCAAGTGCACAAAGTTAATATCTTCTTTGTGAACACCCATATAGGTTTGGATAAAATCTTTCAATTGACCGGAAGATAAATCGGTCTTTACATGTTTCCCCATAATGTCCATCATGGAACCAAATTTAGCTACACCGTCGACGGAGGCCATTTTGTCCAGTAGCTTTCCTAAAACCTGTTGCTGCCTCTCATTACGCTCACCGTCTGTCGAAGGCTCCGTTCCGCGATTGGATTTACGGTATCGTACAAAGTCCAGCGTTTCCTTTCCGTTCAGATGCTGCACCCCTTGCTTCAAATCTATATTCGTGCCGTCCCAGGTATCCACGTAGCGCATATCCATATCCACATCAATCGTTAAACCGCCGAGCTCATCCACGATCTCTTCAAAACCTTCGAAATCAATCGTAACCATATGATCCATCGGCAGATCGACCACATCTTCAAATACTTCCTTCGTTTTTGCGAAAGCCGTATCTTTATCTTTTAGGTAAAAGTGTGGAAAATAATAGTTTGCTTTACGGTTGCTGAGTCCCTCGGGAGACAACTCCAAATCGCGGGGAATAGAAACCACCGTGGCGGATTTCATCTTCGGATTAAGTGAGATTGCCATTAACACATCGGAATTCATACTTCCGGTTTTCTCCCTATGGTCTATACCGGCTAACAAGATTGTCATAGGTTTCAGATTAGCCGGCTTAGGTTTAGGCTTCTCATCTGACGAAGAATCCCCGCCGTTGTTCACAGCCATATTGTCTAGCATCGCATCTGCTTTACTGTATAGGTAACCCGCATATACACCTGTGCCCAAGATAACCAGCAAAAGCACGATGCCTGTGTACTTCGCTACTTTTTTCCACATTGGTAATAACCTCTTTCGCTTTCGTGATGATCTTTTCATTGTACAAGCTTTAATTTCAAAAAGTGTTACAATTCCGTTAACATTTACTGATGACGCATCATCTGATCATAAATTCGCAGGCCAGGCGTCATTTCGGACCGTCTTTCCGCTTGTTGTCAATCATTACCACTGGATATCGTTCCCTAAACAACAGGCTTGTTCCTTTTATTAAAGCATAAAACCCGTTCCATCAGCTATTCAGCTTCTGAAACGGGATTTATGAGGAGAGGGATCCAATTCCTTAATCCCCTAAGAACGCCTTCTTCAAACGATCAAAGATGGATTGGTGATTCGAGTGCGTCGTGTCGTTAATCGAACCGCCAAACTGGAGCAGCATCTCTTTCTGTTCTTCCGTCAGGTTCGTAGGTGTGACGAGCACCGCTTTCACGTGCTGGTCGCCTTGGCCATAGCCGCGAAGACGCGGCACGCCCTTCCCTTTCAGACGGAAGTAAGTTCCGGTTTGGGTACCGGCAGGAATCTTCAACTTCACTTTCTCGGTTAGGGTAGGGATTTCAATTTCATCGCCCAATGCCGCTTGCGCGAATGTTAACGGCACTTCACAGTACACATCATCGCCTTCACGTTCGAAGAACTCATGAGCCTTAACGCGCAGAACGATGTATAGATCGCCTGCAGGCCCCCCGCGTGTACCGGGCTCCCCTTCGCCGGAGATGCGTAGCTGCGCTCCTTCATCCACGCCAGCGGGAATTTTCACATGTATTTTGCGTTGCTTCTTCACTTTACCCGAGCCGTGACATGTATTGCAGCGGTCCTTAATGACTTGGCCGCGTCCGGAACATGTCGAACATACTCTGCGATTGACCATACGTCCGAAAGCGGTGTTCTGCACAACCTCTTGCTGACCGGAGCCTTTGCAAGTCGTACATGTTTCGGGCTTTGTTCCCGGCTTCGCACCGTTACCGTGACAAGTGTCGCAATCTTCTGTCCGAGGAATCGTGATGTCGGTTTCTTTGCCGAAAATCGCTTCCTTAAATTCGATCGTCATCGAGTATTGCAGATCATTCCCTCGTTGCGGAGCATTCGGGTCGCGCTGTCTGCCGCCGCCGCCAAAAAACATATCAAAAATGTCCCCGAAACCGCCGCCGTTGAAATCCGCACCGCCGCCAAAGCCTTGGTTCGGATCCACATGGCCGTGACGGTCGTAGGTAGAGCGCTTCTGATCATCGCTAAGGACGTCGTACGCTTCCTTCGCTTCCTTGAACTGATCTTCGGCATCCGCCGCCTTGTTTACGTCCGGATGCAGCTTGCGCGCCGCTTGGCGGTAAGCTTTCTTAATATCATCGGCCGACGCGTTCTTATCTACGCCCAGCACTTCATAGTAATCACGTTTAGACACTCTTCCACCCCCATAGAAAACCGCAAAAGGAAGTCAAAGCCAAGGCGTTTCCTGACTTTGACTTCCGTTCACAGATCCATTAAGCATATTATTTTTTGTCGTTTTCGTCTACCACTTCATAGTCGGCGTCAACCACATTATCTTTTCCTTTACCGCTGTCCGCGGCTGCGTCGCCAGCGAAGCCTTCGCCTTCGCCAGCTTGTGCGGCTTGCTCATAAAGCTTCACGGACAGAGCTTGAACAATCGCTGTAAGTTCTTCGGTTGCGGCTTTAATCTCATCCAGGCTGTCGCCTTCAAGAGCTTTCGTAACCTTTTCCTTAGCTTCGTTAGCTTTATCGATCTCGGATTGGTCTACTTTATCGCCCAGATCTTTAATCGTTTTATCCACGCTGTAGACCAGTTGGTCCGCTTCGTTACGCGCTTCTACCAATTCTTTACGCTTACGGTCTTCTTCCGCATGCAATTCAGCGTCCTTCATCATTTGTTCGATTTCAGCATCGCTTAAACCGGAAGAAGAAGTAATGGTGATCTTCTGGCTCTTGCCTGTGCCTTTATCCAGAGCGGAAACATTCACGATCCCGTTCGCATCGATGTCGAAAGTAACTTCGATTTGTGGAACGCCGCGCGGCGCCAAAGGAATGTCACCCAAAGTGAAACGACCCAGCGTCTTGTTACCGGCAGCCATAGAGCGCTCCCCTTGCAACACGTGAATTTCAACGGCCGGTTGGTTATCCGCATACGTGGAATACACTTGGGATTTACTTGTAGGAATCGTTGTGTTGCGCTCGATCATCTTCGTGAACACGCCGCCCGCAGTTTCGATACCCAGAGATAATGGCGTTACATCCAGCAATACAACGTCTTTCACGTCGCCTGTCAGTACACCGGCTTGAACCGCTGCACCAAGGGCAACCACTTCATCCGGGTTCACGCCTTTGTGCGGATCTTTACCTGTCAATTTCTTAATCGCTTCCTGAACCGCAGGAATCCGTGTGGATCCGCCGACAAGAACAACCTTGGACAGATCGTTAGGCGTCATACCCGCATCGCTAAGCGCCTGACGGGTTGGTGCCAGTGTTCTTTCCACCAGGTTCGCGGAAATTTCTTCAAACTTCGCGCGAGTCAGGTTAACCTCTAAATGCTGAGGCACGCCGTCTACTACAGTAATGAACGGTAGAGAAATCGTCGTTGTCAGAACGCCGGACAAGTCTTTCTTCGCTTTCTCCGCAGCATCCTTAAGACGTTGAACCGCTGCTTTATCCTTGCTAAGGTCGATGCCTTGTTCTTTCTTGAATTCAGCTACCAGGTAATCAATAATCACTTGGTCAAAATCATCGCCGCCCAGCTTGTTATCGCCGGAAGTCGCTTTAACTTCGAAGAAGCCGTCGCCAAGCTCCAGAATGGATACGTCAAACGTACCGCCGCCCAAGTCATAAACAAGGATCGTCTGGTCTTCCGTTTTCTCTAAGCCGTAAGCCAGCGCCGCCGCCGTAGGCTCATTGACGATCCGCAACACTTCAAGACCCGCGATTTTGCCGGCATCCTTCGTTGCTTGACGTTGAGCGTCATTGAAATAAGCAGGTACCGTGATTACAGCTTGTGTAACCGATTGGCCCAAGTAAGCTTCGGCATCGGATTTCAGCTTCTGCAGGATAATCGCGGAAACCTCTTGAGGTGAGTATTCTTTACCGTCAATGGATTCCTTGTGGTTCGTACCCATATGGCGTTTGATCGACATGATTGTGCGATCCGGATTCGTTACCGCCTGACGCTTCGCCGTTTCACCGACAATACGTTCTCCGTCTTTCTTGAAGCCTACCACGGACGGTGTAGTTCTGTTGCCTTCCGGGTTTGGGATAACTACGGCTTCGCCGCCTTCCATAACAGCTACGCAAGAGTTCGTTGTACCTAAGTCAATACCGATTACTTTACTCATAAATAAGAATCCTCCTCAATATTTAAGCTCTTGTGCTTACTTTAACCATGGCCGGACGCAATACTTTGTCCTTCAGTCTGTAACCCTTCTGCAACTCTTCCACAACGGTTCCTTCTTCGTGTTCATCCGTTTCCACTTGCATGATCGCCTGGTGGAATTCCGGATTAAACGGCTGGCCAACCGATTCAATTGCAGTCAGTCCTTCAGAAGTCAGCACGCTGTCAAACTGGCGGAAAATCATATCCACACCTTTGGCGAAAGACTCAAAGTCTTGGTTGTCCTTGCTTGCCGCAAGAGCGCGCTCGAAGTTATCCAGCACGGACACGAGTTGCTCCAACACTTTCGAAGAAGCGTATTTCGCCAGTTCTTCTTTCTCTTGACGTGTACGGCGGCGGAAATTCTCAAAATCAGCTTGCGTGCGCAGATAGCGTTGGTTATTCTCCTCCGCAAGCGCGCTTAAGCGCTCCAGTTCATCTTGCTCAACCGGTTGCTGTGAATCTTCCGCTGAACCCTCCACCTCTGTATGCGAAGCCGCATTCGTGTCTGCTTGTTCCGCATTCACCTCTGCATGCTCTGTATTCTGCTCTTCTTGCGTTTCTATGGATTGGGAATTTTCTTGATTATCGTTCAAACTCACCTTCCATTTCACCTCCTTAAACTGGTAATCGTCAGCATTCAGTATGCACTATCTCTATTTAAAGCATAAGTCCCTTGAGAACTTAAAGCTCCGGCATTGATTTCATCTTGATGACCGTATGGATTCGTAGAATGGCTCCAGCTACTTCACTGGCGGCTTTCAACGCATGAATCTTGACCAAAGCCGGATCCACAATGCCTTGTTCCAGGCAGTCCATCAACTTGCCCGTATCGCAATCAATCCCGATGCGGTCCGTATCTTGCGCGAGTTGAGCCGCCTTAGCTTGCTCCACCTTCTCTAACGGATTGAAGCCGGCATTCACGACAATCTGCGCCAACGGCTTGCGAAGCGCCTGAATGACAGCTTCGACACCGAACGCTTCCATATCTTTTACGGTTTCCCGGTAGCGTTCCAGTTCCCGCGCCACGGCGATCTCAACGGCGCCTCCGCCGGGCAGGTAGCCGCCGCGGAGCGCCGCTTGAACCGCCGATGCCGCGTCTTTGGCGATGCGAGCGCGCTCACCCACGACTTCATGTGTTGAAGCGCCGACGATGATTGTCACCATCGGTATGTTGCTTCCGCCAATGACCCGTATTCTGCTGATCTTCTCGTCATAGGACACTTTAAGAGCCAATCCGAGGTAACGACTTAAATCATCTTTGGTCTTATGTAGACCGATTCGCTTGAGCGGTCTGGCGCCGGTATGCTCGCAAATCAGCTGTAAATCGGCCTTCGATACGCGTTGCAGCACCATGATGCCCAGATCTGTAAAGAACTGCTCAGCTTCCTGATGAACTCCGCGGTCGGCCGCAATGAATTTGATGCCGAGTTCGGCAAGCTTCTTAAGATTCGCGCGGAAAAGCTCCTTGTTCTCCATGTACTGGCGGAATCCCAGTTCCGTGGAAAGCGCTTCTTCATCGACCGGATCCGGCTCCAGCGCATCGTGCAGAACGAGTACGCGGGCGTCTTCCTGGTCGATTTCCATCTGCATGTTCATCGGCTTCTTGTGCAGCAAGAGTCCCGGCCATACCTCATTGCCGGCCTTCTCGTGCGACGTCACCGCGTCGGCGAACACAAGTCCCGGATCGCGTAGCCGATCCGGGCCAAGCACCTGCGCCGCCTCAATGACGAGGCGCGCAATGTCCGCGTGCTCCCGTCCGGCGATAAACGCCGTACGATGGAGCAGCGGGTCGTCCAATCCCTCGACGGGGATGGACCGCCTTCTCAGCGACTCTGCCGCCAGCAGAGCCGCTTGTTCAATGCCGCGCACCACCTTGGCAGCGGGTACGCCTTTCATCACCTGGGCGACGCCTTCGTTCAGCAACGCCCCTGCAAGCACCGTTGCGGTCGTTGTACCGTCGCCCACTTGCTCTTGCTGGGCATGCGCGACTTGGATCAACAGGCGCGCCGCGGGATGGGTCACATCCATCTTCTCCAGGATCGTGACCCCGTCGTTCGTGATGATGACTTCGCCCTGAGGGCCGACAAGCATCGTGTCCAGCCCCTTGGGGCCGAGGGTCCCCTCGACCGCCGAGCATATGGCGCGAATCGCGCCTGCGTTATTCGTCAGCGTGGCGTAACGTTCTTCGCCGTCTGGATTGATCTGCTTCTGGGTCACAGGTTCTCGTTCCCTTCAGGTAACTTCTATAGTACGTCTATTCTGGATGCATCGTTTCACCATTCGGTTATTTATACCAGCGGCCCATTACCAGCGCCAAATCTTTGGAAAGTACGTTCATCAGTGAAATCACTTTAGCGTAATCCATTCTTGTCGGACCTAGAATTCCGATTGTGCCTAATTGTTGACCTTCCAGCGTATACGTTGCCGTAATTAAGCTGCAGGCCTGGATTGCTTCCATGTTATTCTCTGCGCCGATCCGGACCTGAATTCCTTCAGGGGCCGATGTAAACATCTTAACCCATGTAGGCGTTTCTTCAAAAAGGTCCAGAATCGTTTTCACTTTGTCCACATCCTTGAACTCGGGCTGCGCCATAATGTTCGTGGTACCGCTTAGAAACAGCTTGGAATGCTGCTCTCCTGCAAATACACTGTTCAGCATACCCAGCATATCCTCGTAACCTGTCACATACCGGCTTAGCTCCTGCCCTACTTCTGTGTGAAGCTTGGATTTCAAGTGCAGAAGCGGCACACCGGCCAGCTTGCTATTCAGAATGGAGACAATCTTCTCGAGCTCGGAAGCCTGGATGCCCTCCGGCAGCTTCACAGTCTTGTTCTCCACATGGCCCGTGTTCGTCACGATAATCGCAACGGCCGTGTCCTCATTCAGCGGAAGCAGCTGAACATGACGAAGCGTCGTAGAGAAAACTTCGGGACCCAGGACGATGGAAGTATAGTTAGTTAAATTGGACAAAATGGAAGCGGCATGCTGAATGACATGCTCCATTTCCTGAATACGTTCAGCAAAAAAAAGCTTTAACACATCCAGTTCATGCTTGCCCACGTCGCCTAATTTCACAAGATGGTCTACATAATAGCGATACCCTTTATTGGAGGGAATCCGCCCAGCCGAAGTGTGAGGTTGCTCCAGAAACCCAAGCTCCTCCAAATCGGACATTTCATTGCGGATTGTAGCAGGACTGAACCCGACTTCGCCGCGCTTGGAGATACTCCTGGAACCGACCGGTTCGGCAGAGCGAATGTAATCATCTATAATTGCGTTAAGAATAAGCCTTTGCCGTTCCGTTAGCATAACCGGGAATCCTCCTTCTTTGTGCGCTTGATTGGATCATCGTTTCTTGTCGTTAGCACTCGAGTTTAGTGAGTGCTAAGCTTTAATACAAAAATACCAAACCAACTTGACGTTGTCAAGTCAGTTCAGCATCTTCAAAACAGCTATTTCATCACAACAATCCCGCTTCTTGCAATGAACACAATCCGTCCAGACTTTCTCTGGAAAAATCTCTTTATCTACAACAGTGAAACCACTTTTCACGAAAAATGCAACCTCATACGTGAGAGCCATCACCTTGGGAATCCCTTGCGCTCTAGCCTCTTCGATCAGGAAGTCCACCAGTTTGCCGCCGATGCCCTGCCCTTTGTAACCGTCCGTAATACCGAGCGAACGAATTTCCACAAGATCTTGCCCGAGTTTGCATAAAGACCCACAACCGATTACCGTACCGCCCTGCTCCGCAACAACAAAAGTGTCGATCATCCTCAGCAACGCTTCCCGTGATCTTGGCAGCATAATGCCCTGTTCCGCATAACCTTGTATCAGTTTGTATAATGTATCCACGTCATCTGCCGTCGCCTTGCGACATAGGGTACCTACAGATACCAACACCCGCACCACCGTCCGCCTTCAAAAGTAATATGAATAAATATACAATATAATGTGATATTTATTCAATACTTTTTTAACCCCAAAACACTCCCTGGTTATTCTCATCCACAATCTTAAGTTGTCGTTCGAAGTCCGAATGCGGTTTAATGTCGCCCACATGATGCCACTTGGATTTGCTGTCACTCCAGTACACTTTCCACATCTGTTCATCCAGCCTGAACTGCGCTATCGGTATTTGGACTCTCGATTCTGAGCGAAATGCGGGTCTGTCTTCAAATAAAGTTACTGTTTCCCCTCTGAATTTGTATTTAATCTGATATTCATCTTGAAGATGCTTTGGGATTTTGTTGCAATATTTATCAAGAATTTTGGTTAGTCTTGTTTTGGTGAATGGATCCAGCATTATAATCACTCCGTTTTGCCTTATTAAGATTCTGTATAAAATATAATTCGATTTCCAAAAGGATCGGTCAACGTCATCTCCCTGGTCCCCCAAGGGGTGCGCTCAATGGCCGGTTTGGCGTACTTGTAATTTTTGCTCAAAATATCGGTATGTAGTTGCTGAAGCTCCGGCGTCTCCATTCGAACGGCCGAACCCGGGGAGCAGTCTCCGTGATGTTCGCTAAGATGTAGAGTAACACTCCCTTTCGACACTTGCATGTACAGGGGCATACCGGGTTCAAAACGGTGCTCCCAATCCACTTGAAAGTCCAGGAGGTCAACATAGAACTCTCTAGCCTTCGTCTCATCAAACATTCGAAAAATCGGTGTGATTGCTGAAGCCATGTCGTCACTCCTTTTTTGAGTATAGAATCATGAATATGCTTGTTGCAGCGCTTCTTTAAAGACATGAATAGGCTCTTTATAATCGATAGGACTATAAATTGAACGGTTTAACCAGCGCAGCCGCTCCTCGTTTGTTTCAGATTTATTATAAGAAACTTCGGTATATATCATCATTTCATTCATCGTACCCAGCACACTTCGACTGTCTGTTTTCGTAATCCATATCTCATCCGCGCTGCTCAAATATGTATTCACTACGTGTTCTTCTATTTCTTCGGCTAGCATATAGCTCCTTAGTTCAGTTCGAAACGTTTCAAATAGTTTTGCGGGTTGTGCAGAACGGATCCCGGATATAATCAAACACAAGCGACTATAATCATTTACAAATATAATCAACTTTCGATTTCTTAACTTATACATATTTACATGCCAACTGCTGAGGGGCGAGGTAATATGTATTTCGGATGGCGGTACTTTCATGTCTTTGAGCAATTTCTGGGTGCATTTGAGTACAAACACTTTTTTCATTCCTTTCAAAATTGATGAGGCTTATCTACATTTTGGACAAAATATAAAAATGCTGCTATAAAATATGCTAAACAAACTGTGATGACGAATGTATTCGCATTAAAATATTGATTATTCACATGAATTGTTAGGCCTGTTGTGATCGCGTCAATGTATGTCTCATCTACTTCACCAAATTTGCTCTGATAGGCTTCGGCCAATAAAGTCTTGTACAACTTAAACCGATGAATTTGATACACCACACCCGCGATCATGTACAGTAAGCTCATTCCCACCGTTACCCTAAGAAACCGATTCGAAGGATCCCGGGCGCTGAGCCATCGCCTCCATTGGACGACCAGCAACACCCATAGAACCGTAATGGGCACTAAAAGCAAAATAGACGGATTACCGTTACCCGATGACCTACCCGGTGTAGCTGTAGTCATCTCACCGAATTTCATCACCGCTAAGAGCAATAGAAGTGTAATAACAAGATACTTAACCTTTTGCGACATTCTATTACCTCCCCGCGTACTCATAACGGTGAATACCGAAATCCTCCAACTGCGAGTTCAAGATCGCTTCCCTAAGCGGATGCAAGCTAGGCGTGAAACGGACTTCAATATTTATTTCCAATAACTTTTCCAGCAAATGATCCATGGCGGTTATTACGATGGGAGTTACTTTTTGCTCAGAAATATAGTAGCCTGCCGTCTCGTCGAATAACTTGAAGCTCTCTCCAGGCAACGTATATCGATACAATGTCGTGTTGCTAATCGCGCTGTACCAGCGGGTCTCGATGGTCATGATCCGAACTGCCGAGGTACATCCGAAAAATTTATCGACCGTCTCCTCGCTTAACCCATCTGTTCGAGTGTACACAATTCTGGGACAGTTGCGCGGAACATAGAACGAATACGAATGCTCCTCATCAATCGCCCACACGACTGGAGGCATATCTTGACGGTTTGCCTTCACCCGAGGGTGGAAGACCGTGATATTGGGTTCCTCGCTGAAATGGTATAAGTTAAATTGTATAATAGCCACTCCTTCATTTCCAAAATAAAAAACATCCTACCTCTTAATCTCTTCCACTGCAGGATAACTCTATCCATCCACGAACCGAACAATAACTCGAACACATCAATTATTACTACACCCCGGAACCAATGCTGTACCCTAAATATTCAAGAAACAGATTCTTTTTCCTCTGACTGGATAAAAAGCACACAAAAAAAGACAGAAATGCAAACTCGCATCTCTGTCTTCTCATCTGCCGCTATCCTTCCACAAATGCGCCAAACACTTCGTTCCCCAAAATAATTCCTGCTTCGGAGAGCCGATATCCGTCGCTTTCCGAGATACGCTCAATCAAGCCTTGCCCTAATAGTCGAGCCAGCTTGTCGCCGAACACATCCTCCATCGACGCGCCGCCGAACTGAGCGGAGAAATCGACTGCACTGACACCTTCCAGCAGCCGCAGACCGACCATCATAAAGTCCTCCATCGCTTCCTGCTCGGACACCTCCGATGTGTCCAGTAACGGCAGCCCGTTGCGCGTCGCATCAATGTAGTTCTGCACGCCCTTAATATTGATATGCCGTTGACGGCGGGCATACCCATGGGCACCGGCACCAATGCCATAGTAGGCTTCATTCTTCCAGTACTTCGAGTTATGCCGAGATTCGTATCCCGGCTTCGCGAAGTTGCTGATTTCGTACTGCTGGAACCCTGCCTCCCTAAGACGCGCCATGATCGTCTCGTACATGGACACTTCCTCATCCTCATCCGGCAATGGCAGTTGATTCCGCTGATACATCGCGTGGAACAACGTGCTCTCTTCGACTTTCAGTCCGTAGATCGAATAGTGTTTAAGATCAAGAGCAAGCGCCTTGTCGAGCGTATCATTCAGAATCGCTAGCGTCTGCTTTGGCAAGCCGAACATCAAATCGATGGACAGATTGCTGAAGCCTACTTTATTTGCATTCTCAATGGAACGATATACATCGTCCGTATTGTGAATACGTCCAATCCGCTCTAGCAACTCGTTATCGAATGACTGGACGCCGAACGAAATGCGGTTTACACCGCCTTCACGCATCGCTTGCAGTTTATTGATATCCGTTGTGCCCGGGTTCGCTTCCATGGAGAACTCCAGATCCGTCGCCTGATCGGGAAAATACGTGCGAACAAGTTTCAGGAAGTGCGCCATCTGATCCGGCAGAAGCACCGTCGGCGTTCCACCGCCCACGAAGATTGTCTCGATCCGCCCCGGCGGCAGCTTCTTCACCGTAAGCTCCATTTCCCGCTCCATTGCGTCCAGATAATCCATGACCGGCTGGCCTTTCAGAACATAAGAGTTGAAATCGCAGTAGTGACATTTGTTCGTGCAAAAAGGAATGTGTAGATAAACCGCATTCGGGTCTTTATGGGTAATCGCTCTTTGTGTAGGTTGAATAACGGACATATATTGTCCCCCCTTTCTGTGTGAGAATGAATCCAAAAAACACGAAGACTGCGGGTGATCCCACAGTCTCTGGTGAATCCATTATTGATGCATCGGACTATTTCAGCCGAGACTAATCGTCGATCTTAAGCACCGCCATGAACGCTTCTTGCGGCACCTCTACACTGCCGACCTGCTTCATGCGTTTCTTACCTTCCTTCTGCTTCTCCAGCAACTTCCGTTTACGGGAGATGTCACCGCCGTAACACTTGGCTAATACGTTCTTACGCATCGCCTTAACGGTTTCACGGGCAATAACTTTCGTTCCGATGGAAGCTTGGATCGGCACCTCGAACATTTGGCGAGGGATCAATTCCTTCATCTTCTCGCAAATGACGCGGCCGCGGTTAAACGCACGATCTCTGTGCACGATTACGGACAGAGCATCGACTTGTTCGCTGTTTAACAGGATGTCCATCTTCACCAGATTGGACTTCTTGTAACCGGACAATTCGTAGTCGAAGGAAGCATAACCCTTGGTGCTGGATTTCAGTTGATCGAAGAAATCATAGACGACCTCGGACAACGGAAGATCGTAACTAAGCGTAACCCGATTCGTATCCAGGTATTCCATATTAATGAACTCGCCGCGCTTACCTTGGCACAGCTCCATTATAGCTCCTACGAAATCATTAGGTACAATGATCGCCGCTTTTACGAATGGCTCCTCAACGAAATCTATCTTCTGTACGTCCGGGAAGTTGGACGGGTTGTCGATGTTAAGTGTCTCGCCGCTCGTCAGCGTAACCTTAAAGATAACGCTTGGGGCCGTTGTAATTAACGGAATGTTAAATTCACGTTCAATCCGCTCTTGGATAATTTCCATATGCAGCAGCCCCAGGAATCCGCAGCGGAATCCAAACCCGAGCGCCGTGGAAGTTTCCGGTTCATAACGCAGCGAGGCGTCATTCAACTCCAATTTCTCCAAAGCTTCGCGCAGATCGTTGTAGTCCGATGTCTCAATCGGATACAAACCGCAGAATACCATCGGATTAATCCGGCGGTAACCGGCAAGCGGTTCCAGCGTAGGATTCTTCGCGTCCGTAATGGTATCCCCGACACGCGTATCTTTCACGTTCTTGATTCCGGCAACAACGAAGCCTACATCACCGATGGTCAGCTCGTCCACCGAGCCCATGCGCGGTTTAAACGCGCCGACTTCGATAACTTCGAACTGAGCGCCGGTAGCCATGAATTTGATTTTCGTACCTGCTTTAATCGTTCCGTCAATAACCCGTACATAAACAATGACGCCTTTGTATGGATCATAGTGGGAATCAAAGATTAGAGCCTTCAAAGGACTGTCCGGATCGCCGGTAGGCGCAGGCACTGTCTTAACGACTTCTTCCAGAATTTCCTTAATCCCGATGCCTGATTTCGCAGATGCCAGAACGGCGTTGCTCGTGTCAAGACCGATTACATCTTCAATTTCTTGCTTCACCCGCTCCGGATCGGCGCTCGGTAAGTCGATCTTGTTAATGACCGGGATGATTTCCAGGTTGTTATCCAAGGCGAGGTAAACGTTGGCCAGTGTCTGCGCTTCAATTCCTTGCGCTGCATCCACGACAAGCAATGCGCCTTCACAGGCGGCCAAGCTGCGAGATACTTCGTACGTAAAATCGACGTGCCCAGGTGTATCGATTAAGTTAAGCAAATAAATTTCACCGTCATCCGCTCTGTACTGCAGACGAACGGCCTGTAGCTTGATGGTGATGCCCCGTTCCCGTTCCAGATCCATCTGGTCGAGCACTTGTTCCTGCATTTCCCGTTGCGTTAAAGCACCGGTATATTCTAGAATGCGATCCGCTAATGTAGATTTACCGTGATCTATATGTGCAATGATTGAAAAGTTGCGAATGCGCGATTGGCGCTCCCTGACGTCTGACATGCGTAACCCCCGCTTGCTCCGAATTAAATACATTTCATTATACCAGTTCGCGGAGTTACCAGCAATGTTTACATCAACAGCTCCGTTATTTCAGCACTTTATCAAAAAGGCCGACCACCCATTGAATGCCATGATGCGATACAACTTGAAGCAGGTCACCCGTCTTATTGGCGATCTGGCTGGTGGTCGCCATCTCCGTTACAAGCGGACTGTCTGGGCCGATCTGCGGAGATGTTGTTTCCGCCGCAGA
This sequence comes from Paenibacillus swuensis, assembly GCF_001644605.1. Lineage (NCBI taxonomy): Bacteria > Bacillati > Bacillota > Bacilli > Caryophanales > Paenibacillaceae > Paenibacillus > Paenibacillus swuensis. The sequence continues at coordinate 3,300,440 of NZ_CP011388.1, read as the reverse complement.
TGGTTGGGGGGTAACCGGTGCCGGGGTCGGCGCGGGCACCGGTGTAATCGCAGGGGTTGGTGTCTGTAGTATAATGGTTGTTCCGGCCGCCGTTGGCTGAACAGTGACGGGAGTGAACGGACCTTGAACACTTTCCGTCCCGTTCTGGGCAATTTCAAGCCCGTAACAAACCCCCAGCGCGATTAAGCTAATGACCAACAATGTTTTTAACGATTGTTTCTTCGCTTTCATCGCTATCCCCTCTTCCCGTCTTCTTGTATCGCTAGTTTACCTTTATCTGTTATATCTTTATTCTTCTTGTCCGGCACCCCGTCTACTTTCTCCGCCTTCCAGTACACATCCGCAATAATCTTCGATAACACATCTACGGTACGGTAACATTCTTCCAAGGTGTTCTCCACGCCCCCGATTTCAATAATGGTGCTATACGGTGAAACATGCTGATTATACTCCCCGTTACCTTTCTTCGAAGATTTGCCCCAAATGCCCCTCGAAATTCCAGGATATTTCGTTTCCATTCCGACTTGGATTTGCGAAGCGAACTCCTCGTTTTCCTTCCAATCCGGATTCATATGGCCGATAATGAAGAACACTTGAGCATATTTTACGCCGTTGATACTGACAGTTGTCTTGCTTTTCGGTTGGCTGTCCCGATGGATATCAAATAAGAATTTAATGTCAGGATTGCTGGTGACGGCGGCTTGAATGGTTTTAAGCGAATATTTGTAAGAAAAGTTCCAGTTATAGCCCTTGACCGTTGAAGCATAATCCGTCTTGGAGGCATGAGCTCCGATGCCGAGTTCTTCCAGACGTTTGGCTAGTCTTGTACTGAGCAAAGTAACATTTTTCTTAGAATCCTCCGGGATTTTGGCGCCTTTTTTCAAGATTGGAAAGTAAGACTCCCTGTTATGCGAGTTATAGATAAACACGACTTTACGTCCGCCTGTCGTCGCCTTGACTTCCCCTGGCGTTGCCGTCCCTGTGTTATCGGTTGTTCCCCCATTGGACGCCCGTGGGTCCGTTGTACCGGGAACGCTTGGTTTATCTTCATTTCCCGCAGGATCCGCATTACTTGTCGTCTCGTTTCCGTTCTGGTTCGTATTCCCGTTCTCGTTGCTGCCTACTTCGTGGGAACCCGAACCGTCAGGCGACGACTCCCCGTTCTTCACACTGCCCGGCTGAAGGTCCTGAGGAGCCGCCGCTAAATCCGTCCCGGAGCTGCTCCGCAATATAAAGGCGTCATCCGTTTCCAATAGCGGTACTTCGCCGGCCAGCAAACTTTTGGGATCATAAGGATTAATATTGGCCAGATACTGAAACAGAAACTGAGATACGTTCCGGCTGGAGAAGGTAGAAAGCTGCTCGTCCTCCGTACGCGCATAAGGAACTTCCATTCCTATCATATCTATAAAAAAACGGCTGGAAATGACGGCCGCCAAACCTTGCATAGATGCGGCAGGTGACGTATGCACCTTGGCTTGATATATGCCCCCGAGTCCCAACAGCACAAAAAAGATCGCGGACCCCAACGATAATCCAATATAAATGCGGCCCAACAGGCCGACACGTTCTCCTATTCTCCTGACCTTGCCGACGTTCAATGTAACCGATGTCCACTTCATTTCGACTGTCCTCCTATCGTTTGGCTGACCCTGCTCTAGTAGAATTTATGAGAAGGCGAGAAATGATAGAACCCGCCCTCGCAAAAAAATTCCCCAGCATTTAATAGATTCACCAATGGACTAAAGTCATTCGAACACACAAAAATACCCGGTTCCTAAGGAACCAGGCGTATGTGTCATTCAGTGCGTATAAGCGGCAACATTATCCGAATCAATGGCGCCGTGCAATGCCGCGTTAAGTCCGCTTGCTATGATGTTGGCAATGTCTTCAATGAATTCATCGATTTCTTTGGGCGTAACCACAAGATCATGTCCCAACGGGCTCAATACCTCTTTAACCAGGGTCAGCCTCTCATTTTCTTCCAAGGCATCCAGCATGCCCATAATTTTCTGCGTGTCTTTCGTTTCTTGACGGAAATGATTGATCATCATTTCTATGGAGTTGTTCACAATCGTTGAGGCAAAAACCACCGTAGGCACCCCAATCGCGATAACCGGAACACCCAGCACATCCTTCGTTATGCCTTTGCGCTTGTTGCCGATTCCCGAACCGGGATTGATGCCGGTATTCGCAATTTGAATCGTTGTATTCACCCGCTCCAGCGCTCTCGAAGCCAAGGAATCTACCGCAATGACTAAATCGGGCTTCGACTTTTCAACAATACCTTGTACAATCTCGCTCGTTTCAATTCCCGTCAATCCAAGAACACCAGGAGCGATTGCGCTGACCTGTCGATATCCCGGCGCTACTTGTTCCGGCATCAGCTCGAAGTAATGGCGTGTGACCATCACATTCTCAACGACAATAGGTCCCAGCGCATCCGGCGTGACATTCCAGTTTCCCAGCCCGATGAGCAGCACTTTAGCCGTTTCTGTAATCCCTACGGCGGTGAGAAAACGTTCAAATTCCTGAGCAAACTTCGTGGCTACCCGATTCTGTAATTTGGAATCCTTATTCCGCAGCTTGGGTACCTCGATGGTTAAATAAGAGCCTGGCAGTTTGCCGATTGCTCGCGCGCCTTCTTCCGTAATAACGTCAATCTTGGTTATATAAATGCCGTCTTCTTCATAAGACTCTTCTTTAACACCTTGAAGCGCTCCGGCCTCTCCTTGTTCTGATGCCAACTCTCTGGCTTCGACGGCCAAATCCGTACGTATATTGTACAAATGCAAGTCATCATGCTGGTCATGCTGGTGCAGCGAATTCATTCGTCTCATCCCCTCTAAACACATTCTGTAAGATTTAGTATGCGGTATGGACGGAGACTCTATTCAAATTCAGTCATGCTATTGCATTTTGAGAATACCCATGATAGAATATTTTAAGTTATGTGTCGAAACATCCAAGATTCGGTTGTTTTCTGAATACACTTTATGACGTCCTTTGTAGGAGGTGAATGCAATGCCTAACATTAAATCCGCAGTGAAAAGAGTTAAAACTAACGAAAAGCGCCGTCAACTTAACGCTTCTCATAAATCCGCTCTTCGTACAGCCGTGAAAGTCGCTGACACAGCCCTGACCGGTACTGACGTTGAAACTGCGAAAGCCGCTCTTGCCAACGCTACTAAGAAGTTGGACAAAGCCGTAACAAAAGGTTTGATCCACAGAAACGCAGCTGCTCGTAAGAAGTCCCGTCTTGCTAAGAGATTGAACGCAATTACTGCAGCGGAATAATTACATCTTCAGACTAAAGTCCTGCAAGCATCGCTTGCAGGACTTTTTTGGTATCCGTGAGGTTTGTGTTTGAACCATCGTTTATGATTCCGCGTGTTATCCCGCCATCCGCAACAAGAACAGCTCCAACCCCAACACCTTATCAATCTTGCCGCTCTTCATGCGATAGTCCAATTCTGCGAGTTCGGAAAGAATGGACGCCAACCGCTTCATCTCAAACTTGCGTCCCTGCTCCGCGGCTACCTTCACGCCATATGGGTGCAGTGAAAGCTGTTGTGCCGTCTGCTGTTGCGAGTAACCTTGCTGCGTCATTTCTTTCACCTGCAGCATAATCCGGAACTGCCTGGCGATCAGCGCAATCAGCTTGATGGGCTCCTCGCGCATCTTCAACAGATCATAAAATATACGCATGGCCTTCTCTGTACGTAACTGCGCAAGTTCCTCAATCATCAGGAATACATTCTGTTCCGTGGAACGAACGACCATATTCTCCACGATATCTCCGGTTATGGTGCCCTCTTTACCTACATAGAGCGACATCTTTTCCAGCTCGGCGCTTAAGGTCTGCAGCGATGTGCCGGCGTTTCGGATTAACTGCTCGGCCGTGACCCGGGTTATGACCGAGTGCAGCTGTTCCGCCTTGCGTTCTACCCATTGCGCCAGCTCTTCCGCGCTCAGCGCCTGAAACGGAATGAGCGCGGCGCGTTCTTTCAGCTGTTTCACAATTTTCTTCCGTTCATCCAGCTTCTCCGCGGCAACCGTGAACACAATGACGGCACCTTCGACCGGCTTGTCCATATATTCGAGCAACCGCTCAATCCGATGCTCAAGCTTTCCGTTATCTTTGGCCGCCGTTAAGAACGTTGCGTCTTTGGCAATGACAACCTTACGCGGTGCCAAAAAAGGAGGCGTTTCGGCATCATCAATCACTTCCTCGAGCCGTGTTTCCGCCATATCGAATTTGCTCAGGGCAAAGTCCATATAATCCGGTTCAATTAATTGATGAATCGTGTACGTCACAAACTCATCCATTAAATATTTCTCTGTCCCGTAGCATACGTATACCGGTTTAACCTGTCCTTGATGTATTTCTCTAGCCGCGGCTTTATAGCTCATTCCAATCCCCTTAATTCTGATAGTCTTGTTAGATTTAAGTTTACTACATTTTGAGCCTCGAATGTACCCTCACGCAAGACAAAGGGATCAAGTCCCAATCCTCGCGGATTCAGACCCAATCCCTTTGTCCCAGCACATCTATATCAACACCCGCGCAAGACCCTAGGTGTCTTTGCTCACGGGTGGTCATACGACGATGGCGCTCGCCGTTGACTCATACCTTACTATACGTAACCATGAACAGATGTGTGCATGCCTTGCTGTTATTTACAATTATTTTTTATTCGTTTCTTGTTGCAAAACGCGGTCGACCACGTAAGTCGCCTTGGATTCCTCGGCCATCACCGTGTATTCAAATGTATGTCCGTCTTCAGACCAAGTATGAAGTTCCAACGTTCCTATGTGGACTGGCGAAAGAAAGAGCGCCTTTCGGCTCAGTGTTTCATAGAGTACGATACGGTTATCCGACGTGACCGCGGCTGCATAGAGACCGTCGGTTGTAAGCACGGACGGCGTCTCCGCGCCAAGCGTTAAAGTAATCGTCTGGTGCGGAACAGCCTTCTTCTTCGCATCCGTTACTTTGTCTAGACCGGAAACCCCTGGCTGCACTTCGCCCCCTGAATCCGCGGCATTGCTCCCGGCGTCTGTATTCAACTCTACATCCGCTTCTGTCCCATCGTTTAAAGCTTCATTGGAACCCTCTTGTTCGGGCGGCGGGCTATCTTCCTTAGGTGCCTCTTTAGTTGCTTCTTTAGAATCCGTGGCTTCCACTTCCGATGTTGAACTTTGATCAGTATCTTCCTGAGTCGTCATCTTGAAGGCAGATCCCTCTTCCGCGTTCCCGGTGCCCTTGATTGTTTCCGGTCCCACGACAATCGGAGCGCCATAGGTGTCTTTCAAGCCGGTATTCCCGCTTGCAGCAGCTGTGTTATCATGGTATTCCTTGTTCATGGCCTGACCTGCATTAGAAGAGGGAGCCGATTTACCATTTTCTGATGGTTCTGTTGCTGTAAATTTCTTATCTAGTGTCGAATCTGATTTGAGGCTGTCTGCAGCCAAAGGACCAGATTGATCCTGCGTAACCATGGAGTCCGTTGCAGGAGCCGCTTTATCTCTGCTAAAGGTTTCATTCTTAGCCCCCTCGGAAGCCGAATTCGTGTCCATTGCAGCGCTGTTCGCTGCGGAATCGTTATTGCTGCCCCCGCCTAATTGCGGAGGGTTGGCTATGATAAACAACCCAATCATCACGCCAGCCGCTGCCGTCCCAAACGCGGCGGGCCAATTCCAACGCTTCATTCGGCCTGTTGAGCGTTGCGTACCCCGCTGAGGCAGCAATGCGGGTTGCGTAGTTACGGGATCCGGCTTATGGCCGGGAACCGTTCCTGACTGCTCCGCTTCAATCTCGTCCAATCTCGGCAGAATGGAATCAACCAAGGAAAACGGAGGGGCAACCTTCGGAAGCTGCTCCAGCTCAAGGGATAAGCTTTGCAATCGTTTGTAGACGGCTTCGCATTCTGAACAGCTTCTGAAATGCACCAACATGTCCTGTCGCTCCCCGCTGCTCAGATCGCCATCGAGATCTCTATGCATCGTTTCTATCACCTCTTGGCAGTTCATCCGCGTACACCACCCTTCTGATAATCTTGGAGTAAAGTTTGTAACTGCTGTCTTGCTCTGAATAAATAGGACTTTACCGTATTCAACGGGAGGTCCAGACTGTCCGCTATTTCATTGTAAGAGAAGTCTTGCAGGTATCGGAGCACGACAACGGCTCGGTGATGTTCCGGCAATTGATCGATTGCTTCCCGTATATCCTGAGCCACATAGGAGGAAAATACATCCTCTTCCACGTTGCTGTTTGCCGTAAATACCATCTCATGCTCATCTATGGAAACGGAAGGCTTCGACCTTCTGAATTTATCAATACAGATGTTCGTCACGATACGTTGCACCCAAGTCTTAAATTGCGCTTTCTCTTCATAGGAACCGATCTTCGTATAAATCCGAATCAGCGCTTCCTGGGAGGCGTCCAGAGCATCCTGTTCATTGCCCAGAATATAATAGGCCGTACGATACACCCCGTTCTCTATTTCTCGCAAAAGGGTTATAAGAGCGTCGCGATCGCCTGATTGAGCAGCTCTTACGAGTTGTTGCTCTACCACCTTCCATCCCCCTCTCTTGCACCCTTACAGACGTCAAGCGTCTTCATAAGGTTGCAGTTCCATGTATCTAAAGTACTGGTAAAATTTCCGCCTGTGAAACTATAGTATTATAAACACGCACTTCACTAGAATAACAAAAATAAAAATAAACGTATAGAATCATTTCCCCGCTAAGCTTCATCCAAAAAAGACCAATCCACAGGATTGGCCCAAGTTCATACAATGTTCCCTCTAATCAATTTCACCCGTTCGGACAATCGTTGTTTTCACTTTAATATCAAATTCTGCTTCAGGATACATTTGACGCCATTTCTTATTTGTAAGTCCCGAACGATATATTTTGGCCCGATATACTTCGCCTAATCCGATTGGATCACTGTTTAAGTCCGTTAACTTGGTCATTAAACGTTCCGATCGCAATCTCAAATAACGGGACACTTCCTCTTCAAGGACACGGATGACCTTCGGATCTCCTAAAGACATTTCTTCTGATGTTTCTTTCAAAATGCCGTCTATTTTTACGGTGATCCCGAATTTTAGAGGCTTGCGGCTCATTAATCGGATATTGGTGTTATTCTTAATATTATCAATGACCATCCGTAAATACTTTTCGTTAATGTTCTTCAATTGCGGAAGTTTCCGCTTCATTCGTTCCATCTCAATGGATATCTCTACACTACCTGCGCTGTATCGATCCCGGATCAGTTTCATCAGGAACGTTTCCGTCGGATTGATGGTGCCCACCATTTGGCCGTCCCGAAACAAAGCCACGTCCTTAAGCTCCACCACATTGTCTTTACGGTCTAAGAGCGGCATCATGGGATCTTCCAAAGAGTAATAGGACTCCAAAAATTCATGCAACGTACTGGATACCATTTGCTCGCGAATGATGTTTTGTCGAATATTATCCACAATGAACGTACCGATGTTGCCAATTTCCGGGTACTCGTGGGATAACAGTTCTTTCGTGTCCGTTTTGGAAACAGCCAGATAAACCGTATTAGCAATCGAAGAATCTCTGTACAGGGTGTCTACCAATGGAAAAATCCCGTCTTTGGCAAGGTCTATATTGTAAATAGCCACACGCAGCTGACCCGATACAAGACGCTTATGGGATTTACGATTAGAGGAATTTCTTGAACCTTTACTCGTCAGCGCCTCACTGGAAAGTACAATCACTGAATTTTTGGATTGAGGATCGACCTGATGTAATACGGAAGTCGCCCGAATTTTATTCTTAGGCATCTTGTCATAGCCTACCGCGACGATGAGTCCCAATCGCTCAAGAATCTTCGGTTCAAAGTTGCCTGTAACCGGCAAGGACAGGAATAGAAGCGTAATGAACAGAATGTTAAACCTCTTCCTGTTGAACTTAGGTTTTTTCAATCTTCATTTCCCCTTTTCCCTTATTCTTGCTTGACTTGGCCTGAATCCGAACGAGCAGATACAGTACCACAGGATACAGGAGAATTAAATAGAAAGAACACTGGGAGAATAGATTATTTAACATATCCACTTCAATTCTTGTTTCAATAAACGAGCTTAAAATCCAGGCCAAACCCATAAATCCGTATAAACTGTTTTTTTGTTTCCAGGAAAAGATACGTTTCAGCCCCCGGGTCGCGATCCAACTAAACACCATTAGGTTTGTAATTACGATGACCAACCATAAACTGACACCCAAATATTCAAATCGCTCCAAGAACGGAAATTGAATCACCTTCAACATGGTGAACGTCGCCCATCCTGTTTTCAACAATTCACCCCCGCTGAAGAACACTAAAGTCACGAACATGACAAACAGATTCAACAAGGTCACACTAAGGACGCCGATCTGAGAGTAAAGCTGAGTTTTTTCTTTGTTCCGGATAAACGGGTAAATAAAATATAATATTTCAAAGCCGACAATGGTCAGCGACATCTTCATAGATCCTTCCAAAAGGTGCGGTACATCCGACTCTAAGAGCGGAAACAAGTGATCCCAATCGGAGTAAACCAATGGAAAGTACAGCAGGACCGCCATCCATAACGTCATTGAGACAAAGACCACACTAGAACCGACAATGGTGCGAAGACCACCCGATACGCCATAAAAGGCCAAGCAAGTCATCAATAAACTGATTACCCATGTAGGTGTATACGGAAAGAGCCAGATTTGTACCATTTCCACATAATTACGGACGGAAACAATGGTTGCAAACAGGTAATACAAGACCATCACGAAGTTAAACGTGTCGCCTATGATTTTGCCATAAACATGACGATGTATATCAAAAAGGTCCTTCCCGCCCGACAACTCAAGCGTCTTAATAATCATCCAAGTTAAGACTTGCACATAAATACCCGCGATAATCACCGAAACCCATGCGTCATGTCCCGCAGCCTCATAAATAACACGTTGGAATCCCGGCAACCCCACACCGACCTGGGCATCATGTATCACAAACATCAGCAGATAGGCGCTAAACATAAACGCAGGCTGAGCACCTTTGAAGTTTCGAGATGGGGTCTGAATAGAATTCGCAGGAGCAGAACTGTCTCTAGTCATCAATGTCTCCCCCTGGCTTCTTAGACGAATTGCCCTCTTTCTGGACAAAAATCGACTTCTTAGGAAAGAGTAAATAAGGTGATCTTAACAATCCGTCGCGCTTATCCACACCGGTAGCAGCAAACATCGGATAGAAATAGGGATGCCCCATACTTGTCTGACGCAAGAGGTGCAGAACCAACAAAACGATGCCCATAGCTATGCCCTCAGCCCCGAGAATACCGGCCAGAATGATGATGGGAAACCGTGTGGAACGAATCGAATTGGCCATCTGGAATACAGGTGTAGTGAAAGAAGAGAGCGCGCCCAAAGCAACGATAATAATAAGGATGTTACTCGTAAAACCGGCTTGAACGGCGGCTTGCCCGATTACGATACCTCCTACAATACCCATCGTTTGTCCCACTTTAGTCGGCAGCCTGGCCCCTGCTTCACTTAAGAGCTGAATGATGAGCTCCAGTAACAGCGCTTCGAATAAGGGAGGGAACGGAACACGAGCCCTGGATTGGGCAAGCGGTACGAGAAACGCCTGCGGTATGGTTTCATAATGATAAGTTAACGCCGCCACATAAATGGAAGTGCCAAACAAGGATATCAACAATGCCAGAACGCGCATCAATCGGAGAAAGCTGCCCGTGTTCCAGCGATAGTAGGAGTCTTCTACGGACTTGAAAAAATCCAGAAATGTGGATGGACAGATAATTGCGAAAGGACTTCCGCCGACCATGAGAACAGCTTTCCCTTCCAGGAGGGGATAGATGGCTCGATCGACCCGTTCTGTCAACAGGAGCTGAGGGAAAATGGACGTGGGTCCGTCTTCAATCCACTGAGCGAGAATATCCGCATCCAACACTGCTTTTAAATTCAGCGATTCCACCTTGTCCTGGATGGTCTGCACCAAGTCGGGATCACATAGGTCTTCCATGTAAAATAAACTAATCGGTGTCGAGAGTTTTTCCCCGGCTTTTAAGGAAACTTCTTTAAGAGAAATATCCGGTATGTAAGAGTGAATCAGAGCCGAGTTCATTTCCATGCTCTCCGTAAATGCGACCTGCGGGCCAAGAATTTGAGTTTCAATCTCAGGCTTGGATACTTGCCGATGCTTCGGATGAGATGTATTAAAGACAGCTCCTTTTGTTTCCCCGTCGAGATGAACATAAGTCCAACCGAGAAGAATCGCTTGCGTAATATCGTTTATGCATTGAACCTGATTCACCTGACCAATTGGGATTCGACGCAATAAATCACCGTACGTAATTTCACCGCTGAAACTCATGATCGGTTCCATTAGTTCCCTACTTAGCATTGCGGAATTGACGATGATTTTCATATAAAATAAACCCACTTGCTGCCCAGAAGGATGCTCAAGCGTCTTTACGACGAAGTTGGGGTGGTCCTTGAAAATGGTGGATAAGATATGGCTGACATCCTGCAGCGAGGCTGGCATCTGATCCTTCCTGGTGGAATCCGAAGGCAATTCACCGTTGGTCTCGGATGGATTCACAGATAGTTCCGATTTGTGTTGTTTTTTTCTTCGGGCTCTGAAAAGCATGGAACAACGCCCTCTTCCCTTTTTGAGGTTAGGTTGCCCTGCGCACCAAAATCCATGTATAACCAAAAAAGCGATCCTTAACAGCTTAAGGCTGTCCGGATCGCTTGTGTATCGTAAATTTATACTCTGGTAGTAATGGTAATCGGGCTCCATTCCCCAATCACGGTTTGACCGTGCACAGAGACACTTCCCTCCGCAGTTAGATCTTTCTCCGTCATAATGCCAAGCGCAACGATAAACTGATTGAGTTTAACGGGCACGTTCTGCTCCCGTCGTACCTCATTGCCATTGACATAAAATATCAATACATTTTCAGTTCGGTTGTACGAAATTTTATAGGTATTGAATTCTCTGGGCTTGAAATCTGTTTCTTCTTTAAAGATACAGAAGTATTTCGTCTTATCCGTTTCGGGCACCTGTACCTCCGGGAAAGGAAGAATGCCGTAAACGGAAGCATACTTGTCGTTGCTTACAAAGAAGTCGATTGCTGCACCTGTTGTAAAATCCAGCAAATTCAATGAAACGAAGCCGTCGTATAAATCTCCGGGCGCGGTTTGGAACGACTTGGCCTTGATATCAAGCTCAAACGAAATTTCTCCCTCTTCAGGAATGATGACCGGAGCGGCTGAATAGTACATATGCTTGGCGTTATCGAGAATTTGAACCTGATCATGCTTACGTGTTAACGCAGCCTTTACGCTCAGGTATCCATTGCGAACAACAACGACGGCATTCGGTTCACGGTAGCTCCAAAATGTTCCGTCCTGCAAGGGAAATCCTCCTATTTTCCAAACTTCTCCTTCAGAAAGGATCGTATGAAATTGGCCTAATTCTGTCACGTTTTCACCCATGGGATGTGTGCCTCCAGTATGGTTGGAATAGTAAATTTATGAATTACAAAAACCAGGCTTGAATCAGCAACGAAGCGATCATGACTAATCCGCAGCTTAACACGGCATCCAAAGCGCCTTTCATTAAAGGAAGGTAAGCCTCGGATGGATTAACAGGCTTCATGACCTTGTATTTATTGGCCAACGGAATGGCTGTAAGTAATCCGGTAAGCGCGAGCCAATGTAAAGCGCCAAACAGCACGCCGGCGATAAGAGTGACATAAGCCAATATGGCGAGCGCCATAGAAAATTTCAATGCCCGCTCCTCTCCCCAGACGACGACTAACGTTCGTTTTCCCGATGCTTCATCCGCCCTCCAATGAAGGAAATGATGGTTGAAGAGAATTAAAGTGGTCAGGATGCCCACAGGACATGAAATGAGAAACACTTCCCAGTTGATGTGGCCGGCTTGTACATAGTAACTGCCCATCACCGGTATAGCTCCGAACGCCAAAAAGATCCCGATTTCGCTGTAACCCTTGCCCCGATATCCGAACTTAATGGGAGGTGCTACATAGAAATAGGCGATGAGCGCTCCCAGTACCGCGAATATCAGTACAAGGGCATCCGTGGCAACGGCTAGAGCGATGCCGCACAGCAATGCTACGAAGAACAGCAACCAAGTATAGAACGCGAATTTCTTCTCGCTGTATATACCCTTTGTCAGAAATCCGGAATTGGTAGATATGGCTTGAGCCGTCTCTTTGGCCGCATCATCAACGCCGTTCCTATAATCCCATAAGTCATTAATCATATTAGAAAACAAGTGAGCCGCCGCGGAACCCAGCAACGTAATCAGCAACAGGACGGGATGAAACTCTCCTGTCCAAGTATAAGCTGCTACAGATCCAAGAATGACCGGGATCAGGATGGCCGGCAACACGTAAAATCTGGACGCGCGAAGAAACATACGCATTTGGTCCATAACGGATAACCTCCCGAAACATATTTGAACTTTGTGAAAAAGTTCTCAAAGTTAGTGTACCACGAACTTTGTCGAATTTCATTCTTTTTTTACACTACATACCCTATAAGGAGGTTGCCCGATTTGAACCGTAATCATGTTACAAGCCACACTTATCGTATCGGTAATTTCGATCTGACCGCGATGCCTACTTTATCAACCCGCATCTGGATCTCACCCATCGTATCCGTTCGATAGACGGCGCTTCCCTCCGCTTTCAACTTGGATAACACATCCGGATGAGGATGACCGTAAAGATTGTTGGAGCCGGCTGAAATCACAGCCATTCGCGGGTGCCAATACTGAAGCCATGTCTCCGAAGTGGAGTTCTTGCTTCCGTGATGCCCTATTTTGAGCACATCGAGTCGGGGGCTCTCCTCATCACCACTTGCAGACAATGGCGGTCGGGGTGTCAGGCTCATCAATAAATCTTCAGAAGGCATACCCGCATCCCCTGTAAACAGAAAGGTCGATTGCGCCATCTTCATGAGCATGATTAAGGAAACTTCATTCTGCTCAGGTGCGGATATAATGGTATTGTCGTTTCCGTCCTCATCCTCAGGAAAGAGAAATTCAATCGTTGTATCCGGGTCCAATGTCAGTTTCTTTCCTCGGTCAGCCGCAATCAATACGCTCCTCTTGTCCATAGCTGTTCGAAAAAGCTTATATACTCCTTCCGAATGCTCTTTAAGCGTGCCGTTAAAAACAACGTTCCCCACCGGGATGTCTTCCAACACAGCCTGCAAACCGCCGATATGGTCCTGATCCTGATGCGAAAGCACAACATAATCAATCGTATGGATCCCTCTTTGCTTCAGCAGCGGAACAAGCATTTTGCGCCCCACTTCATATGGATCCCTGCGGATACGCCATTCTTCCCCGGACTTTGTAAATTGCAGCGTTCCGCCCCCGTCAATCAACATCGTGCGTCCTTCCGGGGTTCGGATAAAGATGCAATCCCCCTGTCCCACATCGATAAAATGGACACTTCCTTCGCGCGTAAACCGTTCAGGACTGTAACCGAGCCACAATAAAGAAATAATGAGGATGATAGGCAATGAGCCGTACCCTAAACGTTTCCATGTCTGGAGGGATTGAGCATTCCCCGCGAGATATAAAGTCCCTTGGATCACCCAAGCCAACAACGCGTAATAGCAGAGAATCCACATCACCGAAGGTTTGGGCCAAATGGACGTAAAGAAAGCAAAACCATTTAAATGTTCCACGAATTGAAAGGAAAAAGCGTTTAATTTCTCCGTCATCCGCGCGAAGCAGAATCCTGCGGAGGGAAAGATACTGCCGATCAAGAGCGTTAAAGTTCCGAACGGCAGGATCAGAAAGCTTATGTAGGGAACGAGCACAAAATTAGCAGCGAATGATAAGAGTGAGAATTGATTGAAATAATACACCGTCAGAGGAAAGGATACGCATTGCGCCACGAGTGTGATGGAAACACTGCTCCGCAGCATGGAGGACCGGAGGGGCAAGCATTGATTTACCGCGGGTACCCATAGAATTAAGCCTGCCGTTACGATAAAAGATAATTGAAAGCTGACATCACGAAGGTAATATGGATTCCAAATCAGCATGAGCAAAGCTGCTGCGCAAAGGATATGAAGACCGTCCTTTAGCACGTTGTTCTTGGCCGCGTACAACGCAATCATCGCCATTATGCCTGCTCGGATGGCTGAAGGAGAAGCCCCGGAAAGAACAACGTAAATCGGCACGAGAATGAAAGTCAGTCCCAAGTTTCGTTCTCTTGTAAGACCAAACCCGCGAAACAACCAGCTGCAAGCACCCACGAAAACGGCTACGTGCATGCCGGAAATGGCAAGGATATGCGTCAGACCGAGCTTGGAAAACTGCTGAAACTGCAGGGGATCGACGTCTTCCGTAATGCCGAGCATCAAACTTTTCATAAAACCGGCTTGATCGGGATGAAAAATCCGATCCGTCTGTTCTCCCAGTACATCTCTTACCGCATCATTCCAACGCAGTAATCGTAACTTCAGAGTCAGTTCCTTTGGCGAAGATACACTGACATTGTCCAAACCTTTGGTTTGCACTTTCCAGTAACGCGGTGAAGGCGCAAATACTCACCATAATCAAACCCCCCGAAATTTCGCGCCTTTCCGAATGTCCGAAGCGCTCCTTTAAGGAATATGGTGTCCCCCCTCTTCCATGTCTCAACCACGCTAATCTCATCTTCTCTTTCAAGCTTGATGTATACCTGCACCTTTTCCCGAAGTTGCTTGGAAGAGTATTGTCTCCCGGCTGCCACTGACTTCGTATAAGCATTCAGCAAGACACGGTCGCCGTCACGTTCGGGCTTCGAGACGACAATACCTGTGATCTCCACTTCCATTTCTTCGACGTAAGCGGGTGCTTTAATAAGACTATAGTTTTGTTGATCTACGATGTCCGCATAAATACTCGCTAGAAGAAAACCCAACATGCAAACCAAAGCCTGAGGGAAGCTTAGCCTGCCTGTTTTCAACAGCAGCGGAATCATACCGGCAACCGGGAGTGCCGTCCACAGATAGCTGAAACCTTGAAGAGACAAGGCCGCCCAACATCCCAGCACACAGTGAACCGTGAATACAACCAAAGGTCTTCTCAAGTGTTTCCTCCTTCTCCATCCCCGGACAGAACAAAAAACCTCTTCCCCGCAGCATGCCGCGGAAAAGAGGTACTTCCTCTATCCTAATTAAATAATAAGGTTTAAGTTAAAGGCATTTCAGTACCGATCGGAGGCTTATAGCCTTCCATCATCCGGAACACGATTCCGCGCTGATGCATCATGGCTTTCACTTTCTCACTGTCTTTCATGTAGGGGCGATGGTAGACTACCTCGCTTACACCGCTGTTAGCCAGCAGATTGGCACACGTCCAGCAAGGCTGATCCGTAACATAGACCGTTGAGCCTTCGCGGTCGCTTCGATCGGTAAACAGCAACAAATTCTGTTCGGCGTGAATGGTTCGCACGCAACGTTGCTTTTTGACAAGTATCTCCTGCCCGTCTCCCGCCAGCTTCATCTCGTATTCTTCAACAAGCATGCAGCCAGCCTCGGAGCAGTCGTCAACTCCCATGGGAGCGCCGTTATAAGCTGTTCCGAGCAACTTCTTGCCCTGAACCAGCACCGCGCCTACATGCCTTCTCGGACATTGTGAGCGGGTTGCCGCCATATGTGCGATATCCATGAAATAGGTGTCCCAATCTTTGCGGACAGGTAATGTTGCGTGTTGATTCGTCATGGACGTTGAGACCTCCTGCGAAATGATAGTTTTGTTTATTTTCTCATATTTTCCACGGAGATCAAACCTTTTATTTTGTCAAAAAGCTTCGGGCCAATTCCCTTTACATCCTGAATCTGTTCAATGCTCTGAAAAGGGCCGCCTTGTTCCCTGAAAGCCACAATCGCCTCCGCCTTACTAGGACCGATCCCGGGTAATGTGTCCAGTTGTACCGCAGTTGCCTCGTTGATGTTCAGGATACCGCCGGTCGCTGCCCTAGGCTGCGGGGGTTCGGGGGGCTTGGTGGTTGAGGATGATTTCGCGGGTGCGGGAGACTTCGCGGTAGTTGAAGCTTCAAGCACAGGTGTCTGGATTTCGCGAATTGTAGGTGTTTGAGCAGACTTAGACTGTGGGGAATGTACATCGGAACTGACATTGCTCTCCTTATCCGCTGCCAAAGGAGCATCCTTCATTGCTTCCTCCATACCCTCATTGACAGCCATCCAACCCGGCGGTGCTTCCTGTTCCCTTGAAACCAATACAATAAAACTGATCCATCCACAAATGCATAGCATAATTGCGAGCAATAAACCTTTGGCTGCTCGTCCCGATAACAAAGCTATAATGATCTCCCCTTTCTTTGTGCACACGAAAAATAGACTTTATCACATCCATAAACCCTCAACTGCGTATTGTGGAATGAAATGGAAAACTATAGCATATATTTATAAAAGTTTTTTTGGCTTTGTCATGCCTTGCGTGGCCTATTCCTTGAGGAGGGATTGATATGAGAATTGGTTTCATCGGTACGGGAAGCATGGGGAGTATTCTGATTGAGTCGTTCATCCAATCCGGTGCTGTATTGCCCCAGAAAATCGTGGCTGCTAACCGAACATTCGTTAAGGCGCAAACATTGGCGACGAAATATCCCGGCCTGCAGGCAGTTCACAATAATACAACGGTTGCTATGACAGCCGATATCGTATTCCTATGTGTGAAACCTAAAGAGTTCCGCAAAGTCATTGAAGAAATTAAAGATGATCTGAAGCCGGAGCAATTGCTTGTATCTATTACAAGTCCAGTCCAGATTCGACAGTTGGAAGCGGAAGTGCCGAGTAAGGTGTCCAAAATTATTCCAAGTATAACCAATTATGTATGCAGTGGGGCTACGTTATGTATTCATGGAGCCAGGGTTATGCCGGAAGAACAACTGTTGTTGGAGAACTTGCTGGAGCATGTGTCGATGCCAATACGAATAGAAGAGGAATTTACGCGAGTATCCTCCGATTTGTCGAGCTGCGGACCGGCTTTTCTTGCCTTTTTCGTGCAAAAATTCGTCGATGCCGCAGTCGAGGAAACCGGCATTCCCCATGAGGAAGCGACCAGACTGGCATCAGAGATGGTGCTTGGCACCGGTAAGCTGCTGACGGTCGGAGGCTTCACCCCGGAGACATTGCAGAAACGCGTCAGCGTCCCCGGCGGTATAACCGAGGAAGCGTTGCGTTTGTTGAGCGTGAGGCTGCACGGCGTCTTCAACGAATTAATTGAGACGACGCACAAGAAATATTATGAAGATGTGGAACAAGTTGAAGCTCAATTTTACGTTCAAAAGGTTGACTAGGTTGATGTTGATCAGCCAACAACGATATTTACAATTTTGCCTTTAACCGCAATGACCTTGCGCACGGCTTTCCCGTTCATCGCTTCAATTACTTTATCGGACTCCATCGCTTTCGCTTCCATGTCCGCTTCGTTCAGATCGGCAGCGATCGTAATCCGGTCTACGATTTTACCGTTGACTTGGACAACGATTTCCACTTCGTTCTCCACCGTCCGCACTTCGTCGTACGTCGGCCATGCCGCGTAAGTAATGGATTCGCTGTGACCCAGCTTCTCCCAAAGTTCTTCCGCGATGTGAGGAGCCAGAGGCGCCAGCATCTGAACGAAGTCTTTGGCGGCTTGCATTGGAACATGATCTGCTTTGTAGGCTTCGTTCACAAATATCATAAGCTGCGAAATCGCGGTATTAAAGCGGAGGTTCTCGTAATCCTCCGTTATTTTTTTGATCGTTTTGTGCCATGTGCGCTGGAAGGTTTCCGTACCATTATCCGCTTCTGTAATTTTAGGATGCAATTGCCCATTGTCGGATACAAACAGACGCCAGATCCGGCTCAGGAAGCGGTAGGTTCCTTCCACACCGTTCGTGTTCCAAGGCTTCGTCGCTTCCAGCGGGCCCATGAACATTTCGTACATCCGCAGTGTGTCCGCGCCGAATTCCTTCACGATATCATCCGGATTAATGACATTGCCGCGGGATTTACTCATTTTCTCGTTGTTATCGCCCAGA
Organism: Paenibacillus swuensis; assembly: GCF_001644605.1. Lineage (NCBI taxonomy): Bacteria > Bacillati > Bacillota > Bacilli > Caryophanales > Paenibacillaceae > Paenibacillus > Paenibacillus swuensis. Next base: position 3,282,330 of record NZ_CP011388.1, on the reverse strand, counting down.
ATCATACCTTGGTTGACAAGCTTATGGAACGGCTCTTTGGTTGCGACAACACCCAGGTCATACAACACTTTATGCCAGAAGCGGGCATAGAGCAAGTGAAGCACTGCATGCTCTGCACCGCCGATATAAAGATCTACGGGAAGCCATTGCTGCTGCTTGTCTTGAGAGCACAGCTCCTTGTCGTTATGCGGATCGATAAACCGCAGGTAATACCAGCAGCTGCCTGCCCACTGAGGCATGGTGTTTGTTTCACGCATCGCTTTCATGCCGGTTTCCGGATCAATCGTGTTGACCCAGTCGGTCACGTTCGCCAGCGGAGATTCACCGGTACCGGACGGTTTGATTTCGTTCGTTTCCGGCAGCATTAACGGCAATTGATCGTCGGGAACAGGCTTCATCGTTCCGTCTTCCAGATGAAGAATCGGAATCGGCTCACCCCAATAACGCTGACGGCTGAACAACCAGTCACGCAGACGATAGGTCACCTTGCCCTGACCTTTTCCTTCGCCTTCCAGCCAGGTAATCATCTTGGCAATCGCGTCTTCATTGTTGAGTCCGTTCAAGAATTCCGAATTCACGTGAGGACCCGCGGCCGTATAAGCTTCTTCTTGCACATTGCCGCCCGCAACCACCTCAACGATCGGCAGCTCGAATTGCTTGGCGAATTCCCAGTCACGCTGATCGTGGCCCGGAACGGCCATGATTGCTCCTGTGCCATAACCTGCCAACACATAATCCGCGATCCAGATCGGAAGCTTTGCACCGTTCGCGGGATTCAAGGCATAGGCGCCTGTGAATACGCCTGTCTTATCTTTGGCAAGGTCGGTGCGCTCAAGGTCGGACTTGCGCGCCGCCTTCTCTTGATATTGCTTCACCGCATCCTGTTGCTCCGCTGTTGTAATCGACTCCACAAGAGCATGCTCCGGCGCCAGAACCGCATACGTTGCGCCGAACAGTGTGTCTGGACGAGTTGTGAAGACCGTTAGCTTCGCATCCTGGTGACCGTCGATATCAAAGACAACCTCCGCGCCCTTGGATTTGCCAATCCAGTTCCGTTGCATATCTTTGATGCTCTCCGACCAGTCCAGTTCTTCCAGATCTTCCAGCAGACGCTCGGCATACTCGGTAATTTTCAGAATCCATTGGCGCATCGGTTTGCGCACAACCGGGAAGCCGCCGCGCTCACTTTTGCCATCAATAACTTCTTCATTCGCCAATACCGTACCCAACTCCGCGCACCAGTTCACAGGCACTTCAGCCACGTAAGCAAGACCTTTATTGTACAACTGGATGAAGATCCACTGCGTCCACTTATAGTAAGCCGGATCCGTCGTGGAAATTTCGCAGTCCCAGTCGTAGGAGAACCCCAGGGATTTAATCTGACGGCGGAAATTATCAATGTTCTTGGTTGTGAAGCCCTGCGGGTGGTTCCCCGTGTTCAGAGCATATTGCTCCGCCGGCAAGCCGAACGCGTCCCAGCCCATAGGGTGTAACACGTTGTAGCCGCGCGCCCGTTTATAGCGGGATACGATATCCGTGGCCGTATAACCTTCAGGATGACCTACGTGCAGGCCGTCACCGGACGGATAAGGGAACATATCCAGCGCGTAGAACTTGGGCTTGTCGCTGTTTTCAAGCACTTTGAATGTTTTGTTCTGATCCCAGTGCTGCTGCCATTTGGGTTCGATGGTTTGGGGGATGTAGCCTTGTTCTTTTTCCATGTTTGTTTTCCTCCTGAGAGTTTTGCTTTAGCAAAACTGACTTCGTAAGCATAAGCTGAGTTTTGCCTTTAGGCAAACTAACTTCGTAAGCATAAGCTGAGTTTTGCTTTAGCAAAACTGACTTCGTAAGCATAAGCTGAGTTTTGCTTCGTTTCCAAACAAAAAAACCTCTGCCCCTAGCGTAATCGCTAGGGACGAGGTTTGATTCCCGTGGTACCACCCTAGTTAGCAGAAGGCATTCTTTGCCCCTACTCACTCTAACCCTTAACGCGGGTGAAACGTTCCGGCTTATCTATTTGCGTGTATACGCAAACTTTGGGCCGTAAGACTCCGAGGCGAGATCCTGCTTCGACCAACAGCGGCTTACACCAATACACCGCTTCTCTGAAGATGGTGACGAAACTCGGGCTCCTCATCAACGCCTGACTATTCAAACAGATATTACAAATTATATGTAATAATACAAGTCCATGTCAAGCTGCTCACTTGACTGCCACAAAGAACACTCGATCCGATTCCTCCGTAGGCGCCTCAAACTTGAAATCCGCATACATCCGCACCTCGCGAAAGCCCGCTTCTTTTAACTGCAGCTCCAACCATTTCAAGGCATATGCGCGCTGGGTATGAACCTCATCCACACGCCTAAATAACCCCGATGAACCCGGTTCCTCCGCAAAAATGGTAAGCTCATGCTCAATCTGCATCAAATCTTCCAAGTAATCGCAAGTCCAAATATAAGCGACATCCTCCAGATTGAGCATAAACGGCTGACTCTCATAATATCGGCGAAGCTGGTTCGGATGATGCACATCAAACAGGAACATCCCGCCTTCTTTCAGACCTTCATAGGATTGGCGAAAAGCAGAAACCACATCTTCCTCTTCAAGCAGATAGTTGAGGCAGTCGCAAAAAGAAATGACGGCATCAACAGGTTCAGCCAGCTTCCACTCCCTCATATCTTGTTGCAACCAGCGAATCTGTTCAGAGGGGATGCCTTGTTCCAACTGTTTGTGACCGGCCACGGCCAACATATCTTCGGACAGGTCAATACCTGTTATGCGATAGCCGGCTTTAGCCAAAGGAATCGTGACACTACCTGTTCCGCATCCCAAATCTACGACGTGTTTGGGGATAACAGAATGAGAAAAGTTCACATGGGGTTGTCCTTCGACATGACCGAGCAAATCCGACAACTGACGTGTCCAGCAAGTCTGCGCCCATTCGACCCATTCCGGATAAGGCATATCCTCCATAAGCCGGTCGTAAACATAGGCGAATTGGCCATAAGACATCGGGAGGCACTTCCTTTCCATGATTTGCTGAAACCAGTATACGATTAAGGAAAGAATTTTCTTTCATTTGCATCTCTTTTACGCTACTCTCTACTCCTGCTCACTCTCGCCCGGTTCCTGATTCGCTCCCTGCCCGGCTTGCTCCCGGTTCGCTGTTAAGTACGTCCAGCTGCCCTCCTGATATACCAAGCCTTCCTTCATCAGCTTCCCTACGGCCCGCTTAAAAGCCGACTTGCTTATACCGAAGCGCGTCTGGATCAAATCCGCCGCCGTTGCGTCGGAATACGGCATGCCGCCGTTCGGACGCTCCTTGATGAACGCGAGCAGAAGCTCCGCGTCATCATCCCGGCCGACTTCCTTCGGCTGCTTCATCGATAGGTTCACGCGTCCGTCCTCACGAATAAAGGCAACACGCACCTTCACGCGCTCACCGAGGCGCGGTAAACCTACACGCTCCGAGGCATGAATCATGCCGATCGCGCCAAAACCAAGCACGCCGCCTTCCACGACGACGAAAGTGCCCATCTGCAGAGGCTTGTACACGACAGCCTCCATCCATTGGCCCTTCCACGAGGAAGGCGCGTGAAAGCAGCGCTCTATCAGCTCGTCCTCGGTTGCTAGCTTGGCTAGCAAGCGCCCTTGCTTGTCATGCCCCATGACGGCATAGACATGGTCCCCGATAAGCGGGCGCAGCTCATGCAACTCCGGCAGCTGTCGGTTAGGCAGAAGCATCTGACGGCCCAACCCCATCTCAAGGAAGCAGCCTAGCCGCGGATGAATGTCAGCTACTTGCAGCAGCGCCATCTCTCCCAGCGTAAGCACGGGTCTGCGCATCGTTGCCATCATCCGGTCATCGGTATCGTGGTGGATGAAAACTTCAACATTGTCGCCTACCCGAACTTTCGTATTCGCATCAGAGTAAGGCATGAGCAGTTCCTCTTCGCCGTCCCCCACAAAAAAACCGAAAGGTGAAACCTCACGGTTCACCTTTAGCTTAACGATTGTGCCTGCTGTCAGACTCATGCGAGCTCAACCACCTTCGCATCTGACCAGAGACGCTCGATGTTGTAGTATTCACGCTCATCCCGGTGGAACACATGGACAACCACGTCGCCCAGATCAATCAGCACCCAACGACCTGTATCCGTACCTTCAACGCCGCGCAAAGCTACCCCGACACTGTCGGCTTGCTTCTTGATTTCCGTAGTAATCGCGTTTACTTGCGTGTCGGAATTCCCGTGGCAAATGACGAAATAGTCCGCGACCAAGGAAATGCCCTCCAAGTTTAACGCAACGACATTCATTGCTTTTTTATCTTCCGCCGCTCTTACCACAGCTTCGAGTAATTGTTCTGAAGTTGCTGCCATGCCTATTCCTCCTTAGATGTTCTTACTTCTGTAATTAATGAGTTTCGAGCTTCAACGGTTGATGGTAAAATACGCTTATTTTTGGACACCAGCAACCCGATCGTCGAATCAAATCCCGCGACTAAAGCGAGGTTTAAATTCTCCTCAGCCAGCTCCCGAATGCGGTCCACTCCCGGAAAATCCCGCCCGGGCTCCATATAGTCCGCAAGACAGACAATCCGGTCCAGCAACGTCATATCCGCCCGTCCGGAGGTATGGTAGCGTATCGCGTCCAACACTTCTTCATCCTCAATGCCAAAATCGCGCTGTACCGCGTAAGCCCCTACCGGTGCATGCCAAAGTTCTTTATCAAATTCCAACAGTTCGTGCGGCAAGCCTTGTTCGCGGATAACGGCTTCCATTCGGTCTGTCGGCCAATATTTGGCATAATCATGCAACAATGCTGCTAAATCCGCCTTATGCGGATCACCGCCAAACCTCTGGGCCAAAGTGACGGCCGTTTCCATGACGCCCAACGTATGTTTCCACCGTTTCAGAGGCATCGCGCCTTCAACCGCTTTCATCATTGCTTCCCGTGTGATGCTATGCATACAACCCATTCTCCTCCATATAACGCTCCACGTTTGCCGGTACCAGATAGGTCACCGGCTTCCCCTTTGCGCGTCGCTCCCGAATCTCCGTGGATGATAGCTCAATAACAGGCATCGGCACCAAAGTAACCGCAGCGCGAATGTTCTCCGGCAACGCCTCAAGCGAAGCGGAATATCCTTTACGCTGAAGTCCGATAAATCCGATGCGGGTTGCCAACTCGTCAATCCGGTACCATTTGGGCAAAAACTGTATCATATCCGCCCCAACAATGTAATAGAACCGGTCATCGGGATGGTCTTGCTGCAGTCGGCACACGGTGTCATATGAATAGGAAACACCCTCCCGGCGCAACTCCGCATCCGAGACACAGAACCGATTCGAGCCTGAAACGGCTAACTGAACCATATCCCGTCTTTGTTCCGGAGTCGTTCCCGCAGGCGCGGGTTTGTGAGGCGGGGTATGTGTCGGCATGAACCAAATCTGATCCAACTCCATCCCTTCACAAGCTCGCTGCGCCGCAATCAAGTGGCCGAGATGAATCGGATTAAACGTACCGCCCATAATCCCGATGCGCATCATACGTACCTCCGGCTTATAATCTGCTCGCTCTTGGCAATTCCAGCTTTTTGTGATCCTTGGATTCCTTATATAGAACGATGGTGCGTCCGATAACTTGAACCAATTCAGAATCCGATCCTTCAGCCAATTGCTGTGCGATCTCATCCCGGTCATCCGCGCATGTTTGCAAAATGTTGATTTTCATAAGCTCGCGCTTTTCAATCGCTTCCACAATATGTTTAATGAGCTGGTCGTTGACCCCTTCTTTACCTACTTGAAAAGTAGGTGTTAAGTGATGCGCTTCCGCTCTCAAAAAACGTTTCTGTTTACCTGTTAACATGTAATTACCCCAATTCTTCTATTTTCATGAACGGCTAAGGGAAGTTAATACAATGTCTCGCATCGCTTCCACCGGCGCCTTCTTGCCCGTCCAGTATTCAAAAGCGCAGGCCCCCTGATAAATAAACATGCCCAGTCCGCCATGCGTTCGACAACCTGCGGCCTTCGCTTCCCTTAACCATCGCGTTTCCAAAGGATTGTAAATCAGGTCGCTGACCGTCATTCCTTCTTGCAGCCAATCCAAAGCGATCGGAACTTCGTCCAGATTCGGATGCATACCTACGGAAGTCGTGTTTACGACAAGATCGATCTTTCCTTTAATGTTTTCTAATTGATCTAATCCCATTCCTTCGGAGGAAACAAGGGGATACAAGTTCTGGGCCAGTTGAGCGGCTTTATCGGCTGTACGGTTTACGATATACATATGCCGGGGATTTTCCTTGGCCAACGCGTATGCAACGCCTTTTGCCGCGCCGCCGGCACCGATAATTACAATGTTGGAACCCTCAAGACGGATTCCCGTTTCCTCTTTCAAGGAACGAACATAGCCGATTCCATCGGTATTATATCCAATCAAACGTCCGCTTTCGTTCACTATGGTATTGACGGCCCCGATAAAACGGGCGCCTTCATCAATTTCGTCCAGATAAGCCATGACATTCACCTTATGCGGGATGGTCACATTAACCCCACGAAAACCGAGAGCCCGAATTCCTAATACCGCGGCTTCAAGTTCATCCGGCTTTACATGAAACGCAGCGTATGCTCCGTTAACGCCCGTTTCCCGAAAGGCGCAATTCAACATGAGCGGCGAGCGGGAATGACGCACCGGATCGCCGAATACGCCATATAACACTGTATTGCTGTCCATTCTCCCTTGATCCCCATTTAACATCACTGAAACGCTCCCCCTTGTGCTTGAAGCAAACTACACTAAATCAATGCGTCCCTCAAAAGCACTTTAATCCCTTTCGGCGCATGCACTTCAAGTAATGCTCCCAAATCACTGTTCACCCGAATCCAGCCGATGCCCGAAATGAAAATGTCCGACTCACTGCCCTTAGGCACGCGAATTTGGTGCTTCGTCCATTTCGGCAGGTCTTCCAGCTCATCCTTGGACGGCGGCTGCAACATGACTCCCGCATGATTGGCGTAAAGTTCATCCGCTTTCTCAAGCTTTGTACGATGAATTTGCAACGCATTGGATACATAACAAGTAAACGACTGACGCTCGCCTTTCAAGAAATCGAAGCGCGCCAAAGCTCCGAAGAACAAGGACTGTTCTTCATTTAACTGAAACACAATCGGTTTGATGGGCTTGTCCGGCATAATGGTGCCCAAATCCTTACGCGAGACCAATTCCGTCATACGGGAGGTATACACGATCCCAGGCGTATCAATGATATGTTTGCCGTCATCCAGCGGAATTTCCACCAGATCCAATGTGGTGCCCGGATACCGCGATGTGGTCAGCTCCGCGTCTAAGTCACTGTAACCTTGAATCAAACGGTTAATCAGCGTGGATTTCCCGACATTCGTAGCGCCCACTACATACACATCCCTGCCCTGACGGTGTGTGTCGAGCACTTCAATTACCTTGTCAAAGCCCATATTTCGTTTGGCGCTGCAAAGGACGATATCGACAACTTTCAGCCCTTGCTCCTTGGCCTGCTTGCGCACCCAGTTCACAATTCGGTTCATGTTCATACCGCGGGGCAGCAAATCAATTTTGTTCACAGCCAGAACGACGGGATTGTTTCCGATAAAGCGCTGTAACCCCCCGACTATGCTGCCTTCAAAATCAAAAATATCCACAATATTAACGACCAGCGCCTGTTTCTCCGCGACATGGCCGAGGATCTTCAGAAACTCCCCTTGATCCAAGGTGATGTTTGCCGCTTCATTGTAATTTTTGATTCTAAAACAGCGTTGGCAGATGACCGGCTCACGATCCAGCGCCTGCTCCGGTATGTAACCAAGCTTGGAAGCATCCGTTGTTTGTAATTTAACACCGCATCCCGAACAGGATGTGGCGGTATTTTGTCCTTCTCTAGTTGCCATTAATGGCCCTCCCTGGGGTTTTTACCTTTTTTGCTTAGATTGGATAGTGCGAGACGTTCAATATTTCGATTAAATACTTTGGTGAAAAAGCCTTCATCCGGCAGCGAAATGGGTGCCACGAGAATGGTGTACATGCCAATTCTTTTGCCTCCCAGCACATCTGTTAGCATCTGATCGCCGATAACGACAGTTTGCCCAGGTTCCAGCTCCATCAATTGCAGCGCTTTACGGAAAGCACGCGTGGATGGCTTGCGGGCGGCATGGATAAACGGAATGTCCAACGGACTTGAGAACGCATGCACGCGACCGTGCGAGTTATTGGATACAATCGTCACTTTGAAGCCTAACCGCTTCAGACCTGCGAGCCATTCCACCAATTCGGGAGTGGCTAACGGATCCCGGGCGCCTACCAGCGTGTTGTCCAAGTCGGTAATAATGCCTTTAATCCCTTGCTTGATCAGGGAGTCCAAATCGATATCATAAATGGATTTCACGCTCAAATGCGGTAAAAGCCGTTCAAACAATGTCGTCACCTCTGGGGTTTGTCTTACGTCAGATAATACCATATCAGCCCATTTTCATGCAAAAAGCGGACGATGTCGAAAACATCATCATACTTCATGGATGGAAAGAATGTAAAGGAGATTAAAGATTAAAGATTAAAGATTAAAGTGACATGGGAGTTCATCTGGCGCATGGGGAGGGAAGGGGGTGTGGTTACAACCGCTCTTGACTTCATGTTCCTTGGATTAGGTTAGGTCGTTGGAACACGAAGTCAAAGGCTAAGAGCTTTCGTAAGAAAGCTGGCATCGGAAGAAACTGCTTAAACTTTCCACCTCACCCCCGTTCCCTCTTCTATTCTACTTTCAGGATAGAGTGACTTTATAATCTTCCGTAAGTTTGTGGGGTAGGGAAAGAGCCCATCTCTAGATCGATGGGCTTTTTCTGGGGAAGGAAATGTATACTCCGGAACTTGGGTAACTACCTTGGAACCGAAGTTACCGGAGCATTTTAGGTACACCCATGAATATTTCTCTTATATTGGGCATATTAAAGAAAACCTAAGCGACTCCCCCTGATTTACAAGCATATAATTGTGGTGATATGATAAGTATAGAAGTAGGAGAGAGTGGCCCACACCACTCCCCCGACACAATTGTGAGCGGGAACCTCCATCCATGTCAGTGATAGTCCGCGCAGGGGCCAACCGGAGCGGACTATTTTCGTTTCTTCAAGTATGTTAATAACGCGAGAATGAACATCCCCAACATCATCACTTCCGAGTAAGTAAACGTCATACGCATCACCTCCATCCGGAGGCGATACTTCCCTACTCAAGTCAAATGTGCATCTGTATTATGTCATTTTACTTAAAGTACTGAACAGTTACTGGCAATGTTAATCATTCCTCCATCCTATTATTTTACTGTTCTGTCGCGATCTGATCACAGTAATCGCATTTATTAGAATGGTTACAATCAGAAGGAATGCGGCTGACACAACGGCATCTCCGATGTACGTAGGAGCGCCCCAATCCCTTCCTATCCTAGTCACCCTTATGATTCTCAGAATCACCGGACTTCATCTTGAAATCTTTGAGAGAGTCCAGTTTGGCGCGGGAGGTTCCCAATGAGGCTGTGCGGGATGACTGTTCACGCAAAGATTGAGACAACGGGGGCACAAAATGCGATTCATATAAAGCCTCAGCGATATCCAAGATACGGCCCACGGCAAAGAAGAGTACGCCTGAGCTGATTCCGATAAATATAGAAAACAAGGCAGCCATGGTGGAATCCTGCTGGAATCCGGTAATTATACCTATAATAATTAAAATTACACCTGTTCCCCTTAACAAAATACTCATTACATCACTCCTGACTAAACGATTACTAAGAATATATGTGATTTAGAAAAAATAAAGTAACGATTTTCTCTCCTGCACTCCGCCGGGGACACATTAGAGAAAATCGTTACTTATTTGCCTAGATTGTATGTGGAAGGTTATTTCATCGCGGTCCGTAAAGACTGGATGGAGCCCAAGGCTGCATGCAGTTCTTCGTCGGAAAGCACCGCGGGACTATACTTTGCCTTCTCGAATAAAGGCAACAGCGCGAGCAAGTCCTTCTCGAGCCAGCTGTACTCGCGGCTCCAGCGCGCAACCGTCTCACGCGCGGTTTCATGTTCCCCGCGCGGGTAGCCCTTCCTCCTCGCGAAGCGGAGGTAGCGCTCGAACTCGGCCACCACGCGCTGGTTGGCCCGATCCTGCGCAGGTCCGCGCTTAGCGCCAAGCTTCTCCGCAATGGCATCGCGGTAGAAATAGGCGGCCGCGCCGGCCAGCGCCAGCAAGAGCAGCAGCGCCGCCACACTGATCCATGCGGCTTTCGGCCAAGCGGAAGTTTCTTCAACAACCGGCGTTACAGCCTCCGGTGTTTCCTCAACTTCCGGCGTTACGGCCGTTTCCTCCGGCATCGGAAGCGGCATGGAGAAGCCGGCTGTCGGCTCGAACGGAATCCATCCATAGCCTTCCAGGTAAATCTCCACCCAAGAATGCGCGTCCGAGTTCCGCACCGTATATTCGCGTTCCCCGTCAACATCCGCTAACGCCTCAGGGGGAACCGTACCTCTGATGTCATAGCTCTCGATCGGGGTGGTCCCCGACGCGTAGCCCTTTACCCAACGAGCGGGTAAACCGACCGAGCGGGACAGAACCGCCATCGCCGTGGAGAAATAATCGCAATACCCTTCTTTCATTTCAAAAAGGAATCCATCCACGAAATCATAACTTTTCGCTTTTGCTACATCCGGTTTAGGATTATAAGCATACGTTATGCTCAAATACGTTTCGATAGCTTTCGCTTGGTCATAGGGATTCTTCGCATCTTTGACGATTTCCTTTGCCAACTTGTCGACCCGGTCCGGCAGGATGCGGGGCAGTTCCAAGTACGGCTGCAACTCCTCCCCGGGGTTGGTCAGGAAAGGAACTTTCCGGAGCGCCGCCTCATCGATAATCGGCACCTGGGAAACCACTTCATATGAAGCTGGGTAACCCGGCGCATACCAGCGAAGCTCCTCTTCGCGGGGAATCCAGGTAATCCTAAGGTTTTCTTTACTGGTAACGGACGTATCTTCATCTACCATCCGCTCCAAGCCCTTCGCCCCGAATAATATAGGCTTATGCGGCTTCAGCATAGCAAAGCGTTGAACAACCTCTTCCGTCTCCAGTTTGGAAGCATTGAATCCGCTGTATTTGGGAAGCTCAGTGTTGAAACCAGTTAAGTCCCTGTCCCCCTCATCACTGCCCTTCTTCCAGCCTTTACCGGTGTAATTCGACTTTGTCTCCCCGCGCCAGTAACTCTTGGCGGAGGAGGTCACCGTCATGACCGGTTCAAAGCTATAGTCGAAGCCGCCGCCCAGTTTCTCGTCATTTCGGCTGTAGCCGGACTTGGTGTTGGACTTCTTCGTTGTTTCGCTCACCTTCGAATCCGGGTTGCTGCCTTCCGTTTTACCGCTGCCGCCTACGGGTTCCCCTTTAGCATGTTGCCACGCTGTATAGGGATCGGTGAGTACCGGACTCAACGTGGGAGCCGCGAATCCCGCACTCAGTACGATAACGCCCGTAAGCACAATCGGCAGCAAAATTCTCATAGGTTTACGCAACATGGCTTGCCAAGACACAGGATGCTTCTTTTGCAAATCCGCATAATGTCTGACTATTAACATGCACAGCCCCGAGCCCAGCACGATCGCGATCTGATCCCATAACTGCAGCGGGGAAAAAGAGTCCATGATGGCAAAAGCGAACAAACTGAACAAGATAAAACAAAATAACCTATACTGAGTAGTTAATCCCCGCAGCAATGAACCATAGATTGCCCAAACCGCCAATACATACCAGATAAAGGGATCCATAATGCCTAAATTATATTGCAAAAGCTCCATCCTGCCCGCCATACCGTCTGCGACATAGCTCCAGGGCAGGAAGCCCTCCAGCCATATAAAATGAGCGGCGATAATACCGACCAATTGCAACAACACCCTGACAGGTGCCGGCACAAGGGTTAAGAGTTCCAGCACTAGCGTAAGTCCGATCGCGAAGAAAGAAAGGTAAACGGTATCTTTCAGCCAATACTCATCGAACCAAATAATAAATTGCACAAGAATCAAGCCGATAAACAAAGCATTTAATTGATGCGGCCAAGAGCGCTTCTCTTCCTTGACTGAAGCTATGCCCGTAACGGATGTTGACAATCCTGCGCTTGATTTGCGATTCTTTCTGGTCGGAATCATATTCCCCCACCTCCCAAGGCTCCGGGTAAATCTCCTAAGGTGCGAATGGAGTACGAACTGAACCCAGAGCGTCTCAGCATGTTATGCCAAGCCTCCTTGGAGAACATCTCTTCTCCGACATGAATATGACATGGAATCATCTGGCGTTGTTCCAGCCAGCTCAGTGTATCCAGCATGTGCTGGGATTGCACAGGCGAGATGATTACAACGAAGCTCCCGCGAAATTCCTGGGTTAACCGTTCTTTCAGCACCGTACTTAACAGCTGGACACCATCCGCCTCCACACCGATCAGGTGATCATTCAGCGAGCGGTGAATACCCTTGCTCTGCTTCGGTTCCACAATGGTGGCGCTCTTTCCGGCTGAAATCAGTCCTACGGACAAATCCTTCTGCGCGCTGTAGTCCACAATGGATGCGGCCACGGATACGGCAAGCTCGAAAGTATCCGTGCCGGTATAGGAACTATGGCTTCGATCCAACACCAACACCGTTCTCGGGCGAGCTTCCCTTTCAAACTCTTTGGATTTCCACGTGCCTGTCTTGGCCGTAGCATTCCAGTGAATTCGGGAAAGCTTATCCCCGTATATATATTCACGCACACCGTTAATTTGTGTTGTCTCCCTCACCGCCCTAGTCGCGGCAGAATGCTGCAGATGTCCGCGCACAGCCCGGTCCAGACTCCGCCATTCTTTAATATGAACCGTTTGGGGAAGAACGCTGAACTGCTGTTCCGAAGGCAGAAGTCCTTCATGAGAAAACAACCCGAAGACATCCTTGACGACACATTCGGTATTCATATAGCTGTAACGGCCGCGCAACAGCGGGGGCGTACGGTACGCAATCTCTCCGTTTCGCTTCCAATCCATGGCGGCCGCGTTCTCGAAGATCCATTCATCCCCATTTTGCCGGAGAAGCTTGTCTTTGAGCAGTACGTAAGGAATCGGCCAATACCCGGGCACATGAACCTGCAGTTTGATTTCCACTTGGGTCCCTGCAGCAACCGGTTCATGCCCCGCTCCGGTTACCGTCCGTTTGCCTTGAACGGATTGGATGCCGCTAAACCGCCCCAATGCGATATAGGCCATCAATACGCATAATACGATAAAGAGCATGGATGAAACTTTGCCGCCCTGCAACAGAACGAAGAGCAGGCTGGACAGCAGGCAAATCCCGGCCGCCCAGAACTTGGCCGAATAACGCGCGCTCATACTATCGCTCCAATCTTACAGGCACCTTAACCTGTTCCAGGATCGACTGCAGTACCGAGTCCACGGTTGCGCCGTTAATTCGCGCTTCGGTATGCAACATGAGGCGATGCCCCAACACGTAAGGGGTCAGCGCCTTAATATCATCGGGCAGCACGAAGGTTCTCTCGTGTATATAAGCATACGCCTTCACGGCATGAAACAGGGCGATGGTTGCCCGCGGGCTGGCTCCCAGCAATACCGAAGGATGCTCCCTGGTCCTGCGTGTGACAGCCACAAGATAATCCGCTACGGCGTCATCCAAATGCACCGACTTCACCTGTTCCTGCATTTCACGCACACGCTGAGCGTCTGTAACCGCCTTAACCAGATCCAGGGGATGGGTTTGCTGCTGGGATTGAAGCATCTTGAGCTCGGAAGCGGCATCGGGATAGCCCAAGCTGAGCTTCACCATAAACCGATCCAGTTGCGCCTCGGGCAATGCGTACGTCCCCTCGAAATCAATCGGATTTTGTGTAGCGAACAATAGGAACGGCTTAGGCAATTCATAGGTCTCGCCATCGACCGTTACACTATGCTCCTCCATCGATTCCAACAAGGCCGATTGGGTTTTCGTTGTCGCCCGGTTAATTTCGTCCGCCAGTAGAATGTTGGTCATGACCGGGCCCGCCCGGAAAATGAACGTTTCTTGCTTTGGATGATATATGGAAACGCCTGTAATATCGGTAGGAAGCAGATCGGGGTTACATTGAATCCGTCTGAATTGCCCTTGAATTGATTTGGCCAACGCTTTCACCAGCACCGTCTTACCTGTGCCAGGCACATCTTCTAACAAGACATGCCCGCCGGCCAGCAAAGCGGTCAGCATCATGTTGATTTCATCGGTTTTGCCAAGAATACAAGTTTGTAATACGTTGCGAATGTTACGCAGAATTGCATAATTCTCCATATAAGATGATTCCATAACGACAGTCCCTCCAGGGAAGATAGTGTATTCGTTTCATATGCAACTATTATAAATCATTTACAAGAAAATTTGTGAAAATCTGTATGACGAAAAAAAGACCCTCCGCAGACCGGAAGGCCATATATTATTAACGTATTGGGTTGCAAAAGGTTTCAGCCTTTCGGTTTAAATACCAACGCCGCCAGGAAGGAGAAGATAATCGCGGAAGAAATACCCCCGCTCGTAATTTTGAATATCCCGGTAATGACACCAATCCATCCGCTTTCGTTAAGCTCCGTAATCGCTCCGTGCACCAGCGCGTTTCCGAAGCTTGTAATTGGGACTGTTGCCCCGGCTCCCGCAAATTTAACGAGAGGCTCGTACCAACCTAATCCGTCCACTACAGCTCCGGCTACAACGAGAATACTCATGGCATGACCCGGTGTTCGTTTGAACACATCCATGAGAAGCTGACCGATGACGCATATGGCGCCGCCCACCAAGAAAGCCCACAGAAATTGCATTAATGCACCCCGCTTTCCAAAGCTACAGCATGGGCAATACAAGGAATCGTTTCTTTTTGTTGAACGGAAATGGGAGATAGCAGGGCTCCTGTGGCGACGACCAGCACCCGCTTGAGATCTCCGGAACGTAACCGTTTCAGGATGTGGCCGTAGGTCACAACCGCGGAACAACCGCAACCGCTGCCGCCGGCTTGCACCGCTTGCATCTCAACGTCAAACACCATCAGACCGCAATCATTGAAAATCGTCTCATGCATCGGCACGCCCTGATCTATAAATAAATCCGAAGCGATTCGATGTCCCACTTTAGCCAAATCTCCGGTTACAATGAGATCATAGTAAGCCGGAGTTCGACCGGTATCACGGAAATGAGCAGTAATGGTGTCCACAGCGGCAGGCGCCATAGCCGCACCCATGTTAAACGGATCGGTTATGCCCATATCCACCACCTTACCGATGGTGGCGGCTGTTATAACAGGTCCTTCGCCTTCCCTTGCGACAATCGCCGCGCCGGCTCCGGTTACCGTGTATTGCGCCGTTGGCGGTTTCTGGGAGCCGTACTCCGTCGGATAACGAAACTGCTTCTCAGCCGTGCTGTTATGGCTGCACGTTCCCGCAAGCACATGCCGCGCCGCGCCGCTATCGACAAACTGCGCTGCCAAGGCCAGACTTTCCATGGAGGTGGAACAAGCTCCGAACACGCCTAAATAGGGGATCGACATCGTACGCGCGGCGAAGCTGTTGGATATAATCTGGTTCATCAGATCCCCGCCGATATAGAACTGGATGTCCTCATTGGTGAGCCCCGCCTTGGAGACCGCGATCTCTGCCGCTTTCTCAAGCAAGAGTCTCTCAGTCGTTTCCCAGCTCTTCTTCTCCATACGAAGCTCATCCTGAATATAATCAAAGTCCTCCGCGAGCGGTCCTTTGCCTTCATCAGGCCCGACAACCGCGCTGGAAGATACGATTACAGGACGGTTGGGGAACATCCAGGATTGCTTGCCTGCCAGAGTCATGTATGCTTCACCTCAATCCCGAAGATCAGGTAAATTAAAGCAATGAAGAACGCTGCCACCGTGCCGAACACAATGACGGAACCTGCCAGCTTGAACATATTTCCCCCTACACCAAGCACCAGTCCTTCACTGCGATGTTCAATGGCTGCGGAACTCATCGCATTGGCGAAGCCTGTAACGGGAACGCCCGTACCCGCACCTGCCCATTGCGCGATTTTGTCGTACACCCCAAATCCTGTAAGAAGAACGGAAATGAGAATTAACGTAGCCACGGTAGGACTCCCTGCGTCTTCCTCACTCATGCCAAACCAATGTTGGTACATTTCCATTAACAGTTGTCCGAATACGCAAATGATACCTCCGACGAAGAAGGCAATGATACAGTTTCGAACCACCGGCCGGGAAGGCTCCCTGTCTTTGGCGAACTTCTGGTAATCCTTCTGTTCTTTACTATCTGCAAATGACATGATTCACCTGCTTTCCTTAAGGTTCTGATGATTCCCCTTGTTCCGATATTTCGGAATGATCATCACGCAACAGAAGCTTGATACATTGCTCGGTCTGCCTCCTGAATTGGAGCAACTCCTCGTTGACCGGTCCCTGACCCGCATCGGTTAAATACGCGTTTACGGCCTCCGTACAGGACCGCAGCTCATGCAGTAACCGAACCTGAGGAAGTTCCCCCATACTTTCATCCGGTTTCATATGATATAAATCGAGATACAGCCGGTTGTTGGCATTCAATTGTCCAAGATAGACCTGTTCCTTAGATACTTTACGACGATCCAGCTCCCCCAGAAGCCACTCTTCGGTAATTCCCCTCGGAGCCAAAGTTTTCCTTAAAATTTGACCATCCATAATGACGGTTTGAGGTTCTTGCTCCGGCTGGACATGCATTCCCAACATATGGGGGGTGAGAGTCTGATGCTCTTTTTTGAGCAAAATATTAAATTCGCCGCTGGTCTCCAGCAACGCAAACTCCACATCAGCTACGTTAAACACACTTTTCTTCCTCAGCTGCTCCAATAATTCATCACTGCTATATCGCTCTTTCTTCAGATTTTCTTTCAGGATCACACCGTTTCGGATGAATACCCTGCTTTGTCCTTCAAGCAGATTGCGCACCGTTTTGCTTCTCAGTGCTAACAACTCTACAGCTAATGGAACAAATGCCCAAACACTTAAAGCGATGAACCCGTGGACATAAGAAAATTCCAAGTCGGTAGACATAATGCCCGCTAATTCGCCTAAAGCGATTCCGGTAATGTACTCGAAGAAGGTCAGCTGTGAAATCTGTTTTTTGCCTAGAATCCGGGTAAGTATAAACAATGAGAAGATGGATCCCAATGCCCGAATCAAAATATTCAGCTCATCTGACACCATCAGAACTTCCTTTCAGATAACTGTCTCTTCAGTATTTGCCATCAAGCGTAATGTTATGAATAATGTTACAGGTGAACATGAAAAAGAGCCATACCTTAACGGCATGGCCTTCAACTACGGTTTATTTACGGTTTATATACCGAAAACGAGCAACAACATAATTAACAGGATGAATAGCACCAGGATGACGACCACAGGCGTCTCGTGTTTCATAGTCATACGCGTTAGGCTCCTATCCATTCGGATTTAAGATAGTGTATGCTTCCGCCCTCGCCCTGTAACGCGTACATCCGCCTATCTTTCCGCGATAGCCACGAGTCGTTCCGTCCCGCGCAGATCCTTCAGGCAGCTTACGCCGATGCCGAACATCGCGATTCGCAGCTCCAGCTCGGTCTGCTCGAAACGACGTACGAGCCGCTCTGTCGCATCCGGACCGTCCGCATCCGCCAGCAGCTGACGGCCAAAGCCCGCCAAATCAGCGCCCAGCGCGATGGACTTGGCGGCATCCACGCCTGTGGCGAGCCCGCCGCTCGCGATCAACGTGCCCTGCGGCACCGCCGCACGCACGGCGCGGACGCTCTCGGCGGTGGGGATGCCCCAGCCGGCGAACGCTTCCGCCGCCGCTTGCCGGAGCGGATCGCCCGAGCGATGCTTCTCGACCTGGCTCCAGGAGGTGCCGCCGGCGCCCGCCGCGTCGATAAACCGGACGCCGGCGCCCAGCAGCTTCAGCGCCGTCGCGCCGTCGATGCCCCAGCCAACCTCCTTGACGCCGACAGGCACCTCCAGCACGGAGCAGAGGCGGTCGATCCGGCGAAGCAAGCCGCTGAAATCCGTATCGCCTTCCGGCTGGAACACTTCCTGCATGGAATTCAAATGCAGCACCAATCCATCGGCGTGAACGAGGTCAACCGCACGCCTGGCCTCCTCCGCGCCGAAGCCGTAGTTTAACTGCACCGCGCCGACGTTGGAGAAAATCGGGATATCGGGAGCATATTCGCGAACACGAAATGTGTCCGCCAATTGCTGATTTTCCACCGCCGCCCGGACAGAGCCAACACCCATGGCCCAGCCGCGGTGCTGCGCCGCTTCCGCTAAGGCGCGGTTAATCCGTTCAGCCCGCTTCGTTCCTCCCGTCATGGAGGAGACCACCAGCGGAGCTCGCATCGCCCTTCCAAGGAAGGACGTTTCTGTTGAAATAGCGCTGAACGCCAACTCCGGCAAAGGGTTATGAACGAAGCGATATCGTTCCAAGCCTGTGGTGATGTTCCGGCCTTGTACATCCTCGTTGAGGCATATTTCGATGTGTTGTGATTTCCGTCTCTCGGTTCCTTCCCCGAGCAACCTTAATGCTTCTGCTGGGTCAGGCGTTGTGTAAGTCATATCCGCACCTAATTCCGTATGTTTTGTTTAGTGGTTCCACCCTATTTCATCACGCAAAATACGTTCAGCCACCATGCGGCCCGATGCCGTAACCACCGGTGTTCCCCCGCCGGGATGGGTCGTTCCGCCGACAAACCATAAGCCTCGAACATCCTTTGATCGGTTAGAGGGCCTGGTGAAAGTCTGCGCGGAACCGTTAGAGGAGATTCCATAGATCGCGCCCCGGTGAGCCGAAGTGTCTCGATGCAGATCCTGCGGTGTATAGTGCATTCGCAAATGTGTGCGGGACGCGAGGTCCCGCAGTCCGCACGCACGCTCCAGCCGCTCAACGATAAGGTCGCCGTAAGCCGATTTCTCCCGCTCCCAGTTCCATTGGTCGCTGAGATAAGGCGCATTGGCTAACACGAACAAGGAGCTGTGTCCCTCGGGAGCGGTATCTGTCTCCGTTTCCGATGTACAACAAATATATAAGGTTGGCTTGCGGGGCGCAACCCGGCGCTTGAAAATATCTTCGAATTCCGCTTCATAATCTTCAGGGTAAAATACGGTATGATGACGGAGATGCGGGTCCTTATCTTGAATGCCAAGAAGCGTTACGAAACCTGACAGGGAGGGCTCATATTTGTTAATCCGGTTGTCAGTCATGGAAGGGCGTTCCGCCGGAGACAACAAATGCTCAGAAATGGAAAGAACATCCCCATTGGCAACTACAATGTCCGATTGAATTTCCCCGCGATTTGTTTCAAGACCGGTAACCCGCCCTGCAGCCACAATAATACGATGAACCTTGGTATCCGTTAGAATCTCGACACCCAGCTCCGTCGCTAACCGCGCAAACGCGCGTACAATTTCGTAGGTCCCTCCATAAACCCCGTAGATGCCTCGATCCGCTTCTAGGGATGCGAGCATCGTGAAAATTGAAGGTGCCTGATAGGGAGAAGAACCCACATAGGTAGCATAACGACCGAATAGAGCAAGCGTATTCGGGTGCCGGAAATATCGGCTCAGCAATGATTGTAACGAAGTAAAAGGACGTATACGAAATAGACTTGCCGCGAGCGGCAGGCTCAGTTTGTCCTTCCAGTCCACGAGCAGCTTGCTCATGAATTGTTGTTCGCCGATCCGGTATAATTCGCCGGCCTCCTTCATAAAGCCGCGATATCGCAAGGCGTCTTCGGGACTATATGCGGCAATCTGCTCCTCCATGACTCCTCGGTCTTGCACCAGATCCACTACGCTTCCGTCAGCAAATACGTTGCGAGTTAACGGATGAATGGGATAAAAGGTCAAATATTCGTCCATTTGCTTCCCTGCGGATGTAAATACACTGCGAAATGAATCCAACATCGTAATTGTGCTGGGTCCGCGGTCAAACCGATAACCCGCATCCTGTACACGCTGCAATTTTCCGCCAAGCTCGGGCTGCTGCTCACAGACGGTGACCTTGCAACCCGATGCGGCCAATCGAATGGCGCATGCCAAACCGCCAAGGCCCCCGCCGATAATTGCCACTCTTGAGTCTGAGGAATACTTCATAGGTACCTCCGCCCCTTCCACTCATAACCTTTGCCTGAACCGCTGCTAAGCCAGGAGTCGAGGGCAATACAGATCAGTATTCCCGCACTCAAAGCAATAGCCAATCCCAAATACCCGGATAAACCGTTCTTGCGGTCGGAATAACTTTTGGTCAACATTGCGAGTACGCTCGAGAGAATTGCCGGGATAATCCAATCGTTCGCAAAGAACAAGGCCGGAAGAAGCATCAGTGGCGGGACGAGATACAGGATCGTATATATGCTTAAAATACCGGCCATAATCACTGGGTTGCGGCCTACACCCGGAAACAGGTTCTTCTTATATCCGTTCCATACTTCCGATCCGTTCCGATACATGCGCATCCTTACCCACGAATACATCTCGATTAAAGACACCGGATGTTTGCCCTCTTTGGCCTTGCGAACTATAGCCATATCGTCGACCAAGTCGCTCCGGACAGCCGCATGACCGCCTATATCTCTATACGTGTCCCTATGAATAAGTAAAGCCGCTCCATGTGCGGCGGCGAATTTCGGATCATGCGTCCCGTGAACAAGGGCGACAGGCAGGTGACAAGAGATGGTGTACATCATCATGGGCACCACCAACTTCTCGATGAGTGTTTCAGTTTCCTGACGGGGAAACCCGGACACGATACCGCTGCCTTGACGGGTTGCGAATGCCGTGAGCGCGGATAAAGCACCCGGCTCTAATCTCGCATCCGCGTCCATAAAGAACAGGATGTCCCCCGTAGCCTCTTCCGCTAACTGATGGCAGGCGTAAGACTTCCCCGTCCAACCAGCCGCGGGCTCCCGTCCTTCCAACACCCGGATTCGGGAAAACTTTCTCGCGTATTCCTCGGCAATCGTACCTGTTTTGTCCGAGGATCGGTCATTAAGAACAATAATTTCATAATCCAATCCTTCCGCTCGTTGTTGAGATACGGAACGTAAACATGAATCGATGTTCCGTTCCTCATCCCTGGCCGGAATTAATATCGAAACTTTAGTCATCCTCTCCTGCCCGGAGTGAACGGTTTGCACAGGACTATTCGAGTCCGGAAGGACCGCCTTAGGAAATTGAGCCGTGTTCCATATGACGAACATCAATTGAACTGTTAATAGTGCGGTTATGACCCAGAGAAAGGATTCCATCTCGACACCCACTTCCCAAAGTGTTCAAAACGGTCACTCGTTGATTTTCCGGTACCAAGATAAGGACGAAATAAGGCAAGCTCCTGCAGATGATCCTGCACAATCCAGCTTTTGTGCCTGTCGAGTTGCTCCTCCAGTTTCTCTTGAATGAAGCTCATGGCGGCTTTTCGCCCAAGCTCAGCCCATGAATGATTCAATGCCTCACCGAACATCATGGATGCTTCCGCTTTTTGATGCAAACCTAATGTGTAATATAACGTTACCGGAATGACGGTTGTATCCGGACAACGTTCCAGCATATACCCCGCGCCTGAATGAAGCTCCAACGGCCGCAATTCCTGATGTTTGATGTCGCCTTGCGGGAAAATCCAAACCGAGCGGCCTTGTTGTAAAAGTTTTAAAGCGTATTTAAGCGACTGCACGGTTCCGGCAGCCGACGATTTATCGATGGAAAAGGCGCCGATTTTGCAAAAAAAACGAAATTTCTGTAATTGTTTCTCATCCATCATAATGTAATGATCCCGCTCAGATAGAGTCTGCTCGGCATGGTAAGCCAGCAAACCGTCCCACCAGGAACTGTGGTTCATCACATACAGGACCGGACCCGACCGAAGGGGATCCGCCTGTCCCCTGACATGGAAAGAGTGAAAGTGTCTTCGCAGCAAATACCACTCATTATACCTTCGAAAAATGGCGTTAAACCGCTTGCTTTTTTGAGCTTGAATAACCATATTGCTGTACCCCTTCCGCAACCAGACAAAACACGACCGACAACGCTCCCGGTAACAACATACCTTCCTTCATAGCCAGCAAGCCAAACATGAGCAGCATGGCTTGATATAAACGAAGCGCCTCCCGCTTAGAGGAAGTCGTGAAGTCGTTCCTGCGCTTCATGGGAAATAGGAGAGAAAGCAGTGCCGCGGCCGCAAACCATCCTGCGAAGTTCTGAAGGGGAACCCCGTAATACACCCATGACCAGCCTTCGGTCTGCCAATTCCAGAAGCCCCGCGCGGCCGCGACAGGATCAAGCACCAGATCGAACAAGACGGCATAAACACCTACTTCCACAGCCCTCATGGCTACGCTGCGGGCACGGGAAAGCGCCAATGCGCTGGCCATCACCCCTACCCAGGCGCTTGAAATCGCGATGGGTACTTTAACAGGCGCGAATCCGAGCAACGGGGTGTACTCATATGGCCCGAAGGGGAACCCGGTTACCGTGCCGCAATATTCCAAGGCGTAAGTAAGCACAATCAAAGCCACGATTCTCCATCCCATAAAGGGATGCGTACTATAATAATCCTTGCCGATCCAAAGCGCGTAAGCTGCGTAGAAAAGCAGAAACAGGCCGTTAGCAAACTGTAGCGGCCCCGGTACATGGTAGAACAACATTAAGCCCAGTCCAATGGCATACCATCCCCAAAACAGCTTACGGTTGGTCATGAGACGTCCCAGCTTTCATCTGATTTTGAGGCGTCGACGCCGTCCGTCTTCAGCGCAAGAAAGATACCGATCTTGGTTTTGTTACTGACTACAGCCCGGTGACGGAAGGAATCATAACCTTTGGCTTGAACCGCGTCCAAAATGGCTTGATAATATTTGGCTGCGAGAGAAACGCAGAAGGCGCTGCTCTTCGGGTACGTATCGATATCCCGAAGACCGATCCGGAACCAAAGTCTGGAACGTTCGCTGAGATCCTCAATTAACCGAACCCAAGCCGGGTTGACTTTCCCTGCCGCGAACTCCTCTAATGAGTAATTGTGTTTACGCATTAACTCGGACGGAATATAGCGGCGCCCTCTGCGGACATCCTCGCCTACGTCACGCACGATATTGGCGATTTGCATCGCCTTCCCCAGATACACGCCGGATTCAGCGATCCTCGCATCGGGACAATCATGCAGCACCGGGAGCAGCATCTCGCCGACGGTACCCGCCACCTTATAGCAATATTCCTCTAACTCTCCCATCGTCTCGAACGACTCAAAAGTTAAATCTCCCCGTTGTCCCGCCATTTGCCGGTGGAAGGGTCCTGAATCCAGCTGCGGAAATTCGCGAAACAACCAGCGAAGCGCATCCCAAATAAAATGACCTTCCGCTTGGTCCAGACGGTCGAAACCTTGTTCCAGTTCATCTAGCGTGAACGGCGAGGTTTCCGGCTCATCTACGGAATCATCAATCAACCGGCAAAACGCGTAAATAACATGAACGGCTTCCTTCTTGGGGCTAGGCAAGAAGCCGAATGCTTTGTAGAATGTTTCCGAATTCGCTTGAATGACTTTCTCGCACTCCCGCAAAAATATCAGGCGTTCCATGCTTTTCTCTCCTTTTCCAAATGGGAGGTCAATAATTTGGCTCCTTGCATAACAATAGGGATGCCTCCGCCCGGATGGACCGATGCTCCCACCGTATATAATCCTTGAATCGGCAAGGGTGCGAATTGTGGCCGAAAAACGCCGGATTGGCTCAGCAGCGGCGCAAGCCCAAAGCTTCCCCCGCCATAGAGTCCTTCCCTTACCGCGTCGATCGGCGTCCGTACTTGTTGCCAGACAATCGCTTCCCGGAGTCCCGGAAACAATCTTTCCTCTGCCAGTTGAAGTACCCGATCCACCAACGCAGGCACTTCTTCATCCCAGTGTACTCCGCTGACTGCTGGAGGAACCGGAATCAGCATATACATGACACTCTCACCCTCAGGCGCCGCACCATCATCCAACGCGGTCGGGTTGAACATGTAGAATGAAGGCTCGTTCGGAATGCGTCCCTCTTCGAACACGGCCCGTAACGAATCCGTAAGCGAAGGCGGGAGCACAAATTGATGGGCAGGCGCTTCCTCCCATCGTTTGTCCAGGCCCAGGTAGACCAGAACGCAGCCGGATGACGGAATATAACGCGGCTTCGGTTTCATTCTCTTGGTCACGTTTGGCAACAACGACATCAAGTGGGGAAAATCGCCGTTGTAGACTACCTGAAAATGCGCATGTTCCGAACCGTCCGAAAGTACGACCCCTTCACAACGTTGATGCTCTACTTTAATGCTCGTAATCTCCGATTGAAGCCGAATATGCACTCCTCTTCGCACAAGCTCTTCTTCCAACAGGTCGACGAGGCTTGCGTATCCTCCCTTAACGTACCAGATGCCGTACGCATGCTCCGCATAAGGAATCAGAGAATACAATGCGGGCGATTGAAAAGGAGCCCCCCCAATGTATAAGGTTTGTAGCGAGAACGCGTCTACCAACCGTGAATCTTTATAGAACTCTGCCGCCAGCGCACGCACACTCTTATGAACTCTCATCTTATGGAGAAGCCGGACGTTTTTGAAAGTGAAAAAGTGTGATTTCTTCAGAAAAGCCCTTTCAAGAAAGGCTTCTTTCCCGTGAATAAACAGTTCTTTCATCGTTTCCATATAACGAAGAAAGGCACCGGACTCGCCCGGGAACTTGCTTTCAATTTCATCTTGTTGTTTC